>JAJDZR010000277.1 GCA_022824545.1 Chloroflexota bacterium
TGCCGGTGACGCCTGGGTAGCCGGCCGCGCACCAGGCCCGCACGCGCTGACGAATACGGTTGACCAAGGGTATCTCGACAAAGATGCCGGGGTCGTCAAAACTGCGCGTATTGCCGGACGCCACCACGTACCCCGCCGGCCGCCGGCACTTGGCCAGATCGAAGCGCTGCCTCTCGCGCTCATACCGCCAATACCGGGACGGCTCCGCATAGGGCGAGTTGATGATGAGCCGGTCTATGGTTGCTTGGGGCATTGCGCTTCTCCCGGCGGGACGAGCGGCTCAAGCTGGGCAATCAGTGCCGGCAGGTCGTCCTGCACCACTTGCCACAGAATATCGAGCAGGTAGGCGCGCTCGTCACGCTGCATAGACGACCTCGGCGGACTCCAGGATCGCCCGGCGGCGGATGTAGTTGCGGCTCCGTTCGACCGCCGTGCGCTCGTGCAAGTCCACCTCGCGGCCGAGTACCCGGCTCAACTCCTCTTGCACCGTCACCAAGCCCATCAGGCTATGCTTGGACTCCGGGTGAAAGCGGACCAGCACGTCAACGTCGCTGTGCGGTCCGAAGTCGTCGCGCAGCACGGACCCGAAGAAGGCCAACTCGACGATCTGCCAGCGCTCGCAAAAGGCGGCCAACTCTTCCCCTGACACCGCCACCGCCCCTGCGGAGGCACTCCCCGCGTGCTCGCCTGGCCCGGCCATCAGCCCAACCCGATCACTTTGAGGCTCTCGATGCGACAACCATCCTCACCCAACTTTATCACACGCTTCTTGGGAAGTCAGTATACCGGCTCCACCAGGGCACAATCTTCTCGTACCATGTAGCAGTCTGTCACGCCGCGGAGATTGGTTCCTCTCCCGTGTTGGGCCGACCACTATATGCACGTCATCGTTGGTTATGAGTATTGTACCCATCTTGAAGGCCACATAAACAAATATCCTATCCACGCTTTCCGAAGACTCAACGATAACTCTGCGGATAGCCCGCATGAGATCATCTCCCATATCCAACGGAACCTCGCATCGCTCGGCATATAGAATCCAATAGAGCAGGATAGCTCTTTCATTTAGATTCTCATCAAGATTCTTCACCACAGGTGTTATAATTCTCTCGTACTCACCTAATATACGACCATTATCATCAATAACGAGAGCAATGCAATAGTTCCAGAGGTGTACTAGCAGTTTGTTTATATGGGAGTGAGTATTTTCTTCAGTATTCAGCAGATGAACAAACACGTTTGTATCAATAGCGACATGATCCTGGAATGGAATTCTGGTCATTTGCGTGCCCCGAGGTTCAGTCCCTCTATGACATCTGCACCGAAGAATTCCATCGGTAGGCCGGGTTGCATAGATCCATCTTCGTTGATATCGAGATTCTTGACAACCGGCATATTCCCGTTATTCTCGTCGAACGTGAAGAAGGCTACCGAAACATCCTCGTGGGAGAGCTTGCGCTTTGCAATCAGACGTCGCAGCCTAAGCAGTATGTTATCACTATGCGTTTCGATAACAGAGCCGACATTACGTTTCTGCCACAGATCGGCAAAAAAACTACCCATTTCCAACTGCGCGGTAGGGTGAAGCTGGGCTTCAGGCTGTTCCACCATAAGTGAAGTGTATGGCGACATTATGGCACCCTGAACAAAGATCGGCAGACATTGGCTCACGCCAAATCCATAATCCGCTATCGGTACATTGGCGCCGGTCGCTTTGTTTTTCGCGTAGCACCGGCTGATATATCCTAAAGACGTGCTGAAATCGATACCATCTATACCTGCGACGTTACCCAAATGTGGCAGAATGAATTGATATCGGGCTTCGTCTTCTTCCGTCATCTGCTGGAGATGAGGGAGCGCATACTGTCCTCTTTGACCCACGTAATCAACTGGCGGAGGAGATGCAAGGATGACTCTTTGAGATTCGTCTCGCACCGCCGAGAGATGGCGAATTGAGTTGATCTGATAACGTAACATGCCCAGTAGTTCATACTTTGCGAGCCAAAGATTTTGTTCATTAAGCAAATCATCAAGTGACATTTCACCTTCTTCACCCATTGACTGCGACAAGCGTGCGACGGCCTTTTCAACTCCCGATTGGGATGGGCGATCAAGAAAAATAGAGTCTTCTAAAATCCTAGCAACGACTCTTACTAAAGATTTACCTGAAGAGTCTTTCACTAAAGAAGAGTTAGAACGACCAATGTTACCGCTCGTTATGTAGGAAACAGTAGCACCGGTCTTATACAGCAATATTTCGGGGCCGACATCTTTGAGTGACGCTAAACGCTCCGATATGGCAGGGCCAGGACGGATATTTGGCATTTTCGTCGCCAATTGAAAGGCGAGATTCCTCTTTCGAGTCAGTGCATTCTTCAACTCCGAGAAGACTCCCAGACGCACGCGGTCACCCTCCGGAGATAGAAACTGGGGATTTCCTGGATCAAGAGATTGTTGCAGCATCAGCAGGAATTTGATGATTGACGACTTCCCCGAACTGTTCCGACCGATGAGCACCGTGATCGGCCGGAAGCGCACACTCACCTCATCGTCGAAAATCCTGAAGTTAGCAAGCTTTAGCTCAGTGAGCATCTACATCGCTCTCCTGCCGTCTCCCAAGGATAGCAGCGGCCGCGCGGTTTGTCCGGCCATCAGTCTAACCCGATCACCTTCAAGCTCTCGATGCCGCGGTCGTCTACGATCTTGACGGCGATGCGCTGGTGTTCGCCTGCCTCGAACGGCAACGATACCGCGCCGCGATAGGCTTCGATCAGGTCATCGTCTATCTCTGCCTTCAGGTTACGGGCGAGCCGCGCCCAGCCGTCCTGCGCCCCGGCCATGGGGAAGAAGACCTGGCGCGGGTAGAGGCTGCGCCCGTCGTAGTCGGTATCCAGCAACCAGACCGCAATCTTGTCCTCGCCGCCCGACTCCACATCGCCGCTCTTGGTGTTGTAGTAGTCAAAGCCGCGCACCTCCACCTGCCACTTGCCAGTGTGCTGGCCCTTGCGTACCTGGTCTACGGCTACATCCGGCTGTCCAACCAGCCAGAAGCTCTCGTTGCTGGCCCGCTTCCGCTTCAGGTCGTCGGTCAGCAGGTCGGCGTTCATCTGCGCCTTCAGCAGCGTCATGCCCGGCCAGTTGGTCTCGTCAATGTCCTTGGCCGCCTCGGAATCGAACTGAAAGGCGGCGAACACAACGACTTTCGGCCGCGGCACCAGCGTGTGTGCCTCCTCCAACGCCTCCCCGACCTGGCGCTGCTCCAGCGGCGCATGGTCCGGGCCAAAGGACACCACGACGCGCTGCACCGTGCGCGCGGCGCCGCCCTCGCGGACCGAATCGGCGCCTCGGTTGTTCGGCAGCGTCTCACCGTCAGCGTGCAGGTAGCGGCAGCCGGGCAGCGGCTCCAGCCGCGCAAAGCGGATATATTGCCCGGCCTTGCCCCGAATACCCGTCTTCAGCAGCTCGTCGCGCCAGTCGGCCTGGCGCACCGTCTCCCCGGAGCGAGCCACCGAGCTATCCCCCCTCTCCCCCTGGGAGAGGGCTGCCGCGCCATCACCCTCCTCCGCAGACTGACCATCGTCAACCAAGAACTGCTCCAGCGGCGCTACCGTCGGCGCCGGCACGGCCTCGACGCTGAACGGGCCGCTGACGCGCTGCTTCCGGCGGTCCACGAGCGGCTGGTCGTAGAGCGTCTCCTGGGGCGCGTGCCGCGCGATAGCCGCGTCTATCTCGGCTCGCGTCATGCCCTCTTTGATGTCCGGGTTGTTGGCGATGGAGCGCAGCGTGATGTGCGGCACGGTCTTGTAGCTGAAGCCGCTGCCCACGCCCTCGGCGGGATGCGCCAATTCGTAGTAGTCGAAGGAGGCGGTCATCAGGCGCTGCTTGGCGAGAGTCAGCGACACGCGAGACGTGTCGCAGGTAATCCAGCGTCGGCCCCACTGCTCGGCGACAAAAGCCGTTGTACCGGAGCCACACGTCGGATCGAACACCAAATCGCCTGGGTCGGTGGTCATCAGCAGACAACGGGCGATAACCGTGGCGTTAGTTTGAACGACATAGAGTTTATAGGAGGCACCACCCAGTCCTCCCCAGATGTTGCTGATAGGGACACAGGGAAAGTCGTTGGCATATCTCTTGAAGACAAGCCTCGTTTTCTGCGGAACCACACGCCCCGCACTATACAATCTGGGCAAGTGAGAAGGACTGATCTTCCAAGAGTTCCCACCAGAAGGATAGAAAACACCATCTATCTCTACTGGCTCGTTTGGCCCGGGCTTGGCGCTGAATAGAGGATTAAAACGAAATGCCCTTGAGCCGTCGGGCAAGGGGTGTATTCCGTCCTTTTCGCTTTTGGTAAGGTTGCGAATTTCATTGCTCTTGGTTTCCAAATAGTCGAAGCCTGCGCCACCGACACCGGACAAGTCTCTATCGATATAAAGGCGGCGAAACTTTCTCTTGGCTCCTTCTCGATCTTTTGCGTACCAAACAACATACTCATGTATCGGTGGCAAGTATTCTCCCGATTGACTCCCCTTTTTTTGGAAGGAAATTAGACTTATGAAGTTCTTTACTCCAAACACCTCGTCCATCAACTCGCGAACATGATGCAGATTCTCGTCGCTAATCTGCACGAACACACTGCCGCTCTCGGTCAGCAGCTCTCGCGCCAGCAGCAGGCGGTCACGTAGGTAGGTCAGATAGGAGTGGATGCCTAGCTCCCAGGTGTCGCGGAAGGCCTGGATTTGCTCCGGCTCGGCCGTCAGGTCGTCGTCGCGGCCATCTGTCACGACCTGCTTGTTGACGAAAGGCTGGAAGTTGGAACCGTAGCGGATGCCATAGGGCGGGTCCAGGTAGACCATCTGCACCTTGCCGGCCAGGTTCTCCTTCTGCAGCAGGCTGTTCATCACCAGCAGGCTGTCGCCGGCAATGAGCCGGTTGGACCAGTTGTGGCTGTGCCCATAGAACTCGATGGCCTGGCGCAGCGGCGGGTTCTCCTCCGGCAGCTCGAAGAACGAGAGTTGTTCGGCATCGGCGGCGCCGTTGCGTTTCCGCACCGCCTCAATGATAGTGCGCGGCTCGATACGCTCGTGGACGTGCAAGGAGACGGTCGGCACCTCAAACGAGACGTGCTCCGCCTTGCCCGCCCAGTCAAGCTGCGGGTCCAGGTGCGGATCGTACTTGTAAGTCTGCTGGCCCGAATCCGTGTCCGTCTGCGGCGTCACCAGCCCGACCGGCGGATTGTTCAGCCGTTCCTTGTCCCGATGGTCGTAGGACTCAATCGGCCGCTTGGCCCTCGCCCGTCTACGCGGCGGCATACCACCCTCCAGTTCTAGCCGCGTCCCCGCAGCACCCACTAAAAACCAACAACTGAAAACTAAAAACTACTCCACCGAGACGCCGCGCAGATCGAGCCACGTGACGGGATGGATCACGTGGCCCTGGACGCTCTTGTGGAGCGCGTTGATGTTTGGCCAGTGGAAGGGGACAATCAGGCCGTACTCGTTCGAGACGATCTCCTGGATGCGCCCGTAGATCGCCTTGCGCTGCGTCGGGTCCCGCTCGGCCCGGCCCTTGGCGATCAACTCGTCCACCTCCGCGTTCTTGTGGAACGACTCGTTCCACTTGGCCTCGGAATGCAGCATGATCGAGCACAGCTCGTCAATGTTGGGCCGCCACTGCCAGTTGACAATGCAGAACGGCACCTTCAGCCACACGTTCGACCAGTACACGTTGTCCTCGTGCCGCTCGATCTTCAAGTTGATCCCCGCCTGCTTGGCCTGCTCTTGATAGGCCAGCGCCAGCGCCTGGTGGTCGGGGCGCTTGGCATTGTTGTGCAGTACGATCTCTTGGCTGAAGTCAAAGCCCGCCTCCGTCAACAACTGCTTGGCCTGGGCCACATCCTGCTCACGCGGGGCCAGCGCGTCGTTATGCTCCGGCACGATGGGCGCAATCGGATCGTCGTTCCCGAGCGACCCAAAGCCGGAGAACACCGCCTGCCGCAACGCCTCCCGATCCGCGATCAGCTTGAAGGCGGTCCGCACCCGGTTGTCTTGGAACGGCGCCAGTTGTGTGTTCGTCACCAGATCGGTGAACGCCCCGCTTTCCTTCACTTCCACGCTCGTATTCGAGTTCGACTGGAGCTGCGGCACGACGTCCATGCTCACGGTGAACATCATGTGGATCGAGCCGCCGATGAGCGCCGCCGCCTGCGCGCCCTGCTCCTTCATCACTAGAAAATGCACCTCGTCCACGCGCGGACGATCCGCCTGCCAGTAGTCCGGGTTACGGACAATGATCGTCCGTTCGTCGGGCTTGAACTCCTGCATCTTGAACGGCCCCGTCCCCGACGGCTCCGACTTGAGCTGCTCCGGCGTGCGGTCGCTGGCCACAATGGCCGCCTGCCGGGGCGCCATCAAGGCCGGGAACGTGGCATGAGGGCCTTTCAAGGTGAACCGCACCGTGTGCGAATCCACCGCCGTAACGTCCTGAATAGGGTCAACCACACTACGAATCGCCGACTTGGTCTCGGGATCGAGCAGCCGCTTGAACGTGAAAACTACGTCGTCGGCGTTGAAGTCTTTGCCGTGGTGGAACTTCACGCCCTGGCGCAGCTTGAAGGTCCATACAGTCAAGTCATCGTTCGACGACCACGACTCGGCCAACTGCGGCTCGTATTCAAGCCGGGGATTCAGGTAGACCAGGTTGTCGTGCGTATTCATGTTGAGGATATAGGCTTCGCCGTTGTTCATAATCGCCGGGTCCAACCCCGAGGGCGTGCCCGGCGTGCCCACCCGCAGAACGCCGCCCTGCTGCGCCGGCTTCGGCTGCTCGGCAACCCGCTCCGGCTGCTGTTGTGGCGGCGGTGACGCCGCCTCCTCGGCCGGTCCACAAGCGACCACCCCCACCGTCGCTGCGCCGGCGACGAGAAAGTGGCGACGATCCAAGCTCAAGCCATCAGCCATATCATGCTCCTTACATCGTTGTTGCTCGACTACACACAGTCGGTGCGAGAGTCTATCGTGGCCTCTTCATCAGGTCCGGCGCAGACCACGCTTGACCAGTCGTGTAGCCGCCACCGCACCCGCCTCCGAGAACCGCCCCTACACCGCCCGGTGGGTCCGCACGTATTCCATACTGCGCTGGTACTGGTCCTCGGAGATATAGCCCTGCGACATGTAGTAGGTGAGCATGACCGGCAGGCGCAGGATCGAAACCAGCTGTATCCCATGTCGCCGCAGGCGGTCGCCGCCGCCCTGGTCACGGTCTACCAAGACAATGGCGTCTCGCACGCGCAGGCCCGCCTCCGTGAGCACCCGCTGCGTTTCGAGGAAGCTCCCGCCGGTCGTCATCAGGTCGTCAACGATGAGCACCTGCTGGCCCGGCCGGTAGTGCCCCTCCAGCACGCGCTGCCGGCTGCCATCGTGGTGCGGGATGGCATAGATCATGGGCGTATCGCTCTGAATGGCGAACGCCGTCGCCAGGTGGAGACCGCCAAAGGGCACGCCGGCCACCAGATCGAAAGGCACGAAGCGCCCGCGCCGCCGGCCTAGCTCGGCCTGCGTCTCCTGCACAATCAACTCGGCTGCGCGACGGAGCACCTGCGGCACCCGCAGCAGCACCTTCACATCAATGTAGATGGGCGAGTGCCGAGTGCTGCGACCCAAGGTGAAGTCACCAAACTGCACGCCACCTTGCCGGTGCAACTCTTCGGCCAGCCACAGGTTGCTTACGTCGTCAACATCCACTGCGCGTCCCTGCCCTCGCGTAGTCACGGAATGGTACATGGCGGCCGCGCTGCGCCAAGCGGTCTCCCCGCTCCACTTGTGGAGCGGGGCCGGGGGTGAGGAGCTAATTCGCGAGGCTCTTGATGAACTCCACCAGCGCGTTCACGGTCTCGGGCTGGCTGATCGCCTCGTGATTGGCTTGGATGCCCCCCATCATCACCGCACCCTGGTAGCCTCGAACAATCTTGGCGTTCGGGTCGACGATGGACTCCCGCAAGTATTCCTCGTCTACGACCACTTCCTCGCCGCGTTCCAATCGCTCCATCTTGGCAAATATGCCGACCAGGCTGGGCCCCACGCCGCCGGTGCGGCTTTCGACGTTGTGGCAGGCCTGACAACCATACTCCAGAAAGATGGCTTGACCCTGGGTCGCCAGCTCGGCGTCCACGGTGAACTCGAATAGTGGTCCGGTTTGTACCTCGGCCGCGTCCTCACGCGGCGCCGGCACGCCGCCAACCCAGGCGACAACTCCGACGAGCGCCAGCGTCCCCATCGCCAGCGTGGTGTACCGCGAGCGCTCGAAGCGCCGGCCCTGCACCGACAGCGCCTCACCCGTGACCGTCCACTGCTCTTCCCACTGCGTATAGCGGCGCGTGATCTGGGGCATCACCAGGGCCAGCACCCACAGGACCACCACCCCCGCGAGGATTAGCGCGGTAGCGGGCGCCGTGCGTCCCAAGCCGAGCATGACCAACGCCGCCACCAGCAGCGCCAGCCCGCCCCACCAGGCGCCGTGGCCCCAATACCGAAACTGCGCGTAGTGCAGCAGCACGCGCGGCGCTACCTGCAACAGGAGCGCGACGATGACACCGCCACCAACCAACGCCAGCATCGCTGCGACGGACTGGCCGATGGCGATGAGCAGGAGCGCCGCCGCTATGAGACCTACGCCGGCCCAGAACGTGATATGCCCGAACTGCTCGTCAAGCTCATGGGTCAGGAGCAGGAACACCAGGCCAATGGACGCAGCGGCCACGACGCCGATCAGGAGCGCGTCCGACTGGCCGCCAAAGGGTCCGACCATGCCCCCGGCCAACGCCCGGAAGAGCAGCAGTACCGCAGCCGTACCCACCAGCCCTAGCCCAAACCACCAGGCGCCGCGCCCCCAGAACTCGTAGGAGAGCAGCGCCACGAGGGCGCCAACGACCATCACCACCACGAAGAACACCGCGGTGAGATCGGCCGTGCCGCCGAATGGACCGATCATGCTTGTTCCCTATCTCCCTCTGCATAGTGTCCGGCCGCAATGAGCCGAAAGAGATTTTACAGGCTCCCGAGCGTCTGTGCGACCGGCCGAGCCTCTATACTCTACTCTAGCGCGAGACAACGCCGACCACGACATGGGCAGCAGCATGGACTCGTACTTGCCGGCCAATCGCGCCCTCTGGGATGAGCGCGTGCCGCTACACCGCGACTCGGCATTCTACGATCTGGCCGGCTTCAAGGCCGGCCGGTGCTCGCTCAAGTCCATCGAGCTTGCCGAGCTAGGTCCGGTCACCGGTAAGTCCCTGCTGCATCTCCAATGCCACTTCGGTATGGACACGCTGTCGTGGGCAAGACGCGGTGCCCATGCCACCGGCGCGGACTTCTCGGGCCAAGCCATCGCCCTCGCGCAGTCCCTGAGCGCCGAGCTAGCGATCCCTGCCCGCTTCGTCTGCGCCGATCTCTACGACTTGCCAACGGTACTGACTGAACAGTTCGACATTGTGTTTACGTCGGCCGGCGTGCTCTGCTGGCTCCCCGACATTCGGCGTTGGGGCGCGGTTGTCGCCCATTTCCTGCGGCCCGGCGGCACGTTCTATATTCGTGAGAAACATCCGTTCGCCGATGCCTTTGGTGACACCGAGGCAGCAGCACCAACACCGCAGCTTGCCCACCCGTACTTCGACCCCAAGCCATCGCGCTGGGAGGGATCAGGCTCCTATGCCGAACCGCAAGTCGAGACGGCCCACAACGTTGCCTACGAGTGGCAGCATACGCTGGGCGACATCGTGAGCGCCCTGACAACCCAAGGGCTGCGCCTGGAGTATCTCCATGAGTTCCCGTTTGCGGGCTGGAAATGCCTGCCGGGGATGGAGCAAGGCGCCGATGGCTGGTGGCGGCTGCCAGGACAGGAGACGCTCCTGCCACTCACGTTCTCGCTCAGAGCGACCAAGCGGTAAGCGCACAACGACCGATGACAACCGACTTCTGGGAAACCTGGCTGCCCCTGCTCAACGCCATCCTGATCGGTGTGAGCGGCGTCTTTCTGCTGACCGGCTTCTACTTCATCCGCCGCAAGCAGGTCGCGTATCACCAACGCTGCATGATTACCGCCACGGTGTTCGCGGCGCTCTTTCTCATCGTGTACGTGACCCGTGCCCTGCTCTTCGAGACCAAGCTGTTCGCCGGCGAGGGCGCCGTCCGCATAGCGTACCTCGGCATCTTAGGCTCCCATATGGTCCTAGCGGTCATCGTCGGACCGCTCGTCCTGGTCACCATCGCACTCGCCCTCCGCCGCAGCTTCCCCCGACATCGCCGCCTCGCCCGGATCACTCTGCCCATGTGGCTCTACGTCGTCGCTACCGGCTGGATCATCTACTTGATGCTCCACCACCTGGCATAGCATTGCTGGCACGGCCTAGGCAGTAGACGATTGCCGCAGGGGCATCCCTGATGGCTGCCATCCCCGGCGCCACCGACTCCCCCTCTCCACATGGTGGAGAGGGGGCCGGGGGGTGAGGTCGGCCCTTAGCGCCGGTCTCGGTGCCACGCCGCTGCCGGTGCCTCCGCTGGCGCCTCCACTGGGGCACTGGCGGGCGGCATGACGAGCGCCGCTAGGAGCAGCAGGCCGGCAGCCGGCATGTAGAACAGCCCAACCGAGAACGATCCCAGAATCGAGAACGCCCAAGCGAGCAGCGTCACGCCCCACAGGAGCCAGCGTGCCCAGCGCCACTGGGCACGCATGAAGACGATCCCGAGCGCGATCAGCGCCAACGCCACCGGCACCAGCAACACGGCGATGATCTGCGGGCCGTTCTCCTCGATCAATGAGATGCTTTGCGTGAACGCACGGCGCGTACCGTCGGCCCCAAGCTCGGTGACGGTCCCGGTATAGAAATCGGGCCACCAGATGAGGAAGAGACAGGCTACGATGGCCGCGGCCAGCGCCAGCCACACCCCACCGAGCGCCACCCGATCTCGCCAAGATTGTGTGGCCATCGCTACCCCCCAGCCGCCGGTGCCATCGAGCCAAGCGCGGCCCGCTCGCGGCGCCGGCCCCGGAACTGAATACGGTACAGTTCGGCATACAGGCCACCCTTGGCGAGCAGGTCCTCGTGACTCCCATGCTCGACCAGGCGCCCCTTATCGAGCACCAGAATCTTGTCGGCGGCCAGGATCGTCGAAAGGCGGTGGGCGATGACAATGCTCGTGCGGCCCTTCATCAGCGGTTCGAGTGCCGCCTGAATCAGCGCCTCCGACGTGGAGTCCAGCGAGCTGGTCGCCTCGTCCAGGATGAGAATGCGCGGGTCCTTCAGGATCGCGCGGGCAATGGAGACCCGCTGGCGCTCGCCGCCGGAGAGGCGGAAGCCGCGCTCACCGACCACGGTGTCATATCCCTCCGGCAGACCGGCAACGAAATCGTGGATCGCCGCGGCCTGTGCCGCGGCAATCATCTCGGCCTCGGTGGCCGCGGGTCGCGCATACAACAGGTTCTCCCGCACCGAGGCGTGGAAGAGGAAGGTTTCCTGCATCACGATGCCGAACTGCTGCGCCAGCGATTCCTGCGTCACGTCCCGCAGGTCGTGACCGTCCAAGAAGACGCTGCCTTCGTCGGGGTCGTAGAAGCGCGGAACCAGGTAGGTGAGCGTCGTTTTACCGGCTCCGCTCGGTCCGACGAGCGCGACCAGCTGCCCCGGCTCGATAGTAAAGGAGACATCAATCACGGCCTCGCGCCGGCGCGGCGATTCCGTAGCGGCCGTGTCCGCCTTCTCTGCCGGCACAGCGCCACCATCGCGCCGGCGCCGACCGGCGGCCGCACCACCAACACCCGTCCACGCCTCACCATAGCCGCCGCCCCCGCCCCGGCCGCCCCAAGCGCCGCCCATCCCGCCTCCACCGCGCCCGATGCGATCCATCCGCGGCGAGGGCGGCAGCCCCGGATCAATCAGCCCGCCGGGTGGCGGTGGGGGATACGTAAAGCTGACGTGCTCGAAGCGCACTTCCCCCTGCGCCGGTCCCAGCACGGCGGCGCCCGGCTTGTCGCGCACTTCCGGCGTCATGTCGAGGTATTCGAAAATGCGCTCGAAAACGGCCATCGCCGCCTGTAGCTCGACGTAGATGTTGGCGAGCTGACCGGCTGGCCGGTAGAGGTTATTGAGCAACGCGACCATCGCCACGATGGTCCCCAGCGCCAGCTCGTCGCCGAGCACGAGATGCCCGCCGTACCAGAAGATGAGCGCCGGTCCGACGGCCCCGACTACGCCCACAAACATGAAGAACCAGCGCCCCACCATCGCCGACCGGACTTGCAGGCTCATCAGGTCGCGGTTGAGCGTTTGGAACCGCTCCCGCTCGTCGCTTTGTCGGCCAAAGATGCGTGTGAGCACGTAGCCGCTGATATTCAGGCGCTCCTGCAGGAAGGCGGTCACGCCCGCTTGCTGCTCCTGCGTCTGCCGCGAGACATCGCGCCGGAACAAGCCCACGCGCCGCGCCGGGTAGATGAAGATGGGCACGAGCGCCGTCGCCAGCAGCGCCAGGCGCCACTCCAGGCCGAACATCACCACGACCGTGACGATAACGCTGATGACGTTCGTCGTAATGCTCGTCAGGGTGCCGGTCATCGCCCCCTGCACACCGGCCACATCGTTATTCACGCGGGACATGATCTGTCCGGTCGGCGTCACCGTGTAAAAACGCAGGCTCATGCGCTGCATATGCCCGAATAGCTGCCGACGCAGGTCGAACATGATGGCCTGGCCGACCAGGATATTCAGGTAGTTCTGCCCGACCCCGATCAGCCCGGACACGAGCGGCACGGCCACCATCCCGAGGACGAGTAGGTTGAGCAGCACGGCATCCCGCTCCGGCAGCGCCTCGTCAATCAACTGGCGGATCAGCAGCGGCGGGACCACCCCGATCCCACTCGTCGCGGCAATGCAGATCAGGATGCCGATGCAGTGCCAGCCATAGGGACGCAGATAGCCGAGGATGCGGAGCAGGTTTTCCCGGTCGAAATGCACCGGCGGCCCGTCGTAGCGACCACCCCGCCCGACACTCCAGAACAATCCACCGGCCGATCCACCGCCGATCATGTGTGCTCTCCAGTCCGGTTCATATCCTCGCCATCGTATCAAAGCCGAAACTTAACGTCAACGTTAACCCCGCCGTCAGCTATAAGCCGTCATTGCCGCCCGTCCCCCCGTCGCAACGGGGGGACCATAGGGGGGCTAACCCCCCATCATCTATGATGAAGGCAGCCAGGAAGGAGCGTGGCCGCCACGTGACATCGAGCATCCGGGCCGCCGCCAACGGCAGCGTCCAGCTACGCTTGCCGGACGAGACCTGCCGGGACTGGTCGCAGGCCAGCGCCCACGAGTGGCTCGTGACGAACGGCCGCGGCAGCTATGCCAGCGGCACGGTCGCCGGCACCAACACGCGCCGCTATCACGGCCTGCTCGTCGCGGCCCTGCACCCGCCGCTCGGCCGCACGCTCCTGGTGGCGGCTCTGGATACGACGGTCGAGCCGGTAGCGGGCACTTCACCTACCCCGCTGCACGTCCATGAGTATCACGACGGGACGGTCGCACCGCACGGTCACCGGCATATCGAGGCCTTCGCGCTCCACGACGGCATTCCCACCTGGACCTACGGCTTCGCCGGCGGCCGCCTCACCCGGACGGTCTGGATGGAGCACGGCCGCGACATCACCTACGTGCGGTATGCGCTGGCGCCGGAGAGCGATCCCATCGTGCTCCGCCTGGCCCCCCTCTGCACCTTCCGCGACTACCACACGCTCACGCAAGGCCATCCCGACTGGCGCTTCGTCGTCGAGCCGGAGGAGGCGGGTGACGACGCCAGAACTGCACCACCAATTTCCAGCGAATCGTGCAGTTCCGGCGCGTCAGTGACGCTGCGGGCCTGGCCGGAGGCGCCGCCCTACTGGCTGTGGCTGGACCGGCCCGCACACTTCACCCGGCGCGAAGAGTGGTCCTGGCGCTTCCTTTACCGGGTGGAGCGCGACCGGGGCCTCGACCACCTCGAAGACCTGTACGTGCCCGGTGACTTCGCCGTTGCGCTGGCGCCCGGCGAGACGGTAACGGTAGTGCTCACCAACGAGAGCGCAGCGGCAGCCAGCGCCGCGGCCGGGGACCGTGACGCCCTCGCGCGGGCACGAGCGCGAGCGCGGCGCCTCCCCCGTCGGGCCGGGATCAATGCCGCCGCCGATCCCGTGGCCGCAGCACTCTGCCTCGCTGCGGACCAATGCCTCGTCGCTCGCGGGTCCCCGGCCGCGGCGAATACCGCCGGCACCATCCTGGCCGGCTATCCGTGGTTCGCCGACTGGGGCCGCGACACGATGATCGCCCTACCGGGCCTCACGCTGACCACCGGGCGCGTTCAGGAGGCGGAAGCCATCCTGCGCGTTTTCGCCGACCACGTAGAGGACGGCCTCCTACCCAATCGCTTCCCCGACGCTGGCGATACACCCGAATACAATACCGCTGACGCCACGCTCTGGTACTTCCACGCCATCGCCCGTGTGCTGGCCCATAGTGAGGATGCCGGGTTCGGTGCATCGGAGCGACGGCGGCTGCTTTCCGACCTCTACCCGGTGCTGCGCCGGATCGTCGCCCATCATCTACGCGGCACCCGCCACCACATCCACGTTGATCGGCACGACGGCCTGCTCTACGCCGGCGAGCCGGGCGTGCAGCTCACCTGGATGGACGCCAAGGTGGGCGATTGGGTGGTCACGCCGCGGATTGGCAAACCGGTCGAGATCAACGCGCTCTGGCTCCACGCACTGACTCGCATGGCGGAGTGGGCTACCGCTCTCGGCGCCACGGACGACGCCACGGAATACCACCGCTGGCTCCGCAAGGGTAGTGCCAGCTTTGCTGCGCGGTTCTGGTACACGGCGGGAGGGTTTCTCTACGACGTTGTGGATGGACCGGAGGGTGACGACGCCAGCTTGCGTCCGAATCAGGTCATCGCCACCGCGCTCCCCGAGACGCCTCTATCGGCAGACCAACGGCGCCGCGTCGTGGAAATTGTCACGGAACACTTGCTCACGCCCATGGGCCTCCGCAGCCTTGCTCCCGGCGACGACGACTATCGCGGCCGCTATGCCGGCGACGTTTGGCAGCGCGACGGCGCTTACCACCAGGGCACCGTCTGGTCCTGGTTGATCGGACCGTTCATAGACTCGCATCTCGCGGTGTATGGCGACCGGGTACGAGCACGCCGCCTCCTCGAGCCGTTGGCCGCGCACCTCGGCACAGCCGGTCTAGGCTCGGTCAGTGAGATTTTTGACGGGGACCCGCCACATACGCCCGGCGGGTGCTACGCGCAGGCGTGGAGCGTGGCGGAGCTTTTGCGCTCTTGGCTGCTGACCGGTCAGGACACCGGCTGAGGGAGGCGGCACTCGTCCCGGCTGCGTCAGAGGTGATGACAGCCGCCATGCCCGCGTGTGCGAGAAAGGCCGGGTATCGCCAAGAGAGGCTACTTGCGGCCGTGCGTCGGCCGCTTGCCGTGATTGGCTTTCTTGCTGCGCCAACGCAGCTTATGCTTCTGCTTTTTGCGATTGGTGACCATGTGTATCGGCTCTCCCAAGCTACCACCACAGTATAGCAGCGCGAGCCGCCAGCGACACGCTCCCGCGCCCATCCGCTAGACTGCTGCCGCTACGTGTGGCGCTCGCCTCTCCGGCCACGCGGCAACTCGTATCGAATGATGAACCCATCACGCAGCAGGACCTCAACGGCCAGCGCGGCCTCCGGCTCCGGGAAGTCCTCCAGGTTCACGCCTCGGCTCACCGCGACAAACTCGAACGCGCGAATGCGGCCCTTGAGGTCGTAGTGGATGTACCGGCCCCCCAGCACGCCATCGGGAAAGCCCGTATGGTGCTGGCGAACGTCCCGGAACCGCACCGAAGCCGCATCGGCCTCTACATCATGCGCGACAAGCACCGTATCCGTTGAAATATTCACGTCCCCCACACCCCCGCACTCTTAATAATACAGCCTATGGCAAGCCTTGGCAGCCACGCCGTAGGAAATGGCCGGGAAGGTAGTGCATTATCACCGGCTGACAGGGGTAGTTTTTGTCTGTATCAGGATTTTCGGGATGCCGGGATGAGCAGGATGGATTCCGGCTTCCGCCGGAATGGCGGGGTGACAGGGGAGGCGGCTAGGGCGCCCACAAGGGACGCCCCTACACGGAAACCTGCCCCTAGCGATAACTCTCAAGTGTGAAATCCGGGCTGTTGACTACCCGCAGGCGCTCGGCCTCGTATTCGCGAATCCGGTCAGCCTCCGCCACAACCTGGTCGGCGATCTCATCGGGAATGTGGACAATCCCGTTCTCGTCGCCGTGGAGCAGCGCGCCGGGCGTGACGGGCATACCGCTGATGGTCACCTCGACGTTCACATCGAGAATCATTGGTCGGCCGTGCGCCACCACCAAGCCGGCGCCGTAGTAGTGAAAGTCGCCCAAGTCGCGCACCTCCACAATGTCACGCAGCCCCCCGTCCGTCACTACGCCCGCCGCGCCGAGCCGCTTGAAGGTCGTCGCCATCACCTCGCCGACGTGGCACGAGCGGTCCCGGTCCTGCCCCACGTCCTGAATGACCACGACCGCCGGTTTCGGGGAAGCCTGCACCGCCCGGCACAGATCGAGGAAGCTGCTGTCCTCGCGCCGGCGCCATTCCGTTCGGCTATCGGCCGTACACGTCACCGCGTAACCGAGCATTGTGCCCAAGCCGGGGATGAGGCAGCGTATGTCGTGACCGACGTACCCGGACGCATGTGGCCGCACGTTGAACGGCTCAATGGCATTCGCAATCGTCGGGCTATCAATGGCGCGTATCGCCTCGAACTGCTCGGCGGTCAGTGCAACGGGCATCCTGTTCCTCCTATAGTCGCTTGTCGCGTTGCGAGTATGGCAGCCGAGCGCCGCAGCAGACGCCGGCCGACGCGCATTGTAGGCGCCACGCCGGTGTGCCACAAGCGTCAGGCAGCGTAGCGCTTACCCGGCCGTCGGGGTCCCGCGCTTCTCGGACACTAGCCGGTCGGCCGTTTCGATCACGTCCTCCACGTCGAAGCGTGGTATCAGGACTACGTCGCCCTTCCGCTCACGGAGCACGTAGTAGTTCGACTCGTCGGCAGTTTTGGCCCCCACCAACAGCGCGTGCTCGCCATCCCGGCGCGTGTGCAGCGTAAGCTCGATGATCGGTTGATCCAGTCCGAACTCGGCCATCTGCCCGCCCGGCGGGCCGAGTACGCGATCCACCCGCCAGCGTGTGACGGCATCGAGCAGAATTGCCGCGCGGCTGCCCGGCGTGACGGTGAGCACGCGGGGTGTATTCGGGTCACTTGTCGGCGTTGGCGGCACGACGATGTCCCGCACGTCCCACTTTCCGGCGGCCGATTGGGTCGCCGAGATCGTCTCACCATCCCGCTCGATCACGACGCGCGTCACGTCGGCCGGCCGGAACGAAACGATGAACGCCAAGCTCCCGTCGCTCTCCGGCTCTCCCGTCCGCTCCAGCAGCAGCACGACCGCCGCCAGCACGACAAACACCGCCAGGGCAGCGAGGGTCATGCGGTTGGTAATCATCGCTCGGAAACCGGATGCAATGGCCAGATGAGATCAGCGCCGCTGCCACCAGACGACCACGCCGAGCAGCAGCACCGCGACCGGCACAAAGACCACCGTGACGTAGAAGACCACTATGCTCTGCTGCCTGTCGAGGACGACCGGCGCGACGTTGGCCGGCGTCGCCCGAATCGAAATCAATTCTTCCTCCTCGGCCAGCCAGTTCACGCTGTTGATGACCAGATCGAGGTTGGTGGGCAGTTGGCTCAGGAGTCCATTCGCTGCGAAGTCTGCATCGCCCAATACCACCAGCCGGCCCTTCCGCTCCGGCTCAACGCCCTCCAGTACGGGCGTCGGCGTGGGGGGTGGCTGGCCGCCGGCAAAGCTGGGCACCGGGTTTCGCCTATTGATCGCGACGGCAACCGTGAGCGGCCCCTGATGATCCTCGCCCGCGTTGAACTCCACGGCCAGTTCCGTGAGGTTCGTCTCGCCCCAAGCGCGGTCACTGGTATTGAGCAGCGGCCGTATCTCCAGATCGTCGGGCAGGTCCTCATCCACGGCCAGGGACCGCGCCAAGGACAGCACGGTGGTTGCCGGCAGACTGGAAGAGATGCGGTGCCCGAACTCCGGCACCGGGATAATCACCCCTGGGTCGGGCGGCACAAACCGAGCGGGGTCCACGACCAGATCGTCGCGCAGCCTCACGCCCCACCCTTCCACCACCGCATTGAGGTCGGTTTCACCCTGCGGGTCGGCCACGATCAACAGCGCGCCGCCGCCATCGAGATAGTCCCGCAGCGCCGTGGTCTCGAAGTCGAGCAGCGGGGTGCGCGGCGCGGCCAGGACCACAACCGCAGCATCCGCCGCTACCTCGCGCTCGTTCACCAAGGAGAGCTTTTCGACCGCGTAGTTCTCGCGGCGCAGCGCCTCCGCCACAGCGGAGTAGCCGTTCTGATCGAACCCGTCGGGATCGCGCTCGTTGTGCCCGGTCAGGAAATAGACCTTCTTCTGCTCCGGGCGGGTCAGCTTCAGCAAGGCGCTGGTGAAATCTTGCTCACTCAGTCCCAACGTTTCCTCGCGTAGCTCCCCCTGCTCAAACACGGCGACCGGATAGCTGCGAATGCCGGCTTGCTCGGCGGCGGCCCGCTGGCGCAGCGGGTCAATCACCTCCACGGTGATGTGTGGCGACTGTCGTGCGTAGCGACCCAACAGGTCTTCGGCACGCTGCAAGAATTCGTCCTCAGGGAAGAACGCGGTGATCCGGACCGGTTGATTGACCTGCTCGATGACCTTCATCGTCTGATCGGAGAGCGTGAACTGGCGCGCCGCCGTGATGTCCAGCTGTTGCGAATAACGATCAGCCACGACGTTGACGAGCACCAGGATGCCGATGACCGCTACGCTGAAGGCCACGACCGAGTAGCCCTGACGCGCCGTCCGGCTGCTCAATAGCTCACCAAGCTCCTCGACCCGTGGCGCGAGGAAGCTGGCCAGCAGCACGGCCGCCAGCAGATAGAGCGCCATCGCCAGGCGCGTGATGGTGCCCGCCGCGGTCATCGCCACGACGGCGCCGACGAGCGCGAGCGCCCCCAGAATTCCCAGGAGGCCACTCAGGCGGTAGAAGGAGCCGGCCTGATCTTGTTCGTCCATGATGGGCAGCCTTACCGGTCTAGCGCCAGCGCGTTGATTCGACCGCGCGAACGGTCAAAAAGAGCGCGCCGAGAATGAAGGTCAGGAAATAGATCACCTCGCTCGTATCGAGCAATCCACGGCCAAACGTATCGAAGTGAACCGCCGGCGAGAGCGCGCTAATGAACTGCAACACCTGGCCCACCGGGCCGGCGGCCAGCGTTCCCAGCGCGCCGAGCAAGTAAAGGAAGAGCAGAACACCGAAGCCCAGGGCACCGGCCACGACCTGATTACCGGCAAACGCGCTGGCCAGCATCCCGACCGCGATATAGGCCCCGCCCAGCAACAGCAGTCCCAGATAGGCCGAGATGAGGATGCCCACTTCCGGCTCTCCGAACAGCGCAATGACGACGACGTAGATCAGCGTCGGCATCAGCATCAGCGCGTAGGTGATGAGCGTGGCCAGGAACTTGCCCAAGACAACCTGCAAGTCGGTGACCGGGAAGGTCATCAGTAGCTCGATGGTGCCGGTCGAACGCTCCTCGGCAATCAGACGCATCGTCAGGATGGGCGTCAGCAAGAGCAGGATGAAGACCGTACTGGATAGGATCGGCTGCAGGCTCGCTTCGGCTAACGGGCTGCTGATGAAGTAGTAAAACACCAGGCCGTTGATGAGCAGGAACGCCGCCGCTACGGCATACGCCACCGGCGAGACCAGATAGGAATACAGCTCTTTGCGTGTAATCGCCCACAGACCGCGCATCGCTTCTTGCCTCTTCTTCTATGCTGCCCCCGCGTTCTACGTCGCCCCCGCGCCGGTCCGCCATTCCCGCATCACAGTCCGACCGGCGAGCGCCTAGACGCGCTGCACACACCCCTACGGTGCCTCGTCCCCGCCACTCTGCTCTCCATCGGCGTTGGCCTGGTCCGGTTCGCCATCGGCCTCAACTTCGGCCTCTTCGGTCGTGAGCTGTAAGAAAATCTCTTCCAGGCTCAGGGATGCCGCTTGCAACTCCTGCAATCCCCAGCCTGCCTGCACCACGGTCTTGGCCAGCTGCTCCCGCATGTCGGTGTTGACATCTACCTCGACACGCAACCGGACGGTCTCGTCCGATTGCGGCTGCGAATGTACGGCGAGGACGTGCGGCAGGCTCACCAAGCGCTCCTCAACCTCGTCCGCCGGTCCGCGCACGGTCAGCGCAATGCGATCCGCGCCGGTCAGCCGCCGGTTCAGGTTCCCCGGCGTATCCACCGCCACCACCCGGCCTTGGTTGATAATCACGACCGCGCCGCAGGTCATGCTGACTTCCGGCAAGATATGCGTGCTCAGAATAACCGTGTGATCGCCGCCGAGACCGCGTATCAGTTCACGGACCTCGATAATCTGCCGTGGATCGAGGCCGGCGGTCGGCTCATCGAGGATCAGGATGGGCGGATCACCCAGCAGCGCCTGAGCAAACCCCACCCGCTGCCGATAGCCCTTCGAGAGCCGGCCGATGGGGCGGTCAATCACCTCCTCGATGCGCGCCACCGCGGTCACGCGCTCGATCTCGGCGCGAACGTTGTCCACACCCTTCATCGCCGCCACAAACTCCAAATAGCGGTACGGCGTGTGATCGCGGTAGAGCGGGACGTTTTCGGGCATATAGCCGATCCTCCGCCGCACTTCGCGCGACTCCTGCACGGCATCGAAGCCGGCCACGCGGGC
Organism: Chloroflexota bacterium; assembly: GCA_022824545.1. GTDB lineage: Bacteria > Chloroflexota > UBA11872 > UBA12225 > JAJDUF01 > JAJDUF01. Next base: position 20,917 of record JAJDZR010000277.1, read on the forward strand.
CGTGCCGCCGGAGGGCGGGAAGTAGCCGGTGAGAATCCGCATACACGTGGATTTGCCGGCGCCGTTCGGCCCGAGCAACCCCAGGATTTGCCCCGGCTCCACACGGAACGTCACCCCATCGAGTGCCAGGTGTGGACCGTAGTATTTGCTTAGATTGGTAACCTCGATCATCGCGTCTCGGAATCATCCCGTGGTGGTGTGGGGGGAACAGCGCCGCTGCGATATTGTCACCGGATTGTCACCGGCACGGGCGCAGGATTACAGTATACCAGGCGCATGTACCTGGTACCGTATTGTGGACAAGATCGCCCCACAAGGAGTGAGACCATGGAGCGGCTATCCAACCCCTTTGACGCACCGGGCAACTGGTATCGAGGCTGCCTGCACTGCCACACGACCAACTCCGACGGACAGATGGCGCCGGAGCAGTTGGTCCGCCACTACGAGATGGGCGGCTTCGACTTCATCGCCATCACCGACCACCACCACCGCACTGACCTCAGCGACCTCTCCGGCCCGGACTTTCTGGTCATGCCGGGCATCGAGGTGAACACGGCCAAGGAATCCATGATCTATGGCGGCGGCTTCCACATCACCGGCATCAATCTCACCCAAGGCATCGAGCGTCGGCCGGACTGGACCGGCCAGGCGCTGGTAGATGCCATCCTGGAGGCCGACGGGCTGCCCATCCTGGCCCACCCGTACTGGTCCGGCCTGACGCATGAAGAGATCGCGCCGCTGGACGGCCTGCTCGGCCTGGAGGTCTTCAACACGACGACCGAGGCGGCCATCGGCAAGGGACACGCCAGCGTGATCTGGGACGACCTGCTCCGCCGCGGGCACCGGCTGCTCGGAGTCGCCGTGGACGACAGCCATCGCCCCGGCTTCGACAGTATGCGCGGCTGGGTCGCAGTACGGGCACCGGAGCTTACCGCGCCGGCTATCACCGCCGCCCTGCGGGCTGGGCACTTCTATGCCTCCAACGGACCGCAGCTCCACGACGTGCAGTGGGAGCCGGCGGACGCGAACGGCGGCGGCACCGTGCGCGTGCAGTGTAGTCCGGTCCGCACGGTCGGCCTGATCGCCGACGCCAGCAATGGTGCCCGCGTCAGCGCCGGCACGCTGGAGCGCGCGGCGA
>JAJDZR010000157.1 GCA_022824545.1 Chloroflexota bacterium
ATCTATAACTTTTGAGAGGACAAACATCCCGCAGGATCAGTGGAACTTAGACCTGTTCAAAATTGTTCCAACGTCTACGCCGACATTGTACATATGATTGCGTAAATAACGTCACAAATGCCAGCGGACACAATTCGATTACAGTCCCATTATAAGTCTAAAGCAAAATTCATTTAACGGTAATTAAATGACAAGATGACAAGATTGAACTGTTTATTGATTTTCAAATCTGTCTATTGCTTTCTGCACATCAAATTAGGAAATTAAGGCCATGCCCGGCCCCCCCCCCCCCCCCCCCCCCCCTGGGGGTGGGGGGGGGGGGGGGGGGCCCCCTCGGCCCTGCCCACGGCCCCCCAGCGGAAAACCTACCCCAGTCAGGGGACCACAGGGGGGTGAGCCGCCAGTGATATACTCGCAAGGGAGAGGTCATCATGGAGACACAGAAGCCGGAAGCTGCCAAGCCGCGCGATATTATCGAGTTTCTGCGCGAGGAACAGCGCCAGCGGAAGCCGCAAGGTCCGAAGCCCCGCTGGGTCGTCGAGCTGCTGGAGGAGGTCAGCAAGCCCTTGAGTGAGGAGCAGAAGGCACAGCTCGATGAGTTCATGGCTCTCGCACAAGAGTTCCGTGAGCGGGTGCCGAGTATCGCCCCGGAGACCGCTGAGTCGCTCATCCGTCAAGTACGCGATGAGGCTGACGAACGACCTTGACCTCGAATGAAAGCGCCCCGGCTATGGTCGTGGACGCTTCGGTAGCCGTCAAGTGGCTGCTGACCGATGAAGACGACACGGCGGCGGCGGTGGATCTTTTGCGCCAACGGCGAGAGGGCAGCCTGCGTCTTCTCGCCCCTCGCCAGATTGAGGTTGAGGTCGTCAATGCGCTCCGCAAAGCGGCGCTGGCCGGTCGCATAACAACAAGTGAAGCCGGCGCCGGCCTTGATTTGTGGCTTACTAGGGCCCCTGCATCGCTGCATCTGGTGGAAAATCGCCGGCTCTTGCGGCCGGCGCTGCGCGAGAGTCTACGCTGGGGCGTATCCTTGTTCGATGCGCTCTACGTCTCGTTGGCCGTGATCGCGGACACACGCCTGATTACCGGAGATCGGCGGCTCCTGCGCGCCGGCTCCGACCTAGCGCCGTATCTGCTTGATGTGCGCTCCTTCACGCCGTAGACGGCAGCCGGCGTGTGTCTGCTGTAGGTGCGGCTAGCCCGACGCATAGTCGGGATCGCTCAGAGTCCGCAGCCGGTCGAACATATAGATGCCGGTGTTATGCCCGTCGGACCAGGTAGGACGAATGCCGTAGCTACCGACCAACTCCATGGCCGTGATCGCCCGGAACTGCTCCGGGCGCAGTTCGGTGATCTCGGCCAACATGCCCTTGTAGCCGCCCTCGCCAATACAGGCGGCACAGCGGCAATTCCAGCGCAGAAACTCGTAGCCGTAGACCGTCTCCCGGTCGTCCGACCAGGTAACCTCCAGCCGCTGGTTGCCGTTATCGTAGCGGATGTCCACCGGATCAATGTCGTCGCTGGCAGTCATCGGACCCTCCCGGCCGGGCATCACACCGCCGCCGGCACGCGAGCATCGGCCATGACCCGCTCGATGGCAGCCAGCGCGTAGTCAATATCGGCGGCCGTGATCCCGTAGTGCGGGACCAGTCGGATGCGGTCGCCCTTGCCACCGAATTTCACGCCCTCGGCTGCCGCCCGCTCCATGACCTCGCGCCCGCTCGTCTGGCCCGGATCAACGTCCGCAAAGACCAGGTTGGACTCCACCTCGTCCGGGTCAATCGCAAGGCCGGGGATGGTAGCGAGGCCGTGAGCCAACCGCCGCGCGTGCTCATGGTCCTCGGCGAGGCGGTCAATCATCTGCTCTAGCGCCACAATGCCGGCGGCAGCGATCACGCCGCTCTGTCGTAAGGCACCGCCGACCATCTTGCGATACCGCCGGGCGCGTGCGATGTAATCGGCGTCGCCGGCCAACAGCGACCCCATCGGGCACCCCAGCCCCTTCGACAGGCAGAACGTCACCGAGTCCACGTCGGCCACCAGATCGGCAGCCGGCACGTCGAGCGCCACCGCCGCGTTGAACAGCCGTGCCCCGTCGAGATGCACCCGTAGCCCGTGCTCGTGCGCGACCTGGGCCATGGCCCGCGTGTCCGCCGCCGTCACGGGCGCGCCGCCGTCGCGGTTGTGCGTGTTTTCCAAGCAGAGCAGCGTGCTCGGCGGTTGATGCACATCGCCGAGCGGACGGATGGCGTCTGCGATGTCGGCTAGGTCGAACCGGCCGCGGTACGTTGGCAGCGGGCAGAGCTGGATGCCACCGATGACGGCGCTGCCGGCCGACTCGGCGAGACCGATATGGGCCGCATCGCCGAGGATCACCTCGTCGCCGCGCTGGGTTTGGGCCAGCACACCGATCAGGTTGCCCATCGTGCCACTGAGCAGCAAGACGGCCGCTTCCTTGCCCAATAGCTCGGCCGTCAGTTCCTCCAGCCGATTGACCGTCGGGTCCTCTCCGTACATGTCGTCGCCCAGTTCGGCGCGATACATCGCCTCGCGCATGGCCGGCGACGGCAAGGTGACCGTATCGCTCCGCAGGTCCACTACTCGCTCTGGCATCGGCGCTCCGCTCCTTCCGGCGCCGCACCCCCTCGTCGCCTCTGGCCAGGGGGCCGGTGATAAGCTCTGCTGCCGTCTGGGCGCCATTCTACCCTATCGGCCACCGGTGGGCCGCCATGTGCGCCGCGCTGCATGGTACGATGCCGTGCAGGGATACGCGCCGCGCTACCAACCATCATCGGGAGGAGCATGCACGATGATCTACGAACTCCGCATCTACGACGCCGCGCCGGGGAAGCTGACCAACATCAACCGCCGCTTCAACGACCACACCATGGGGCTGTTCGCCCGCCACGGCATCAAGGTCATCGGCTTCTGGGAGCACGCCGAGAGCGCCGACGACGGCCAGCTCATCTACATCTGCGAGTTTGCCGACCAAGCCGCGATGGACGCCGCCTGGGAGTCCTTCCGCGCCGACCCGGAGTGGATTGCAGCCAAAGCCGCCAGCGAGGTTGACGGCGAGCTGGTCGCCAACATCACCAGCATCGTCATGACCCGCACGCCCTACTCCCCCTAACCGGCGCCGCCATCCACTTTGCGGGACAGGTCTGATGGGATTGCCATTCATGGCGTGAATGAATATCATTCAAGGCATGAATGATCGCACGCTCTCCCGCCTGGTGGTCCCCAGCCTCACCGACCGTCTCGGCGTTATGCCCGCCGTGGTCGTGACAGGTGCTCGCCAAACCGGCAAGAGCACCCTGGCCCAAGAGTTGACACCGGGGCCGCGGCGCTTCCTCACGCTCGACGATCTGGACGTGCTCGATGCGGCGCGGCGCGACCCCGATGCGCTCGTGGGCGGCGCCCAGCCGGTCACGCTGGACGAGGTACAGCGCGCGCCTGATCTGCTGCACGCGGTGAAGCGCGCCATTGACCGGCGGCGCCGGCCCGGCCAATTTCTGCTCACCGGCTCGGCCAACCTGCTGCTAATGGAAAAGGTGTCGGAGTCGCTGGCCGGCCGAGCGAGCTATCTAACTCTCTGGCCGCTGACCCGCCGTGAGCAGTTAGGGCTGGGTCGCGGCGGCTGCTGGGAGGAACTGCTCGGGACCCCCGATGAGCATTGGCCGGAGCTGTTAGCCGCCCAGCCAGAGCAGCCGGAGAGTTGGCCGGCGCTGGCTCGCCGCGGGGGATTTCCTGCACCCGCCGTCCAACTAGCAACGGCGCGGGAGCGGGCCGTCTGGTTCGACGGCTACATCCGAACCTACTTGGAGCGCGACCTGCTCGGCCTCTCGGCCATCTCGGGCCTCCCCGACTTTCGCCGGCTGATGCGGGCCGCGTGTCACCGGCTCGGCCAGCTCGCCAATCAGACCGAGCTTGGTCGTGACGTAGCGCTGCCGCAGCCGACGGTGCGCCGCTATCTCAACCTGCTCGAAACGTCGTATCTGCTGGTCCGGATCGCCCCGTTCGCCGTCAACCGCACCAAACGACTCATCAAGTCACCCAAGCTCTACTGGGCCGACACCGGGATCGCGCTCCAGCTGGCCCAGGGTGTCGAGCCTGGCGGCGCCCACCTCGAAAACATCGTCTTGCACGACCTGTTGGCGTGGCGCGATGCGCGGCTCGACTACGCCGACGTATTCCACTGGCGCACGACGCTCGGCGAGGAGGTAGATTTCGTGGTCGAGACGGGCGAGAACCTGCTACCCATCGAGGTCAAGGCGACCGCGCGGCCACGCCTCCGCGATGCCGCCCACCTCCGTACCTTCCGCGCCGAGTACGGCGAGCAGTCCCGCGCTGGTCTGCTCCTGCACACCGGCAACACCATCGAGTGGATCACACTGGACGTGCTGGCCGCGCCGTGGTGGCGCGTGCTGTAATCCTGCCGCTCATCCTGTGTATGGATGGACAGGAAAGACGGCGTTGTCTAGGGTTATCAGTATGATCAAGCAGGCAGTCCTATCGGAAGGAGACGCCGCTTTGCCCACAAGGGTGAGCGTCGCTGGCCGTGAGTTGGTCGAGCGCGAGCCGGTCGGCTCGTCCCGGTCTCGGGGCGCGCTGGCACTGGTCGGTGCCTGGGGCGAAGTGGCCGATGAGGCTATAGACGCGCTAGTCGCGGACATCTACGCCCGACGAGCAGCAGGCTCTGGCCGTCGCGTAGAGCTTGCCGACTGATGTACCTGCTGGACACCGATATCCTCAGCAATCTCATCAAGCGCTCTCCTTCAACAGCGCTGATTGCAAAGCTGGCCTCCGTGCCTCCGGAGCAGCAGTTCACCTCCAGCATCACGCTTGGCGAGTTGCTCTATGGTGCATACCGGCTGGCGCCGCAATCGTCTGCCTTGCTGCGGCAGATCGAGACGAGGCTTATACCCAACCTGCCGGTACTGCCGTTCGACGCTTCCGCCGCGAGGCGGTATGGCGAGGTGAGAGCTTGGCTGGAGCGGCGAGGAATGCCAGTAGGTGATGCCGACTTGCGTATCGCTGCCATCGCGCTAGCTCGGGACCTCACCGTAGTCACCGCGAACACTCGACACTTCCGGCGCATCCCTCGCCTACCTGTGGAGAACTGGTTGGTGTGAGCCACCATCGCGCGGGTGTGGGACGAGAGCTAGGTCACCCCCTCATCCTGTGCATCAATGTTCATTAATAATGCTTACGGCGATGGAAAGGATATGCAGGAATCTATTCATAGCGTGAATGATATTCATTCACGGCGTGTATGAAATGCTGTTCCGCCTCCAGATCCATGCTGGCGTCGGGATGGCCGGGAAATTCCAATAGTGCCTAGGGCGTGACGGTGGTGAATCCGGTACGGGCCGGAATGCGCCAGATGCCCCCACTTCCCGGCTCGCCGAATGCCCCGTGCGTCGTAAAGTACAGATTGTTGTCGGCGCCGCGCACAATCGCCGTCGGAAATTCCAAATCGGCCAGCATCGGCCGAGCGCCCTCGCCAGGTCGGGCTAAGATCACCCGCCCGGTGCCGGGGGTAAAGCGGTCGGTGCGCCGGTTGTAGAAGGCGGAAAGCTCCACCACGTACAGCTCACCGGCGGCGCCGGTCGTCACATCCACCGGCATCGTCAATCCCTCCACTACCCGCTCCACCTGTCCCGCCGGGCTGACGTGCCAGACGGCGCCACTGCCCTGCTCATACGGGATGGGGCCGAAGTCCACCACCAGCCACCCCCCGTCTGCACTTGGCGCCAGGTTCAGCGCGTTGACACCGGCCGGCAGCCGCCCGACGACGGTCGGCTGCGGGTCGTCCGACTCCCGCAGGTCGAGCCGCACCAGCGTCCCGCTCGCCGCCTCCAAGATCACCACCTGTGTCCCGTCGCTCACCAGACCGAGCGGCGCCAGCGTGCCGGTCAGCCCAACCTTGGCCAGCGCCGACCGCAGGTCCGTGGCCGGTACGCTGGGCTGCTGGCGGCGCACCCGGAGCAGCGCGTCGTCCGCAGACCCGGTGACCATCAGGAAGGCACCGTCCAGCGGCCAGAGCGAGCTAGGCCCGGCCGGGCGCAGCCGCCCACGCTCCGCGTTCGACGGTAGGCCACTCGCGACCACCTCCGGCTGGCCCTCCGCCGTAATCCGGCTCACTTGGCCGCTGGTGCGGCCGCCGTCGCCGGCCTCGGCAACGTAGAGCAGCCCGTCAGCGCCGAACGCCAACGTGCGAGGGTTCGTCAGGCCCGTCGCTACCGGCTCTGGTGGGTACAGCCGAGGCCGTAACTCTGGATCGGAGCGCAGGACGAGATAGATCAGCCCCAGCACGACGATGACGGCGCTGACAATCGTGAAGCGCCGACCGAACAGGGGTTGCTCGCCGTTGGCCATCGTCGCTACTTCTACTGCGGATAGCGGTCGCCCTCGAAGTGGCGCCGGATCCGTTCGTGGTCTTGGGTCAGGCCGAGCAGGACGAGCAGCGCGATGCGGGCCTTTGGTCCGGTCAGTTCACCCCCCGCGATCACGCCCAAGTCCCGCAGTGTGCGCCCGCCGCCCGGAGTGCCGTAGTTTGGGGCGAGCGCCCCGGCGTGACAGCGCGAGGTGAGTACGACCGGGAGGCCGCGGTCCAACGCATACTCGATCCCCGGCACCGCCGTTCCGGGCACGTTTCCGGCGCCCGATCCTTCGATCACCAACCCGGCAATACCGTCGTCTACGAACCAGCGCAGCAGCCGGTCGTCCATGCTGGTGACGAGCTTCACTAGCGCCACTCGCTCCTCGATCCACTCCACGTCCAGCGGTTGTCGGGAGCTGGCCGGTACCGCGAAATGGACGCCGATCGGGGTGACGACACCGGCCGGCCCGTGGCCGGGTGAGGCAAACGTGGCCGGGTTCGTCGTGTGCGTCTTGACAACCGATACGGCTGCGTGAATCTCGTCGTTCGCCACCACCATCGCACCCCGACCTCGCGCTGCGGGTGACGCGGCCACGCGCACGGCCGCGGTCAGGTTGGCCGGACCGTCGGCGCCGGGTGCGGCGGCGTGGCGCTGGGCCACGGCAAAGCACACCGGCTTGTCGGACTGCAACACCAGATCAACCAGGAGGCTTGTTTCTTCTACGGTGTCAGTGCCGTGCGTGACGACGGCCCCGGCGATCTGTGGGTCCGCGAGCACCGCGTCCAGCCGCTGCGCCAGCGCGAACATCATCGCGGGCGTCATATTCCAGCTCGCTACCGCTGCGAACGGCTCGCCGGTCACGGTCGCATAGTCGGCGACCGCAGGCACGGCGGCAATCAGCTCGGCAGGGTCAACCGCCGGTCCGACGGCACCGGTCCGTGGGTCGGGCCGGCTGGCAATCGTGCCGCCGGTGGCGATCAGCCGCACCTGCGGCAACTGCTCCGGTGTTGCGGTCATGGCGCTGTCTCGCTCGGTGTCCTCGCCCGCGCGGCGCCGTGCGAGGTAGTGGCGGCGCGGGCGTGGCTCCTCCCTGCCAGGGTACCACGCCGAATCACCCGGTACCCTTCCTGGCCCCTGCCATCACGGGAAAGAGAACCCCGGTCGTCCCCCCACCGCAGCGGGGGGACCATAGGGGGGCTAGCCGCTACCTCTAATCCGATAATCCGAGCCGCCCGCGCCGCAGCGTATCACATGGTATCCTGGCAGTTTGTATGGATGCAGCAAACGCGGCGCTGAAGCGGACGGCGCTCTACGCAACGCACGTGGCCGCCAGTGCGCGTGTCGTGCCCTTTGCCGGCTATGCGATGCCGGTGCAATACCCGACCGGCGTGCTCGCAGAGCATCAGGCGGTTCGGCAGCGGGTTGGCCTCTTCGATGTTGGTCATATGGGGCAGTTCCGGTTTACCGGCCCTGGTGCGCTGGACCTCTTGCAGTGGGTAACTACCCACGATGTCTCGCAGTTGGCCGTAGGGGCGGCGCAGTATTCCCTGCTCTGCCTACCGTCCGGCGGTGTGGTAGACGACATTATCGTCTACCGGCTGGAGCAGGACGGCTACTTTGTGGTCGTCAACGCGGCGAACGCCGACCGCGACTGGGATTGGATCGCCGCGCAAGCCCAGGCGGCGGAGCGCCCGGCAGCCCGCGGCCCCGTAGAGAGCCGCCGGCTCACCGAGCGCACGTTGCTGGCCCTACAAGGACCGCGCGCCCGTTCCGTCGCGCAAGCGGTCTGTGCGCCGGACCCGACCACCCTACGCAACTATCGGGTCATGCGGGGCACGGTCGCCGGCGTCGAGGCCATCATCTCGCGCACCGGCTACACCGGCGAGTACGGCTTTGAGTTGAGTGTCCCGGCCACCGCTGCGGAGACGGTGTGGCAGGCGCTCCTCGACGCGGGGGCGGCAGCCGGCCTGACACCGTGCGGCTTGGGCGCGCGCGATACCCTGCGACTTGAAGCGGGAATGGCGCTGTACGGTCACGAGTTGACCGAGCACATCACGCCGCTGGAGGCCGGGCTGGACCGCATCGTCCGCTTCGAGAAGGGGCCGTTTGTCGGCAGCGTGGCCTTGGAGTCGCAGGCGGCCGCCGGCGTGCAGCGCCGGCTGGTGGGGCTGGCCCTGACCGGGCGTGGGGTTCCGCGCGAGGAATGCGCGATCCTGCACGAGGGCCGGTGCGTTGACCAGTTGACGAGCGGCGGGCACTCACCGACGTTGAAGCGCGGTATCGGCATGGGCTATGTGCCGCTCACGCTCACGACGCCCGGTACCGCTCTGGACATCGAGATTCGCGGTCGCCCCTTCCCAGCGCAGGTCGTCCCGTTACCGTTCTATCGTCGTCCCCGGCGCCGCAGGAGGACTACCACCTAGACCACTGCTATCAATCCCGAACAAGCACGCCATCACCAACCGGCGGGAGGAGTGTATGTACCCGGATGACTGTCAGTACACCAAGGAGCACGAGTGGGTGCGCTTGGAGGACGGTATCGCCGTTGTCGGCATCACCGACTATGCCCAGGATCATCTTGGCGACGTGGTGTTCGTCGAGTTGCCCGACGTCGGGACGGAAGTATCGCAGTTTGAGCCGTTTGGCGTGATTGACTCGGTGAAGGCCTCGTCGGAGCTTTACGCCCCCTTGTCGGGCGAGGTCGAGGCGGCCAATGACGCGCTGACCGACCAGCCCGAGCTAGTGAACCAAGCGCCGTATGGTGAGGGCTGGATGATTAAGGTCCGGCCGGCGGACCTTGCCGAGCTAGAGCAGCTACTCGATGCCGACGGCTACGAGCAGTTTCTCGGCACACTGGACGAGTAGCGAACTATCGTTTCCATTGTGACGTTGAGCAGCGAAAGGCCCTGGCGCATGGAGGCGATGGTCGCACACGCAGCCCTCGCGCTCCCTGCGCGGCAGTCCGCTGCAAAATCCTTAACCCAGCCACCTACCCGCAGGACCGGATGGTCCTCGCCCCGTTCTGTGGGATAGGTACAGCGATGGTGGTAGCCAAGAAGCCGCACCTGCTGACGCTGTGAGCGGGTCATTCTCCTGTTGGGAGGGGGGTACGTGGACTACATATCAACGACTGAGGCACAACGCGAGGAGATGCTCGCCACGATTGGCGTCGCGTCCGTCGCCGACCTCTTTAGCGACATCCCGGCGGCTCATCGCTTCCCCGACTTGGACGTGCCACCGGGTCAATCGGAGTGGGAGGCCTGGACGGAGTTGCGCCGTCTGGCGGCGCGCAACCAAGACCTCGATGAATACCCCTGCTTCCTCGGGGCCGGCGCCTATCGCCACTTCGTGCCCGGCACCATCGGCCATCTGGTGAGCCGCGGCGAGTTTCTGACCTCGTACACGCCCTACCAGCCGGAGGTGGCGCAAGGCACGCTCCAAGCCATCTACGAGTTCCAGAGCCTCGTCTGCGAGTTGACGGGGATGGACGTGGCCAACTCGGCGATGTACGACGGCGCCACCGCCCTGGCTGAGGCTGCCCTCATGGCCTGCCGCGTGACGAGACGCGACCGCGTGCTGGTTGCCGATACGGTGCATCCGTTCTCGCGGAACGTGCTCGCCACCTATTTCCACGGCCAAGACCTCACGATTGAAGCGGTGCCGGCTTGGGCACCGGCGGCGACCGGGAACAGCGCATTGCAGCGACGCACCGATCTGGCCGATGCTCTGGATGACCGCACCGCCTGCATCATCATCCAGCAACCGAACTTCCTCGGCTGGCTGGAAGAGGTCGAGGGGCTGGCTGAGGCGGCCCACGCTGCCGGGGCGCTGCTCGTCGTGGCAGTTGATCCGATTTCGCTCGGCTTGCTGCGACCGCCGGGCGCCTATGGCGCGGATATCGTTGTCGGCGAGGGTAAGTGGGCGGGATGGCCGCCCGATTTCGGCGGACCGTCAGTCGGCCTGTTCGCGGCGCGGCAGCGTTACGTCCGCCAGTTGCCCGGTCGGATCGTCGGCGCGACCGTGGACGAGGCCGGGCGCCGGGCATTCGTCTTGACCTTGCAGACCCGCGAGCAGCACATCCGGCGCGAGCGCGCCACCTCCAACATCTGCACCAGTGAGGCCTTGGTGGCGTTGGGTATGACCATCTACCTCTGCCAGATGGGCAAGCACGGACTGCGCGAGGCGGCCACCTTGAGCCTCCGGAAAGCGCATTACGCCGCTGCCCGCTGTGACCGGCTTCCCGGCTACGCGGTCGTCTCCGGGGCGCCGTACTGCAAGGAGTTCGTGCTCCGCTGTCCCCGGCCGGTGCCGGAGATCAATCGCGTGCTGCTCGACCGCGGCATCATGGGAGGCTTGGACTTGGGACGCTTTTATCCGGACCTCGACCACCACATGCTGGTCTGTGTCACGGAGATCAACACGCGGGATGAAATCGAGGCCTTGGTGGCCGGGTTGGAGGCTGCACGATGAATGGCAACCATAACTCCACCACTCCACCGGGAGACGAGGCACGTCCTGGTCTCCTGCGACCCGTGAGCGCCGGTCCCGTGCGGCTTATCAGCGAGGTGAGCGTGCCCGGTCGGCGGGGCGTCAGCTTGCCTGCCTGCGATGTGCCGGAGCAGCCCTTAGAGGAGCTACTGCCGGCCGAAGAGTTGCGCGACGAGTTGAACCTGCCCGAAGTAAGCGAGTTGGACGTGGTGCGTCACTTCACCCGTCTCTCCACGCTCAACTTCTCGGTAGATACCGGCTTCTACCCGCTCGGCTCCTGCACGATGAAGTACAACCCGAAGCTCGACGAGAACGTGGCTGCGCTGCCCGGCTTCCGACAGTTACATCCCCTCCAACCCACCGAGACGGTGCAAGGGGCGCTCGCCGTGCTCTATCACTTGGAGCGGCTGCTGGCGGCGATCACAGGCATGGCCGGAGTCTCATCGCAGCCGGTAGCCGGGGCGCACGGCGAGCTAACGGGCATCCTGATGGCCCGGGCCTATCATGCCCAAGCCGGGCGCCAGCGCCGGAAGGTGCTCATCCCCGATAGCGCCCACGGCACCAACCCGGCGACGGCCGCGATGGCCGGCTATCGGGCCGTCACCGTGGGGCACGACCGACACACCGGCGAGCTTGATCTCGCCGATTTCGCGGCCAAGCTGGACGACGAGTGCGCGGCAATCATGATGACCGTGCCCAACACGCTGGGCCTGTTTGAGCGGCGTATCGAGGACATCTGCCGGATGGCCCATGATGCTGGCTGCTTGGTGTACTGCGACGGCGCCAATATGAACGCCATGCTCGGCCAAGTCCGCCCCGGCGACCTCGGCATTGACATGATCCACCTCAATCTCCACAAGACCTTTGCCGTTCCCCACGGCGGCGGCGGTCCCGGTGGCGGGGCCATCTGTGTGGCCGAGCCGTTGCTGCCCTTCATGCCGAAGCCGGTCGTGGTCCAGCGGGATGACGAGCGTTACGATCTCGAGTGGGATCGGCCGCTCTCTATCGGCCAAATCCACGGCTTCTACGGGAACTTCAACGCTGCGCTGCGCTCGTACACCTACATCCTGGCGTTAGGTGCCGAAGGGTTGCAAGCCATCGGTGAGCATGCCGTGCTCAACGCCAACTACCTCAAGGCCAAGCTGCAAGACCACTACAAGCTCTACGTGGACCGAACCTGTATGCACGAGTTTGTGCTGGATGGCCGGTCGCTGCGCGCGCCCGGCGCGCGCACGCTCGACTTGGCCAAGCGCCTGATTGACTACGCTTTCCACCCGCCGACGATCTACTTCCCGCTGATCGTCCCCGAAGCGATCATGATCGAGCCGACCGAAACGGAGAGCAAGGAGACGCTGGACGCCTTCGCCGCGGCGATGATCGCCATTGCCCGCGAAGCCGCCGAATCGCCTGAGCTACTGCACGAGGCGCCGGGCATTGCCCCCGTCCGCCGCCTCGACGAAGTGCGCGCCGCCCGCCAACCCGACCTCCGCTGGCGCATGGGCGCGGATGCTCCCCCGGCCTAGCTGTTCGCTCGGCGCCAGTGGAAGTGCATCATACACAGAGACCGCGTGGTGTATCCATGCGGTCAAGCCGGTGGTCTGAGTGCAGAGTTCACCCGCTTTGCTGCACGCTGCGGTAGCCAAAGCCACGCCAGCTATACCGATTGCGCCAGGTCAGCGTGGTCTTGGAGAAACCCGCCCGCTCAAACCAACTACGGAACTCCTCTTTGCGGACGTAATGCGTTATGGGAACGCCCAAGTGGTCTACGATGGTGTGGTGGGTGTGCCGGAAGCTGAACTGCGCCAGCCAGTGGAGATAGCTGTAGTACGGTAGCCGCCGGCTCAATGCCGTGTCTGGCCGGGTGCGGTGGCAGGCCGGACACACCAGATAGTCGAGCAGCCATTTCCTCATGTGGCGTGTCCTCGCTTGTCGGGAGCGTGCCCCGTCCTCGTCCCGTAAGGATACGGCCGCACTATACCTTGGTGCTACGCTTATGTGGTCGGTGGGCCTGCATTATTCACCCAGGGAACGATACCGACGGCGCGTGCATCAGTCGGCTCCCGCCCCTGCCAGGTTAGGGGCGGCGTGAGGTATCGTGTGCTCTGGCAGCAGTCGGGTTGGGTGACACGATGAGAGTCGTCTGCACGGGGATGAGCGGCACCGGCCGCCTCGACTATGTCCGTGAGGTGGCTGCGCTGGCGCGTCGGTACGGCCATGACGTGGCCGTCTTCGATGTCAAGGAGATTATGTTCCGGATCGCCGCCGACCGCGGTCAGCTGGTGGAGGAAGAGACCATCCTCGATACCGCCGCCTCGACACTCGAAGCCCTCCGCGCCGCGGCCCTGGAACAGGTGCTCCGCCTGGCCGAGACAACTCCCCATTTCATCCTCGCTACCCACGCACTCTTCCGCTGGCGCAATGCGCTCATCCCGGGCTTCGATGTCCACTACCTCAACCAAGTGCAGCCCGATCTCTACGTGACGATCAGCGACACGATCACCGCGATCAAAGGCCGGCTCGACCGCCAAGCGCGTTGGCGCTACTACTCCTACCACGATCTACTGACCTGGCGCGACGAGGAGACCTTCGTCACCGAGATGATGGCGAGCTTCCAGCGCCAGCCCCACTACCTGATTGCGCGTGACCAGCCCCCCGATACACTTTATCGGCTGATGTTTCGTCCCGAAGTGCCGACGGTCTATCGCAGCTACCCCATCACCCACATCGTGGATCAGCCTGACTTGCAGGCCGAGTGCGAGGCGTTGGGTGTGCATTTGGACGAGCGGTTTGTGGCCTTCGATCCTATGGCGATCAAGGACCCACAGACTCCGCAGCCGGCCGCGGACGCGCCGACCGAGGCGACCTTTACGCCGGCCGAAGCGCAGTATATGGCCGATCAGACGGTCGCCCGTGACTACAAGCTCATCAAGCAAAGTGATTTCGTCGTCGTGTACTACCCGACGACGGTGCTCTCGGCCGGCGTCATCAGCGAGATGATCTACGCCGTGGCGAATGGCAAGCAGGTGTTCGCCGTGTGGCTGCCGCCGACCGAACCCAGCCCCTTCTTCAGCTACTACTGCACCGCGCCCGTCTTCCGCTCCACGGAGGCCCTCTTTGCCTACTTCGAGCGCACCGGCTTGGCCCGCGGCCCCAGCCGCGACTGCCGCGGCCAGCAAGCGTAACGGCCGCCCCCGCCGGGCGACCGTCGTCGTGCGTCATGGTGGAGATGGGGGCGAGTCGAACGCCCCGTCCAACACAGGGCAACCGGCGGCTTCTACAAGCGTAGACCTCTTTTGCTTTCACGTTGGGGGGAACAGAGGACGAACACCCGTCAACGCCAGCTCATGGAGCTTGGGCCGCCCCTATGAGCCTCGGGACGGCTGCACCTCGACTATGATGACGCCCGTACCGGGTCCATCGAGGGTGGACCACGGGCGGACGCGCTACCTGTTAGTTAGGCAGCGAGAGCGAACTGCTGTCTGTTGGCAGTTGTTGTTGTTGCCGGTGGTTTAGCGAGCCAGCATACCGGCAGCTCGGCTTGCCACCGCGAGCTTCCCTGCCCTGTCGAAACCCGTCATCCCCGTCTGCAATTGGAAAAGACCCCCGGTGTGGCCGCCGCGCACCGATAATGGACGCTCACTGCCTCACCACCTCCATTGTAGCACGGCTCCGGTGTTCCGTTCACCCAAAGACTGGAGAAAACCCTAGCCCTCGGCAAGCGCCAGTTGCGGCGCCAGTCTCTTGCTATGATCGCGCTCGACGCCACTGCGGACTGGAAGCCCCTAGCCGCGAGCACCCGCGGTACCGCGTGGCTGCCCTTGGCTGCGGCCGATGTGTGCATCTTGACATTCTCACCCGCTACGTATTAAATAAAGTGCATGATTTAGCGGTCACGTGTGTGCAGGTATGAGAAGGGCCCACCTTGCCGCAGTATGATGTCCCGATCCATGTCGTAATCGTGGATAGCTTCGCCGTCGTGCGGCAGTGCCTCCCCTGGTCCCTGAGCAGGCTGGCGGAAGACATTGCCGTTGTTAGCGTCACCGGCTCCGGCGTTGAGGCCGTCAGTGCCATCCGCGAGTTCCGGCCCGACGTCGTCTTGCTGGACCTGACGCTGCCCGATATGAGCGGCCTGGAAGTCGCGCAGCGCGTGTATGAAACCCAGCCGGTGGTGCAGTTTATCGCCTTCACCGAGCGCAATGACTCCGCAACGCTGCGGGAACTGCGTCGCCTGGGCGTGTCCGGCTACCTCACCAAGCGGGAAGGCCCGTATCGGATCGCCCTGGCCATTCGGGCGGTAGCGGCCGGGCAGACCTTCTGGCCACCGGGCACAGTGCCGCCAAGCGTCGCGCGTCGCGACGTCCTCCTCATGGAGCGCCAAGCGGCAGTGCTGACCCTGCTCGGCGCGGGGAAGCACAACGCTGAGATCGCCG
>JAJDZR010000193.1 GCA_022824545.1 Chloroflexota bacterium
CAGACGTGGCGCTGTTAAACATGAGCGACCCGACGCTCCGCACCGGCAGCAGAGGTCAGCAGACGGCACGGCATGTTAATGTCGAGATACCCGACAAGTACTTCGATCTGGTCATCATGAATCCGCCCTTTACCCGCGCCACCAATCACGAGGGCGCCCACGCCGACATCACCAATCCCGCCTTTGCAGCCTTTGATGCCACACCTGCCGATCAGACAGCTATGGGTAGGCGGATTAACGACCTGGGGAGAGGCACGTGCTACCACGGCAATGCCGGTATCGCATCGGCCTTTGCGGCGCTGGCGGATAAGAAGCTCAAACCGGGCGGTGTCCTCGCGCTCGTATTGCCCTTATCCGCCGCGGCCGGGCTGTCCTGGCGGCAGTTCCGGCAAATGCTGGCTGCCGACTACACCGACTTGACCGTGTTGAGCATCGCTGCCAATGGTATGGATATGTCATTTTCGTCGGATACGGGTATGGCGGAATGTCTGGTAGTTGCCCGCAAACGCGAGGATGATACGCCTACGATGCAGCGCCAGCACTTCACCTCGCTGCACCAACGGCCGCAGGGCTTTGCCCACGCCAGTGCCATAGCCGCCAACATCGCGTCTGCCGATGGCGCAAGACAGGTCGAGGACGGGCCATATGGTGGTACGTCGCTGATGGTCGGGGATGATGTAGTCGGTGAAATAATGGTGGCAACGTCTAGCGAGGATGGACAGCAATGGGGTGCTGTACGCCTGCTTGACTATTCGCTCGCGCAGACTGCCTATGCCTTGTCTGAATCCAAACTATGGCTACCGGGCCGCCCGGCTGCTCTTGAACTAAAGGTATCTTTGTTAGGCAGTGTCGGCAAACTTGGCTTGGTCCATCGCGACATTACCGGCCCGGCTCCACGTGGGCCTTTCGACAAGGTAGCACCCAGCCCAACGGCTACTTATCCCGCGCTATGGAACCATAATGCCAGAAAGGAAACCAGGATAGTATGCGAGCCTGATTCGCAGCTACAGGTGCGGCGAGGGATGGAGGCTAAAGCCACCGCGGTTTCAGGTACAGCCAGTCGTACCCATCTAAACCTTGACTTTACCTTTGGTTCTCAGCCTCTTGCTATTGCGTTTACGGAGCAAGAGTCAGTCGGCGGCAGAGTGTGGCCAAATGTGATTTTCGCCAATAAGAGCTATGATTTCGCATTCGCCCTATGGGGTAATAGCACGCTCGGACTACTGTCATACTGGTGGCACGCGAATCGCCAGCAGTCGAGTAAGGCGGGGACGACGATCCGCTCTGCCGAGACCCTCCCTGTGCTCGACTTCAGCACGCTCAGCGATGAGCAGCTGTCCACCGCAGAGACGATCTTCGACGAGTTCCGCGATCTTCAGCTCCAGCCGGCCTACCTGGCCGACGCGGACCCGAACCGCGCGCTGCTCGACCGGCGCGTGATCTGCGATCTGCTGGGCTGCGACGAGGCGACCTACGGGGCGGTGCGGCGGCTGGCCGCGAAATGGTGCGCCGAGCCGTCGGTGCATGGGGGCAAACGGCGGCCGGGGAATGCTAGACTGATTATCTGAGGGTTGCCGAATCATCTGCTGTACGGAGGTTGATATAGTAGCGGCGCTAGTCAAGGGAGGAGGCGGTACGATGCTCCACGACGCTCGCAGCGTAGCGAATGAGTTGATTCGCCGGGCGCACGAGGCGGAGCGCGAAATCACGCCCATGCAAGTGCTGAAACTCGTCTACTACTGCCATGCGTGGATGTTGGGTATCTACGGGCGCCCGCTGATCCGCCAACCGATAGAAGCCTGGCGCTATGGACCGGTGGTGCCCAATGTGTATCGCAGTCTCCGTCAGTATGGTGGTGATCCGATCCCGCTGCTGATTGATGGCGTGCCGGATGATAGCTACCAGCGGGAAGAGCAGCATATTATTGATCAGGTCTGGGAGCAATATGGGCCGTTGACCGGCTTGCAGTTGTCCTCGCTGACCCATGCCCCGGGCACACCCTGGGATACCACTTGGCGCAAGTGGGGGCAGAATGCCATCATTCCCAATCCCCTGATTGCGCGGTATTACCGTCGTGAGTACGAGCAGTACTATCGTCGTGAGCATGAGAGTGCAGAGGCATGAGTGAGCGGCCGCTGCCACCCGTCAAGCCGGAAGACATACCGGACCAAGACCGCGCTGCACAGCAAGAGGAGCAATACCTCGAAAACACGTTCCGCCGTCAGGAGAGGCTCCGCGAGGTAACCAACGTCGTCATACTGTGGTTCTTGCGGGGTGCTGCAAGCGTTCTTGCTTTGGTGGTGTTAAC
Organism: Chloroflexota bacterium; assembly: GCA_022824545.1. Taxonomy (GTDB): domain Bacteria; phylum Chloroflexota; class UBA11872; order UBA12225; family JAJDUF01; genus JAJDUF01. The sequence continues at coordinate 2,309 of JAJDZR010000193.1, forward strand.
CGTGCTCTGGCACTACTTTGGGCCAACTTGGGCGCACTGGCTTACGGACCAGCAACTCGCTCGCGTAGAGACAGTGACCTCCACACAGGCGTTTGCTGCCGTCGTCGGTGGTGTAGGCACCGCTCTCCTCGGTCAGCTACGCAAACAGTTGCAATCGTTCTAACCGCAGCCGCCGGCGTTCAGCGCACTCCCCCTCCCTATCGCTTGGCACTGGAGCGGGGGGCCGGGTGAGGTGGGTGACTAGGACAAGAGCTTTAGGACGGCGACGGCGATGGTGACGGCGACGACGATCAGGCCGCCGAGGCGGAGCAGCAGCCACATCTGCGCGTCTTTGATCTGCCCCTGTAGCTCCACCTGGACTTCCTGGAGCTTGGTGAGGAGCCGTAGCTCGGTGTCTCTAATGTTGGTCTGGAGCCGCAACTCGGTGTCCTTGAGGGCGGCTTTGGTTGTATAGTGCTCCAGCTCGCGGTGTAAGCGGGCCTCTGAATCTCGGATTTCGCGGCTTAACCGGCCTTCCGACTGCTGAAGGTCTGCCCTAGTGGCCGTGGTCTGCTCGATGGCGATGGCTTCTGCTGCCATGGTGCGCTCCTCATTACCTCGGCGGCCCACAACCCTAGTATACGGGAGTATAGAGGATGCCGGGGTGGTCAGGATGGTCCTCACCCCCCGGCCCCTCTCCAACATTTGGAGAGGGGGTGTAGATTGCGGCTCCCGTTGGGACGGGGGACGTTCTAGGTAAACGAGTGGCACATGTCACTGTAGGGACACGGCATGCCGCCTCATTTACCCGACTTGCTACGCTCTACGCCCAGGCGGTGGTGGCCGGGACGAGCCGGCCGTGAGTCGGGTCCACGGCAAGGCGCAGCCCTTCCAGCGTGTAGGCCCCCAACAGGGCGCGGGCGCCATTCTCTCCGAAGACGACCAGTGTCGCTTCCGTGCGTCCGTCTATGGTGGCCATAGCCCGCCCGATGTCATACTCCACGGCACGCCCATCGGCCAGCACGAGGCTGATCTTGTCTATGGGCGACACCCCCAGGTCGTGCAGCAGCTTGGCCGGCACGATAGTGTAGCTGGCGCCGGTGTCCACCATCGCCTCTAGCTCCAGCGACCGTTGGCCGTCCATGCTGTCCAGCCGGATAGGCCAGGTGAAAACGCCCATGTCCTGCGCCTCCATTGTGTGACGGTGTGTGACGGTCTCGACGGTACCCCACTACACGATAACACTATACCATAGGTGTTTATTGCCGGCGTGAGGTGATTAGGCTCCCAACACTTCAGGGTTGACGCACCATTGTGGTGGCTGGCCGCGGAGGACGGCGAGGACGCCGGCGCTGACGTGCTCGGAGGCGCGGCGGAGGGCTTCTTCGGTCTGGGTGGCGGAGTGGGGGGTGAGGATGACGTTCTCCAGGGTGAGCAGGGGGTGGTCGGGAGGTGGCGGCTCCTGCTCCAGCACGTCCAGCCCGGCGCCCGCAAGCTGCCCAGCGCGGAGGGCGGCGGCCAGCGCCGCCTCGTCAATGACACCGCCGCGTGACGTGTTGATGAGGTAGGCGGTCGGCTGCATCAAGGCCAGCTCCTCGGCACCGAGCAAGCCCACCGTCGCTGGCGTGAGTGGCGTGTGGACGCTGACCACATCGGCCGGCCGGAGCAGCGCCGGCAAATCGGTGACTAGCTCGATGCCGAGGGCGGCGGCGCGGGCAGGATCGAGGTAGGGGTCAAAGCCGAGGATACGCATGTCGAAGGCGGCGCGGGCCATCTGCGCGAGGCGTGCGCCGATGCGACCGCAGCCGACGATACCGAGGGTCCGGCCGGCAAGCTCGACGCCGCGCAGCGTGTGCCGGGTGCCGTAGTCGCCGCGCCGGAGCAAGCGGTCGCCGGCCACAAGCTCTTTGGAGAGGGCGATCATCAGGCCAAAGGCGTGCTGGGCGACCGATTCGCTATTGGCTTCGGGCGTATACACGACCGGGATGCCGCGCGCGGTGGCGGCTGCTACGTCCACGTTGTCATAGCCGACGCCGTGGCGGCCGACGACGCGCAGCCGGGGGGCGGCGGCAATCATGTCGGCGGTGAGGCGGGTGGCGCGTAGCACGATGACGGTGGCGTCGGCGAGCAGGGGCTGTACGGTTTCCGGGCTGGGGTCGGGCGCGACAACGACGGTGCCGGCGGCGCTCAGGAGGGCGACGCCGCGGTCGTGGATCGGCTCGACGACAAGGACCTGGCCTCGATCAGACACTTCGGGTCACCTCATATACGTCTTGGTCAGCGGACGACATACCCGCTCTGGATTCCCGCTTTCGCGGGAATGACGGTTATGCGTTGTTCCCATAATGATGACGCGGCCATCAGGCGGCGGCCCACTGGATGAGCACGCCGAGGTGCTCTTGGGGGCGGGCGGCGAGGGCGGCGTGGATACCCAACGCCGCGTCGGCGGGGACGCGATGGCTAATCAGCCCGTCGGTGTGGAGCCGGCCCTGGCGGAGCAATTCGACCGAAAGGCGATAGTTCTCCAGGGTGGTCCAGCGGTCGCTGTAGTTGCGGGCCTGGGTGACGGCGCTGGCGTGCGCGCCGATCACGACGACGGCCTTCTTATGGATGTCGGTGTAGGGGTCAATGTCCACCCGGCCGCGGGGGCTGCCGACGAGCACCACGCGACCGCGCAGGGCGGCGGCCCGCAGCGAGTCGTTGATGACGGGTGGATGGCCGGTGGCTTCGATGACGACGTCGGCGCCCTCGCCGTCGGTGGCGTCATAGATGGCTGCGACGGCGTCCTCGCGCTCGGCGTTGACGATGTGCGTCGCGCCGTGCCGTTGGGCGACCGCCAGCCGGTGATCCCAGAGGTCAACGGCGATGAGGGTGCCAGCGCCATTCGCCAGGGCGAGCTGCCCGGCCAGTTGCCCGATGAGGCCCTGACCGAACACCGCGACGCGCTCGCCGAGCCTGATCTCGGCGTGGCGGATACCGACCATGGGGATGGCATAGAGTCGACCGAGGGCCGCTTGCTCGAACGTCACGCCGTCGGGGATGTGGATGAGGCTGGGTTCTCGCTGGGGCTTGGCGGGGTCCTGGCCGGTTTCGCGCACGACGGCCCAGTCGGCGTGGCCAACGGCACAGCCCACGCGGTCGCCCGGCTTGACCGCGGTGACGGCGCTGCCGACGGCCTCGACCGTGCCGGCAAAGGCGTAGCCGGGGCGCGACGGCACGCCCGACATGGGCCGGGGCTGGCCGGCCTGGGTGGTAGACGAGAGGGAGTAGGTGATGTGCGTGCCGCTGTAGACGGCGATTTCCGTGCCGGCGCTGACCGCGCTCGCTACGGCGCGGAGCAGCACCTGGTCGGGCTGTAGCTCGGAGGGCCGTGGCAGGGGGAAGCGCTCCCAGACCGCTTGGCGGACCTCGGGGAAGTAGATGCGGCGTCCTGCGGCTGGCGGCATTGGTGTAGTCACTTTCTTGTCCTCACTCCCTGCTGCCCTCACCCCGGCCCTCTCCACCAAGTGGAGAGGGGGCTTGGATTCCCGCTTTCGCGGGAATGACGCACCCTCGTTGACGGCTGATGGTGGGGCCGTTCAGTTGCCGTTGAAGGGCAGGTTGACGCGGGCGCCGCGCTCGGCGGCGAGATAGGCGGCGTAGATCACTTCGACACAATCGCGGCCTAGCTCGCCATCGGATAGCGGCGGGCGGTTGTCGCGGGTGGCGGCGACGAAATCGGCCAGTTCGTGCGGAAAGCCGCGCACCCAGTCCTCGTCGGGGCTGGGATACGTCCAGCCGGCGCTGGTCTGAATCTTCTCGGTGATGTATTCATCGCCCCAGACCGTGCCGTCGGCGGCGTAGGCCTCGCACATATTGTTGGGCGTCATGTTGCACTTGATGCGGCCGTGCGCCAGTGTCAGCTCCAGGTAGTTGACGATGCCGCCGAGGATGTTGTCGGAGGCGATGAAGACGCCGCGCGAGCCGTCCTCGAAGTGGATGATGGTGGTGGACCAGTTCTCCACGTCTACCCAGTCGGTGACGAGCCATGACCCCTCGCCACGCGGGACGCCGCCGATGTCGGTGAGCGTGGCGACCTCGGCCGTCACCGCGGCGGCGCGAATGGGGCGGCCCTGGCGCAGTTGGCCTTCCCACCGCTTGAGCTGCAGGGCGGCGCCAATCGGATGCACGCCGAGGCGCAAGAGGGCGCCACCGCCGCTGGTGGCCCAGCGCTTGGCGTAGTCGGCGTGCGAGCCGTTGTGGCTCTCCTCGCCGCGTAGCTCCATGATGGGCGAATTGCTGACCTGGACGAGCCGGCGGGCCTTTTCGAGCACGGGCGCATAGACCCAATCCTCGCCGTAGCAGAGCTGGACGCCGCTGGCGGCACAGGCGGCCAGCATCTCGTCGGCGTCGGCCAGCGTCTCGCGCAGCATGACCTCGCGGGGTGTCTGCGACACCTGCTCCGGTGCCTCGCCGCGGCCGAAATAGCCGGTCAGCGGCTTCTCGCAGTAGACGTGCTTGCCGGCCTGGGCCGCTGCGACGGTCATCGGGTGGTGGAGATGGTTGGGCACGCAGAGGTCAACGGCATCCACGTCCGCGCGCTCCAACAGGTCTCGGTAGTCGGCGTAGGTGTCCCGAATGCCGAACTCGCTGGCGAACTGCTCGCGCGGCCCCTCGGTACGCGCGGCAACGCCGACGATTTGGGTGGCGTCCGGCCCGAGGCTCCGCAGGGCGGTCGCGTGCAACCGCGCAATGAATCCGGCGCCAATCATGCCAATACGAACGACCACGGGTTTCCCTCCTCAGCCAGGTTGTTGTAGACGATGGGAAGAGTGTACCGTACTATCACACCCTGGCCTCCCTATGGTTCCCCCGCTCGGCAGGGGGACGGCACGTTCCCTCCCCCGTCGGGACGGGGGAGGGATAGGGTGGGGGCTACACCAAGCCGGTATCATTCCCAGTGTACTCTGTGCGTACTGAGGCCGATTAATCCAGTCCAGGAGGTGGGATTGTGAGCGCAGCCCGGAAGCTCACCTTTGTCGAAGCTGCCGACGTGGAGACGCAGCGCCTGCCGTGGGGGTATCTCAATTGGCTCTCGGAGCCGCGCGTCACTGGCGCGGCGCGGTTCAGCACTGGCATTGCCACCGTGACGCCGGGACAGGGGCACGCGCGACATAATCATCCCGGTACCGAGGAGATTCTCTACATCATCAAGGGCACCGGCCAGCAGATGGTCGAGGTGGATGGTGAGCCGGTCACGCGGGAGGTGGGGCCGGGGACCCTAATTTACATCGCCGCGGGCGCCTATCACTCGACGCTCAATACGGGAGGCGAGGAAATGGTTGTCTTGGCGGTGTACTCACCACCTGGTCCGGAGGCCTTTCTGCGTACATTACCCGAATGCACGGTCGAGCCGCCGCAGCGCGAACCGCTCGGGCCGTAGCCGGCAGCTACGAGCGACGGCGGTTGACCGCGCTCGCTTAGTCGGATTGCAGCCGGCGGAGCTGCGCGCGCAGCCGCTCGACCAGGGCTTCGGCTTCTTGCAGATCGCGGAGGTACCGGCCGGCCACCGGGTCGTAGAACCGCAACTGGCCGGTATCCCAGTGTAGCTCCAGGCCCAAGACCGGGCTGTAGCCGCGGGTCACGCCGTCCGCGCCGGTGTCCAGCGGGAGCGGCTCGTAGCGGCCGTTCACCAGGTGCTCGCCACTCAATGGCCGGTCGTGGTACTGGCCGCCGGTGCGATCAAACCGCCAGTATTCGGCCACGCCGTAGTCGGCATAAATGTCGCGCTTGCGCGTGTAGTCCTCCCGGCCGGTGCTCTCCGAGGCCACTTCCAGCACGAACTCCGGTGGCTTGCCGACCTCGCTAATCACGTAGCCGTTACGCTCGAAAATGGCGGCGGGGTCTACCCCAAACGCGACCAGGCAGTCGGGCTTGACCCAGCGAGCGCGGTCGTGGGTGTCGTAGCACAGATAGCCTTCGCTCCCGACCAGCACGTCGGGCCGCGCGCGGAAGTAGTTTTCGAGGATCAAGTACGCCCGGGAAGTATAGGGTGACTGTTGCATGGCATCGGGAGCCTTGGGCGGATCGGGCAGCGGCGCCAGGCGGGCGGGCGCTGCGGGAGGCGGGGGTGTGAGGGTGGTTGTCGCAGTCATCGGGAGCCTCGTAGTGGGCCGGCCGGCGCGGTCACGACATCAGGATACCCGGCGGCACACTATAGCATGAGATGGCGGCGCTACTGCGGCAAAGACGGGCAGACGGCTGCTTGCCCGGGAATCCAAGTCAATCTGCCTTGTCTCTGTTCACAAGACGTTTCAGCCGCCTCCACAGACGGCCCGGCGTCTCTGACACCCGGCGTCGGTAACGAGATACACGGGTCTCATAGCGACGGCTGATCCAGATTTCCCGCTTGCGTTCATATCCCCTCCTCTCCACATCTCTTCTCTTCCGATAAGGCTGAGGCAACTCCAGATGACCGTTACGATAGTACACTTCTTCTATCTTTTTCTGCTGTGCCTCCAGTTTTCTTCGCACTTCTTTCTCCGAAGGCTCTATTCCGTGTATCTCTAGCGTATACTTCACTTGGTCGACAAACCACATTTCAATCCACACCCCTTCAACACGGAAATACTTCATATTCGCTACTATACCGCCCCCATCATCCAGATATTCTCCCAATAGATGGACGGTTGGACTTTCCACCTTCAGGTGAACATCTTTTCCAACCATGTTCTTGACCCTTTCAACATCAACTGCATCTTTTGTAACCCTTATCAAGTAGCGAATACCGCAAGGGTTATCTTTCTCATATATATCGCTCCCATATATAAGACTCGGAGGAAATTCCACACCCTGGAAGCGTCCACCATGATAAAATTCTGGCACAACCGCATGATACGCTAACTCGTGCCAACTTCTAACGTCTGCATCGATGATGTCCACCTCATCCACAAACTCCCCAAGGAAATATCGCTTTTCGATGTTCTTCCATTGCTTCTGCATGAAACGCTCTCCATCCTCGGTTAGATCATATCTCTCAATATTCTCCTCCTTACTGATTGTGGATAAATATCCTCTATTCTCAAGACTACGGCAATACTTCCTGTATCTCGGAGAAGCAAGAATTCGTTTTGCTATAATACGCGAGAAATTGCGAGGAAGGCCACTTATACCCATCCTATCTGCCCTCAGAACCAGGTCTCCGACAACCACATCTACCTTGCCGCAACTTCGTGGATACTCGTTCGAATGATCGAGAAACTCTCCGGCATCTAAATACACATCTATATCGTCCGACGATCTGCCAAACCGATATACCGCCTCCCCATCCGACAAGTGCCAGCCCGCCATCCGATACTGCTGCAAGGCTTTCAATATGTCCCACTCGCCGTCGCTCAGGCCGTACCGCTTATCTCGGTATTGAAGATATGCACCCCACACTGCAATTGCGGTAGCGATTGCTCCCACACCTTGCAATACCGACATCGGCTCCTGTATGCCGCGTCCGAATAACCAATTCAGTATGGTGCCTGCAACTGCGAATACCCAGTCTAGTACGGTGCCTGCGACTCCGACTAACCAGTCCATGCTATAGCTTATCCTTGATGTCGTTCGGCTACAGCAAGCCGTTCGCTTCCATCAGCCGGTGTAGCGTTGGGCGGTGATGGATGGCTCGGCGGCGAGGTGACGGCGGATGGTGGCGACGGTTTCGGGGTCCAGGGCTAGGGCGGTACAGACGGCCTGATCGAGGGCTTGGCGGATGGAACATTCGTTCATCTGGGGTAATGGTAGCAGGAGGTCGGTGGCGTGTGCAGCGTAGGCGGCGGCTAGGTGAGCGGCTGCGGGGGGGTGGCGAGGCGTTGGGTGGAGGGGGTATCTTGCACGGTACCGGTTTGGGGGCCGGCACAGGCATGACAACGGCAAAGACGACGGCATTGCTTATTCGGGATGTGGCGCTGGTGGACGTGGTGCGGGGGCGCGTAGATGGCCCGCGGTCGGTGGTGATCGAGGATGGGGTGACACGTGGCATCGTGGCCCAGGCGCCGGCCTGGTCCGGGCCGAGTCTCGACGGGAGCGGGCGTTATCTGGCGCCGGGGCTGATTGACGCGCACGTGCATTGCTTTCTCAATGCGAGCGGCACACCGCGGCTGGACTACCTGGCGGCGAGCGACGAGGAACTGCTCGCCGTTGGCCGACACAATCTCGGCGTGGCGATCCGGGCCGGGATTACGACCGTGCGCGACGTGGGCGCACCCGCCGCTCTGATGACACAACTGCAAGGCGAGGTCGCGGCGGGGCAGGTCGTCGGGCCGCACGTCGTCAGCAGCGGAGCCTCGCTCTGCCGCCCGCGGGGACATGGCCACTTCTTCGGGGGTGAGGTGGCCTCACCGGCCGAGCTGCGGGCGCGGATCGAGCAGCAGATTGCGGGGGGTGCCCAGTGGGTCAAGCTGATGGCTTCGGGCGGGGGGCTGACGCCGGGTACGCTCCCTCACCGCGCCGAGCTATCCGTGGCGATGATGCAGGCAGCACGCGAGGTCGCGCACGCCAACGGGATCAAGGTCACGGCGCATTGCCACGCCACGGCGGCCATCGAGCGGGTGGTGGAGGCCGGCTTGGACATGATCGAGCACGCAAGCTTCCTCGATCCGCAGGGGCGCACGCGGGTAGACATAGACGTGGCCTGTCGTGTGCGCGACAGCGGGATCGCCGTCTGTCCGACGGTGTACGGGGGTTTTCTCACGGCGCAGCACTTCCGGCAGGTTGGGGAGGCCGCGAATCCGGACGACCCGACGGCTATCGAGCGGCTGGAGGCCCGGGTGACGAACGTCGGCCCCTTGCACCGCCTGGGCGTGAGCATCGTGGGCGGCACCGACTGCGGCGCGACCCACACGCCATTCGACACGCTGCTCGATGAGATCACGGCGTTCACGACGCAGGGACTCTCGACTGTCGAGGCGCTCCGCACCGTGACTAGCGACGGCGCCGAGAAACTGGGGCTGTCGCGCCGCGGTCGGGTCGCGGCGGGGTATGAAGCCGATCTGGTGCTGCTGGCAGCGGACCCGCTGGCCGACCTGGAGGCGCTGCGCCGGCCGCTGATGGTGCTGAAAGCGGGCGAGATCGTCCACGAGGCGGGAGAGCGGACCTACCCCCAACCCCCTCCCTAATGAAGGTTGCGAACTTAACTAGGTAGTGTTTTGACCCCCACCCTCGCCCTCCCCCGGAGCAAGCTCCAGGGGAGGGAACCGGACTCCCCTCCCTATGTCGTAACGGGGACCAGGCTGGGGAAGGGGGTGGTGCCCCACTACCTGATTAAGTTGGCAACTCTCATCAGGGAGGGGACTCCCGGTCGCCGGGTGGTCGTCTGGCTTCTCGCTTTCGCGGGAATGACGGGGTTGCCCCCCTATGGTCCCCCGGCTGCGGCGGGGGGACGGGGCTAGGGGACGCCGGTATGGCAGGGGCGGCAGTGGAGGAAAGCACGTGAGGATCACGGAGGTCAGGACGCATACGCTCGCTATCCCGCACCACCATCCCTATGTCTGGTCGCCTGGCGCGCCGGAAGGCACGAATAACGTGCTGGTCGAGGTGCATACGGACGAGGGGATCGTGGGCTACGGGGACGCCTGCGGCTCGCGGTCGGCCGTGGCGACGGCCGCGGCAATCCACGGGGTCGAGCATCTGCTCCGCGGCACGGATCCGTTCCGCATCGAGCATCTGCTGGAGCTGATGCTACGGCGCGGTGCTTGGAGCAACCAGCGTCGGTTCGCGCATCAGGCGTTCGCCGGAGTCGAGATGGCGCTCTGGGACATCTGCGGCAAGGTGCTCAACCAGCCGGTCTACAACCTGCTGGGCGGGAAGGTGCGCGACGAGATTCCGTGGTTCGGCTTTCTGCAAGGGAATGAACCGGAGGTGCTCGCTGCCGACGCGCAGCGGTACGTCGGGCGCGGCTTCGATGTCCTGTACATGAAGGTCGGGGTAGACGAGCAGCGCGACTACGCCGCCGTGCAGGCGGTCCGCGCGGCGGTGGGCGAGGGGCCGCGCCTGCGGATTGACGCGAACGAGGCCTGGGATCGGCATACCGCAGTGCGGATGATCCGGCTGCTGGCCCCGTTGGGGCTGGATTGGGTGGAGCAACCGCTGGTGTTCTACGATCTCGACGGGGCGGTGTCCTTGCGCCAGCAGGTAGACGTGCCCATCGCGCTCGACCAAGCGGTGTTCACCGACTACGACGTGCTCGAAGTGATCCGGCGGCAGGCGAGCGACGTGATCGTGCTGGGGTTCCACGAGACCGGCGGGCTGCTGCCGCTCAAGAAGGCGGCTGCCGTCGCCGCGGCGGGCGGGCTGGCGCTCAACCGCCATGGCGTGATCGGCGAATCGGGCATCTCCACGCTGGCGTCTTTGCAGGTCTTGGCGACTATTCCCAACCTGACCGACGGCCACCAGGTGATGCACGAGCTGTTCGTGGAGGACGTGCTGGTGGAGGGGCTGATAGATATGGAGGGCGGCACGACGGCGGTACCAGACCGCCCCGGCCTCGGTATCGAGATCAACTGGGATAACGTCGCCCGCTTTGCGCGGCTGTTCGAGCAGATTGGCCAGTACCCGCTGTGAGGGGCACTTTGAGGTATCTGCCGCCACTGATCGCGCTGGTCGTCGGATTGCCGTTGGGTTTGGAACTGCCGGACATTGACCAGCGGATTGGCCTGCTGTTACACCGTTCGATCATCACGCACGGACCGCTGCTCCCGATCATTCTTTTCGTCTGGGTATCAAGCAGTCAGTCGCTGCCACGGCGCTGGTTTGCGATGAGCGTGAGCCTCGGATTTGCCGTCCATTTCGTCTTCGACCTGTTCCCGGAAGCCTGGTCCGGTTATGCGCTGATAGCGGTACCCGTACTTGGCTGGACTCCGGCGCTGTTCTCTTGGGGATGGATCGCACTCAACGTGCTCATCTGCACGTACCTGGCGGCCAAACTGGTTCGTAACGGTCTCGAAACCGGACTGCTGGGCCTGGGACTCGTGGGCGGCTTCATCTATGCGGCCAGGGCTGAGGACGCGCTATGGGGACCGATGGCAACGATGGGAGTTGGGACGGCCGTTGCGGCGACGCTGGCTCTGCGCCGGGGAAGGTCCACGGCGTAGGGGGGCGGCAGACGGGCACTGGCCGCTCTTGCACTTGGTCACAGCCACAGGGGGATGAAGGTGGAGAGGTGCGAGGATTGTCCGGTGACCTTGCCTATGGGTTGGTGCTGGCGCTCCCCACCAACTCTCGCGTCGCCGTTCGTTCTGATCGCGGGTATGCAAGTACCCGCTCTAGTGGACGACCAGCGATGACATAGATGGGCAGGCCTTCCTCGACCTGCAACTCTAGCAAGCGGTCAATCACCACATCCATCACTTCGTCAGTGTCCTCAGTGTCCACGGTGGCATCGAGGTAGATGCCCTCCGGGTCCTCGCCGCGTGAAACCTCGAAGCTGGCCTCCGGCCATTGCTCCCGCACCATCGCTCTTAGTTCGACCAGAGCCTGTCGGATACGCGGATCGTATTCGCCGATGCGTTCATTGCTCATCGCGTCTCACCATCCGGTACTCTGGACTGCGGAGACTAGGCCTTGCGCTCGCCGGAGTGCGCGCCGGGCCTGAGTCGCGGTTACCTCGTCTCTCCGATAGTCAGCCACCAAGCGTAGCTCCAAGTTGCGGGTCAAGACTTCACGCAGGCTTGCGGGATAGAGCTTCCGCCGATTGACGAGTTGCCCGACGAACTGT
>JAJDZR010000139.1 GCA_022824545.1 Chloroflexota bacterium
TTGACCGTGGCCTCGACTATCTGGAGACCCGCGACGACGTGGACTGGTCGCGGGTTGGCATCATGGGCAACTCCGGTGGTGGCACCGTCAGCCTTTTCTCCGCAGCGGTGCTGCCGCGGCTCCGGTACGCGATGCCCTCCTGCTACTTCTGCACGTTCCGCGATTCCATCATGTCCATCTACCACTGCGCCGACAACTACGTGCCGGGGCTGCTCCAACACGCGGAGATGGCCGACGTGATGGGCCTGTTTGCGCCGCGGCCCGTGGTGCTGGTTGCCGGAGAGCACGACGCGATATTCCCTGTCGCGGCCACCCGGCGTGCCTTTGCCGACCTGCAGCAGGTCTACGCCGCGGCGGGCGCGGCCGACCGCTGCCATTTGGTCGTTGGTCCCGAGGGCCACCGCTTCTACGCCGACGCCGCGTGGCCGGTCATGCTCCAAGAACTGCAACGTGCCGGCTAATGACTGAAAGCTGACGGCTGACGGCTATAGAGAGGCGTGTCCGTGAAGATTACGAGCGTCGAGACCTTTGTCGTGGATGCCGGCTGGCGCCCCTGGCTCTTCGTGAAAGTGGCCACCGACGAGGGGGTGGTGGGGTACGGCGAGTGCAGCGATTGCTGGTCGCCGCAGCCACACGGCATCGTCGGCACCATCAAGGACCTGACGCCTCTGCTGATTGGGCAGGACCCGCGTCCCTACGAGCGGCGGGTCTGGGATCTGATGTACAGCACGCGGCAGAGTCCGGGCGGCATCGCTGCCAAGGCTATTGCCGGTATCGAGTGCGCCCTCGTGGACATCACGGCCAAGGCGCTCGGTATCTCGGTGGTCGAGTTGTTCGGTGGACCGATGCGCGAGCGCATCCGCCTCTACTGGTCCCACTGCGGCACGACCAGAGCACGCTACGCCGAGCACGTCGGCGCGCCGCCGATCAACACGCTGGCCGACATCGCGGAGCTGGGACGGGAGGTGGTGCAGCGCGGGTTTACGGCCCTCAAGACGAACGTGGTCATCCCGCGTGAGCAGTCGCAAGCCGGGTTCGGCGAGTTGGCCGGCCTCGCCGGCGAGGTGCAGGGTACGGACCAGATCGTCACCGCGCCGCTGCTGCGGCACATCGAACGGCTCATCGGCACCTTCCGCGACGCCGTTGGCCCCGACGTGGACATCAACCTCGATCTCAACTTTCTCTTCAAGCCCGAGAGCGCCACGCGGATTGCCCAGGTGGTAGAGCAGTTTGACCTGCTGTGGCTGGAAGTGGATATGTACGATCCCGCCGGTATTCGCCAGATCAAAGAGGCGACGACCACCAAGATTTGCACCGGCGAGAATCTGTTCCACCCGCGAGAATACCTGCCCTACTTCGAGCAGCGCGCGGCCGACGTGTTCATGGTGGACGTGCCGTGGAACGGCTTTAGTCAAGCCAAGAGGGTCGGCAATCTGGCCGAGCTATATCAGTACAACGTCGCTCCCCACAACTACTACAGCCACCTGGCAACGTTCGTCGGCGCGAGTCTGTGTGCCGTGCTGCCCAACGTCCGTATCATGGAAGTGGACGTAGACGACGTGCCCTGGAAGGACGAACTCGTCACCAACCGGCCGGAGATCGTCAATGGCGCTATGACGGTGCCCACCGGCCCCGGCTGGGGTACCGACCTCAATGAAGACGTGGCCAGAGCGCACCCCTGGGGCGGCTAGCGCCCCCGGCTGGGAGCGGATGAGGGCCGCTGCCTAGACGGTGCGTATCGGTAGTCCAGCAATCCTCAAAGGAGGGACGAGCGACTATGTTGCTAGTGGAAGATGGGCAGGCGCGTGCCACGATTGTCACCGGCAGTAGCCCGTCGGCTGCGGAGGCGGCGGCTGCGCGGGAGTTGCAGACCTATCTGTGGAAGCTGGCGACCGTTGCCGGGCAGGCGGCGGAGAAGCTGTCAATCGAGACGGAAGCGGCGGCGCCGGCGGGCACGGTGATCTACGTGGGTCGGAGCGCGGCCGTGACGCGGTTGGGCGTGGATGTTGACGACCTGGAGACGGCGCACAGCTTTACGATTCAGACCCACGGCGACAGTCTCGTGCTGTGTGGCAAAGGTGACCTGGGTACCGAGTATGCCGTGTACACGTTCCTGGAGCGCTACTGCGGCGTGCGGTGGCTGTGGCCGGGCGAGACGGGAGAGTGTATCCCGCCGCGACGCACCATTGAGATCGGTGCGATCTGTGACCGCGAGGACCCGGACTTCACGCTGCGGGTGCTCGGCTCCATGGCGCCGCTGCCCGAAGGGACGCCGGAGCCACTGTGGAAGAAGCGCAACAAGGTCCAAACGGTCAGCGGCTACGTGCCCGGGCACAATTGGGCCAAGCTGGTGCCTCCGGACAAGTACGGGCCGACTCATCCCGAGTATTTCGCCCTGGTGGACGGGAGCCGGGAGCAGGATTGGAACGCCTACGACGGTCAGCACGGCTACCAACTCTGTACGACCAACCCCGAGGTCATTCGGCTCTCGATAGACTACGTGCGCCGGTTCTTCGACGAGCATCCCGACGTGGACATCTACAGCATTGATGCCAACGACGGGGCCGGGTGGTGCGAGTGTGATAACTGCCAGGCGCTCGACACCGGCAAAGTCCGCACCATTCCGTCGAGCGGCGGCGCGGAGGACGGGTCGGAGGCGCGGCCGGTCATCACCGACCGGATTTACACCTTTGTCAATGAGGTTGCGGCGGCCGTCAAGGAGACGCATCCCGACAAGTACGTGCTGCATCTCGCCTATTCGGACTACATCGAGCCGCCGGAACGGGTCCGGCCGCTCGATAACGTGGTCGTGCAGATCACGCTCAACTGCGAGTGTCACTACGACCTGGCGTACAAAGAGGACCAGTGGCGGCTCATCCGCGCGTGGTCGCAGGTGACGCCCAATCTGATGTTGTACGAGTACTTCAACCACACCTGGAAGCTCCAGCTGCCGCGGGCGATACACCACTCCGTCGGAGCATCCATTCCCTACTATCGGCAGTGCGGGGCGCGGTTCTTCTCCGCGCAGGCCTCGGACGATTTCGGCAATGAAGGGCTGACGCTGTACCTCGCTGCCAAGCTGCTGTGGGATAGCAGCCTCGACGTAGACGAACTGGTCGCTGACTATTGCGAGTACGCCTTTGCCGCGGGCGCCGCGTTCGGACGACGGTACTTTGCCCGGCTGGAGGCGCTGTGGGACGCGGCGCTGGCCGAGCTAGGCCCGCGCTGGGGCGGCAACCCCCACGTCTACCTGACGATGCTCACGCCGGAGACCGTTGCCGAGCTGAAGGGCTATCTCACCGAGGCCCTCCGGCTGGCGCAGTCCGCGGCAGCGCAAGAGCGCATCCGGTTCTTTCTCGACGGCTGGCAGTTCTACGAGGCCGAGGTAACAGCCTTCCGCCACCTCCGGGACCTGGCCGCGCACGGCATCATCACCTACCCGGTCGGCGCACCGTCCTGGCGGGGCACGGTAGCGGACCTGGCGGCACTGGACATGCCGGAGGCGGACGCGCGGCGCCGGATCGCCGCGACGATCCATGCCTGGGAAGAGCGTGATCGGGCAGCCGAGCGGCTCGACGGCCGGTTCATCATTGACGTGGTGCGGATGCGCGCCTGGAACTGCATGGACTGGCGCTTTCATCCGGTGGAGCACCTGCAGCGGGCGCTCGAAAGTTGACAGCCGGATAAGCCGGTTCTACTATCGGCAACCGTAGCGGTGGGTTTGCCGCCGTTCCACTCTGGCCGGTAAGCGAGGCAACCATGGCCGCCCGCACGTTCCGCGACGTTTTGGATGAGCTGGCCGCCAGTGCCCAAAGCAACGCGGCGCAAGGCCGGAGCTTCGAGCGGTTGGTCAAGGCGTTCTTGGAGCGGGACAAGGCACAGTCGGAGCGCTTTCGCCGCGTTTGGCACTGGACCGACTGGCCCGGCAATGCTGGCCGGCACGACATCGGCATTGACCTCGTTGCCGAGGAACGGGACAGCGGTCAGCTGGTGGCGATCCAGTGCAAGTTCTATACCTCCGGTCACCGGCTGATCCGGGAAGAGGCCAACAAGTTCCTCGGTGCCTATGGGACGACGCAATTCGCCAGCGGCATCATCGTCTCTACCTCCCATGACTGGACGGACAACGCCGAGGACGCGCTCCGCGACCGGGACAAGCCGGTCCTCCGCTGGGGGCCGGACGTGTTCGAGCACTCGTCCATAGACTGGCGGACGTTCGACCTCGACCGCCCGGCGGATATGGAGCGGCGACCGACCAAGAAGCTGCGTGACTACCAGCACAGCGCGCTCGACAAGACCGTCACCGGCTTCCGGGAGCACGACCGCGGCAAGCTGATTATGGCGTGCGGCTCCGGTAAAACCTTCACCGCCCTGCGTATCGCCGAGCAGGTGGCCGGCGTCGGTGGCACTGTCCTGTTCCTCACGCCGTCTATTTCGTTGCTGTCGCAGTCGCTCATTGACTGGGCCAACGACGCCGATCTGCCGCTCAAACCCCTCGCCGTCTGCTCCGATATTCGCGCCGGGCAGCGCAGCCGCGACGACGAGGACATCTCGCCTTACGACCTGACCGAGTACTCCTCCACGGACCCGGAGGTGCTCGTGGAGCGATTCAACCGCGCCAGCCACTCTAACGGCACCGGGCGCATGACGGCGATTTTCTCCACCTACCAGTCGCTGGACGTGGTGTCCAAGGCTCAGGGCGAGTTCGGCCTCCCGGCATTCGACCTCATCATCTGCGACGAAGCGCATCGCACGACCGGCGTGAGCCTGGTTGGCAAGAATGAGTCGGGCTTCCAGCGGATTCACGATAACGAGTTCATCGCCGGAGGTAAGCGTCTCTACATGACCGCCACGCCGCGCATCTACGGCGACCGGGCCAAGCGCAAGGCCAACGAAAGCCAACTCACCGTCGCGTCCATGGATGATGAAAGCCAGTACGGACCGGAGTTTCACCGGCTCGGCTTTGGTCAAGCCATCGAGCTGGAAATTCTCTCGCCATACAAGGTCATCATCTTCAACGTGGACCAAGAACAGGTCGGTATGGACCTGAATGAGCTGCTGTCCGATACCGCGACCGATGTCAATATGGACAACGGCGCCCGCATGGTGGGGTGCTGGAACGGCCTCGGCAAACGGGCTGCGCCCGGCGTTGACTTCAGTTCCGATCCCCAGCCGGCCAAGCGGGCGGTGGCCTTCAGTAACAGAATCCAGGAGTCCAAGGACTTTGCGAAGTACTTCCCCCAGGTTATTGAACGCTGTATCAGCGCCGCCGGCGACAGTGCCGATACCGGATCGGGGTCCGGCACAGGAAACCGCCTGCGCTGCAAGGTAGAGCACGTTGACGGCACGCAAAACGCGCTCTATCGCGCCGAGCGCCTGGCCTGGCTGCGGCGGGAGCCGGAGCAGGGCGTGTGCCATGTCCTGACCAATGCTCGCTGCCTGACCGAGGGCGTGGATGTGCCGGCGCTGGATGCCATCCTGTTCCTGCATCCGCGCAAATCGGACATTGACGTGGTGCAGGCCGTGGGCCGGGTGATGCGCCGAGCGGGTGACAAGAAGTGCGGCTATATCATCCTGCCCATCGCGCAGGCGCCCGGCGCCACGGCGCAGGAGACGGTCAGCAGCAGTGCCTACAAGGCCGTCTGGCAGGTCATCAATGCGATTAGCGCCCACGACGACCGCTTCGAGGCCAAAATCAACCAGCTGGCCTTGACCGTTGGTCACGCGGCGCCGCCGCCATACGGTCAAAGGCGGGACATCGGCAGGGACGGCGGCTCCGACGCCGACAGTGAGGAGGAGCTTATCCAAGGCACGCTCCTGATCGCCGGCTCCTCGGCGCTGCGGGACGCGATCCTGGCCAAGATTGTGGACAAGTACGCCGATCCCGGCTATTGGGAGAAATGGGCCACGAACATCCGCGACATCGCCGCGCGGCACGAGGCCCGCATCCGGGCGCTGCTGAACAGCCCTGACGCTACCGGATCGGAGTCCGGCACAGGCGCCGTGCGCTCGCTCTTCGACCACTTCCTTGCCGGCATCCGGCACAACCTGAACGACGGCATCACCGAGGATGACGCCATCGGGATGCTGTCGCAGCACCTCGTCACCAAGCCGGTGTTCGATGCCCTGTTCGAGGATTACGCTTTCGCCACGCATAACCCGGTATCGCAGGCGATGCAGAGTACGCTCGACAGCCTGGAGCAGCGCGGCCTGGAGAAGGAAACCGCCGGGCTGGAGAGCTTCTACCGGGACGTGCGCCTCCGCGCCAGGGGCGTCACCGATGCGGCCGGCAAACAGGAAATCATCAAGGAGCTGTACCAGCGGTTTTTCAGATTGGCGCTGCCGGACACAGCGGCCAATCTCGGCATCGTCTATACGCCGACCGAGGTGGTGGACTACATCGTCCGCAGCGTCGAGGACGTGCTGAACCGAGAGTTCGGCGTGTCGGTCAGCGACGAGGGGGTCCACGTCCTGGACCCGTTCGTCGGCACCGGCACGTTCATCACCCGGCTCTTGCAGAGCGGCCTCATCGAGCCGAAAGACTTGCAGCGGAAGTATCAAACTGAGCTACACGCCAATGACATGCTGCTGCTGGCCTACTACATCGCCGCCATCAATATCGAGGCCACCTACCATGACCTCGCCGACGCGACGGAATATGCGCCGTTCAACGGCATCACCCTGACCGATACGTTCCAGGCGGCCGAGCAAGTCCCGCCCCTCGCTGAATCGCTGTTCCCGCGCAACGACGCGCGGATCGAGCGGCAACAGAAGCTGGACATCCGTGTCATAATCGGCAATCCGCCTTGGTCCGGCTACAACAACCGCGAGTACCCGACCATAGATAACCGAGTAAGGGAAAGCTACGCAGAGCCATCCGTGCAGAAGAAGATTTCAACCCTATACGACCCGTATGTCAAAGCCATTCGGCAGGCCTCCGACCGGTTAACAAAGCAATCGGAAGGTGGCGTCGTCGCCTTCGTGACCAACGGCGGATTTATCGACTCCAATGCCTTCGACGGATTCCGCAAGGCTGTCGCCGAGGAGTTCCACGCCATCTACTGCTTCAACCTGCGCGGCGATCAAAGAACCGCCGGCGAAAAGTCCAAGCAGGAAGGCGGTAAGATATTCGGCTCCGGCAGCCGCGCCGGCGTCGCCATCCTACTGCTCGTGAAAAAGCCTGGGGATTCCCCTGGGGCCACCATCTACTACCGCGACATCGGCGACTACCTCAACCGCGACCAAAAACTGAATATCCTGGCCGAGTCCAGACTAGCGACCACCGACTGGGAGACCGTCACTCCCAACAAGCATCACGACTGGATTGACCAGCGCAGCGATGTCTTCCAAACCCTTCGCGCTTTGGCTGCGGACAATGGCGCGGGTGAGCGTGTTGGACTGGCACCCATCTTCAACCGGCAGACGCTGGGGTTGGTAACCTCACGCGACCACTGGTGCTACGTCTCCTCGGAGCAGCAGTTGCGGAACAATATCCGAAGCAGTGTGCGTTTCTACAATGACCAGGTAAAAGCATTTCGGAAGACCGAATCCGTCGGATCGCTCAGGGAACGGAGTACAAGAGCCAGAGCCTTTGCCAAGAACGATCCTAAGCATTTCCACTGGAGCCGGGAGAACTTTCGTGACCTGGCAAACGGAGCTTTGTACATTGTGGACGACGCTGGCTTTACCGTCGGCGCCTACCGGCCATTTTTCAAGCAACGATTGTATTTCAACCGGGAGTTGAATAACAGCATCAGGGATTTCCCACAGATTTACCCGAACCGGGAAACGGAGAACCTTGGCATCTGCCTAACGAACGCAGGGTCCAGTAGCCCGTTCATGGTTCTGATGACGGATGCCGTCACAGAATACCATCTGCCGGGCGCGGGGAACAGTGGGATGTACCTCTCGCGCTGGCGCTACGTCCCTGGCTGCATTACTGGCGATGGACCGCGCCAAGGGGCACTGGGACTCGACAAGGATAGTCCAGGGTTGAAGCGGGTCAGCAATATCAATTCCGATGCGCTGGACGAGTTCCGGGCGCAGTTCGACGACCAGGCCATTACCGAGGACGACCTGTTCTACTACACCTATGGGGTGCTGCACTCGCCGCAGTGGCGGGAAACCTTCGCGAACGATCTGGCCAAGGCGCCCGCGCGTATCCCGATGGCGGCCTCCGGGGATGATTTCCGGGCCTTTGTGGCGGCCGGGCGCCAGCTGGCCGACCTGCACGTCAACTACGAGACGGTCGAGCCGTGGCCGCTGGAGGAGCTTTGGGCACATGGCTGGGACGCGGAGGCGCCCGGCGCGTATCGCGTCGAGAAGATGAGCTATGCCGGGCGGCGTCCGAACCTGGACAAGTCCCGCATCGTCTACAACGCCGGCATCACGCTGGCCGGCATCCCGGAAGCCGCGCACGAATACCAGCTCGGCTCCCGCTCGGCGCTGGACTGGCTGATTGACCGCTATCAGGTGCGAAAGCACAAGGCCAGCGGCATCGTCAACGATCCGAACGACTGGTGCGCGGAGCACGACAACCCGCGCTACATCCTGGACCTGGTGAAGCGCGTGACGACGGTCAGCGTCCGCACGGTAGAGATTGTGCGGGGGCTGCCGGCG
>JAJDZR010000040.1 GCA_022824545.1 Chloroflexota bacterium
AGGCTTGATGAACCCTCCTAGCAAAATGCCCAGATTCATCACGATCTCGCCGTGCTCCATTCCTGCTGGCATCGTTTCGTACAGCACCCCCCGGATCAGCTCGCCGCGCACGCCCTCGCTATCCAGTCGCAACAGGTCGTCGGCAGTCAGCAGCTTCGTCAGTGTCGTCGCCATACCCGGCTCCTTCCCGGTCGGCTCCCTTCCGGCCTCACACGCAACCACTCAGCAGTCTAGTTGCCTATGCTGCCCAACTCGCTTATGTCAATCGGCCGCGCTAGCTCCGTTGACCGCTGCACCGCCTCGACAAAACCGATGGTCTCCAGATTGCGCCGGCCCGTGGTCTCCGGCTCCTTGCCCGTCGCGACGTATTCGTAGAAGTCGCGGTAGATCATCACGTCGGCCAACCCGGCGTGCTCCCGCGTCGCCGGTGCGCCGCCGAGCGCAGCCTGGGCAGCCGGGTGCGCCTCGATGCCGTGGACGTCGGGCTGGTCCAGCGGCACCGTCTCTTCGCGCTGGTTGTGTGGCCCGAAGCACACCCGAATGTTGCCGGCCGTTCGCTCGGCAATCAGCGCCGCCTCCGCGCACTCCAGCCGGAACTCGAACCCGCCTGCCCGCGCGTTCGATGTGCCCACGTAGGTCCCGGATACGCCGCCATCGTACTCGGCGATGGCCTGGAAAGTACACGGCGTCGGCCAGTCGGACCACGCCGGGTTGTTGCTGAGGCCCCACACCCGGCGCAAGGGCCGCTGCACGACCGACAGGATGGTGTCCAGCTCATGCACGCCCTGTTGCCATAGATGCATGTGGGGACTCAGATTGTAGGCACGGCCCCGCGCCTTGTAGAAGTTCATCAAATACAGGCCCAGCGGCCCGTAGCGTTCCTCGGCCACCAGCCGGCGCAGCGTTCGCATCGGCGCTTGCAGCCGGGCGTTCTGCACCACCATCAGCTTACGGTCCCGCTCGTCGGCCGCCGTCACGCAGCGCACCGCATCGGCATAGCTGACCGTGAAGCACTTCTCCGTCAACACGTGGCGGTCGGCCGCCAACGCGGCCAAAATCTGCTGCGCGTGGAACGTCACTGGTGACGCGATAATCACGGCTTCCGAATCGACCGCCGCTACGGCCGCTTCGACGCTCGTGAAACACACGGACTCCGGCAGGCCCGTCATCTCCCGCGCCGCCGCCAGGTAGTCCGGCACCACGTCCACCAACGCGACGGGGCGCCAGAAGCCGCTCTCCATGGCGGCCCGCACGTGGCTCTTCCCGCGCGTGCCTACCCCGATGTGGATACTCCGTAACGGCTCGGTAGGACGACTGCTACTCATGCTTACCTCTCCTCACCTAATCCGCCCTCGTGGCGACGGGGGCAGCAATAGCCCGTCCCCCCGTCGGGACGGGGGGACCATAGGGGGGCCAGCCTTCCACTTCCCGCCCCTTTGACTGAAGGTGGAATTCACGACACCGGTGCCGGCCCGATCCCGACGGCGTCCAAGCGCCGCTTCACCTCCGCGTAGACCGCCGGTGACAGCGGCCCCCGCAGCGCCGCCTCCACGTTCTCGCGCAGGTGCTCCGGCCGCTGCGTGCCGACAATGATCGTATGGACGTGCGGGTGCGTTAGCGTGAAGCGCAGCATGAAGGACGTGCGGCTCTCCCCGGCCTCACGGAACTCGTCCAGGTTCGCCGCTGCGAACTTGCCCCACACTTCGGCGCTGCCCCGCCCGGCGCCCGGCTCGCCCTTGGCTACGCCGCCGCGGATGACCGTGCCAATGCCGGCTTCCGCTGCTTTCGTAATCAAATCCTCGTGGGTACGCTCCAACGCCGAATACGGTATCTGGAAAACATCGAACACACCCCACTCCAGAAACGTCGGCAGATCGGGCAGCCTGGTCGAGTTGCCGAGCCAGCACACCTTCCCTTGCTCGCGCAACTTCCGCAGGCCCGCGACCAAGTTGCCCCACTCGACCTCCTCCACCGTCGGGCTGTGCAGTTGGAGCGTCTCCACGCAGTCAACTTGGAGACGCTGCAAGCTCTCGTCCATGCCCCGGAACAGGTGCTCCTCGGTCCAATCCGTCTCCCCGGCCTGATACCGCCCGCCTTTGGTGGCGAGGAAGTATTCGGAGCGGCGGTCGGAGATGTAGCGGCCAATGTACTGCTCACTCAAGCCATACGACCGCGCCGTATCAATGAAGTTGATGCCCGCATCGAGCACCGCGTTCAGGATCGTCTCGGCCTGCTCATCGGTCACGGCCCGGCCGCGCGGTGCGCCCCTGATCTCCATCGCCCCGAAGCCCAGCCGCGTCACTTCCCGCCCGGTCCGCCCCAAGATCGCCGTCGGTAATGCTGCTGCCATCGCCGTTCTCTCCTTACAGGTCGCTATTCGATTGGTGCAAGCTGCTGCCCGAATGAATGTAGCTCCCGCTCAAGCCTCCGTGCAGTGGATGACGGTGGTGGTCCATGGCTCCAGGCTCACCGCAAAGGCGCCGTCGGACACCGCCAGGGCCGACTGAGCCAGCAGATCGCAAGCCTCGGCCGTCTGCCAGCGCGGACGCAGCGTAGCCTGGGCCGGTTGGTCTTCCAGGTTGAACAGGAACACCAGCCAGCCCCCCATGCGCGAGCGCCGCACGACGGGCACCACGCAGTCCCCCTCCACGAAGACGGGCGGCTGCACGCCGGCCTCGGCGGTCAGACCCAGGACCAGACCGGGATCGCCAACGTCGCCAAAGCCGGCCGAGAGCGTGAACCCCAGCCACGTAAAGCGGCCGTCCGCGGTCCGCACGGCCACCGTGTCATCCCCAATCGAGGCCAGAGCCGTAGTCTCACCCTGCGGTTCGAGCACGGCATAGCCGCACTCCGTCGTGATCGTGGCCGGGCTGTAGGGCGTCTCGACCACGTTG
>JAJDZR010000025.1 GCA_022824545.1 Chloroflexota bacterium
TAACGTGGGTACCACTGCCCCTGCCGGCCGGAACGGGTCCGCCGGGCACAGCGCCACACCAGCACCCATTCGCCGCCAAGCACACGAGCCGGAGCAGCCAAGCGCACCGGTCCAGGTCCGGATTGACGACCGAGCTACCACCAGCGCACACGCCGCCTCCGGCAATGCGGCCTCCCCCGGCCACATCCTCCGCCTTGCCCGCCTGGCGCAGCGGCTCACCCTCGCGCAAGTCGCCGCGGCTACCCGCATCCGGACCGCCTACCTGGAGGCCATCGAGGACGACGACTACGGGCTACTCCCTTCATCTCCCCACGCGCGGGCATTCCTGCAAAGCTATGCGCGTTACCTGGCAACCCATCGGTCCACCCGCGATCCGCGGTCACGCAGCCATACCGCGCAAGCGGCGCTCGATCCCGACGCCCTGGTGGCGCTGTACGAGCGGCAGCGCCGACCGCGAGCGCCACACCGCGTCGTCCGCGCGGGAAGACGATCTCCCCGGCTTTCCTGGCTCAGGCTCGCCGGCAGCGGCGCAGCACTCGGCCTCGGCGCGCTGATCGTGCTGCTGCTGTTTAACCCCTCCTGGCTTCAGCGCGGCCCATCACTGGCGCTACTGCCCGGCGTGGAATCGGGCGCGACGCCGACCACCCTCGGCGGTTCGGGAGCGGCCGCCGGCTCCGGCATCGTCGTGCGTGCCGAGGCAACGGGGGGAGTGTGGGTCCGGGTGACGATTGACGGGCAGTTGGCTCAAGAAGGTCTACTCGCTGTCGGGGAGCGTGCGCTGTGGTCCGGCAAGCAGTCCATCCACATCCGCTCCGGTAACGCGCGTGCGCTGTCGGTCTCGATCAATGGCCAGTACCTTGGCCCGCTCGGCACGCAGGACGAGGTCATCGAGCGCACGTTCCTAGCGGCCGCCCAGGACTAGCCCCCCGTCATTCCCGCTTTCGCGGGAATCTACACCCCTCTCCACATGGTGGAGAGGGGCCGGGGGTGAGGCCTGTCAGGGGTTAGGGAAGGCGTCACTGTGGTATAATCCGCCCCCGTAACCGTTTTTGCTATCCTAATGCATCCCAGAGTTGCCTCTCGGCCTCTGAGCAGTCGCGCAAGCCGTGGAAAGCCGGTGGAGCAGGAGTAATGGAGCACGAGCGTTCCTGCGGCGCGGTTGTCGTTCGTCGGTATCCAGTAGTTGGATAGTCCCATGAAAGGTTGGTTCCGCCGCCACGCCTTGCGCCGGCCAGCCGGGCCGCCGGAATCACAACCGGCCGACGCCGATGACCTCCCGCGTGCTGCCACCGAGCCGGTGGTCCAGGATGACCTGTGGGAACGCTGCCCCCAGTGCCGCGAAATCGTGTACGCGCGCGAATTGCGCGGCAATCTGCAAGTCTGCCCCAAGTGTGGCCACCATGGCCGCCTGACCGCCCCGGAGCGCCTCGCCCAGCTCACCGACCCCGGTACGTGGCGCGAGTTCGACGCGGACCTCATCGCCGCCGATCCTATCGGTTTCGTGCGCCCGGGGCGCGAGTCCTACGCGGCCAAGCTCGATGAAGAGATCGCGGCCCATCGCAAACGCACCGCCGGCCTCCTGCAAGAGGTCGGCGAACAGGAAGTCTCTCCGACCCTCAAGATCACCCTCTACCGCCAACACGGCGCCGAATTGCCGCCGGAGATAGACGGCAGGATGACCAAGCCCGGTGCAGCGCCGCTATTGCGTGAAGCCGCTGTCTATGGCACCGCCACCATTGATGGCATCCCCGTGGTGCTGGCCGTGATGGACCCCTACTTCTTTGCCGCTACTATGGGCGCCGTCGTCGGGGAAAAGATCGCCCGCGCGGCCGAGTTGGCCTGTTACTTCCGCCAACCGCTCGTCGTCGTGGCGGCGTCCGGCGGCGCCCGTCAGGATGAAGGCATCTTTGCGCTGCTCCAGATGGCCAAGACAACGGCCGCGCTGACACAGTTGGCGGAGGCGCGTCTGCCCTACCTGGCCATCCTTACCGACCCGACGTTGGCTGGCGTCACGGCCAGTTTCGCGTCGCAGGCCGATTGCATCATCGCCGAGCCGGGCGCCGTGATCGGCTTTGCCGGTCCGCGGCTGATCGAGCAGATCATGCACGAGAAGCTGCCAGCCGACGCCGATACGGCCGAGTTCCAGCGTACTCACGGTATGGTGGACATGGTCGTACCGCGCGGGGCACTCAAAGCGCGGCTCGGCCGGGTCCTGCGCCTCTACTTGGATGCGCGGGCAGCCGCAGCCGCCACCGCCGGTACCGACACCACGACAATACTCGCCAACTCGTAGCCGCCCACCAGGACCTTGAGACAGGAAGACGACGTGGCAATCACCGAGGTCAAGGCGCTCGATTTCGAGCAGTCGCTCGCTCCGCTGGCGAAGGAGTTGACCACGCTCGAAAAGCAGGCCGCGGAAGAGTCGTCGCCCGAGGCGCAGGAGAACGTCGAGGGAGCCAGGCTTGCCTTGTTGGAACGCCTGGAGGCGCTCTACGCGGAGTTGACCCCCTGGCAGACGGTCCAGGTGGCCCGGCATCCCGAACGTCCCCATGCGGACGACCTCGTGAGCGCCATCTGCGGCGAGTTCGTCGAGTTCGCCGGCGACCGCTTGTACGCCGACGACCCGGCCATCATGGGCGGCCTCGCGCGACTCGATGACCGCGTGGTGATGGTCCTCGGTCACCGCAAGGGCCACGATACCCGCGAGAACGTGACCCGCAACTACGGGATGCCCCACCCCGAGGGCTATCGCAAGGCCCGGCGGCTCATGCTGCAAGCCGAGAAATTCGATGTGCCCCTGGTGTGCCTGCTCGACACGCCGGCGGCGCAGGCCTCATTACCCGCCGAGGAGCGCGGCCAAGCCTGGGCACTGGGCGACAACCTCACCACCCTGGCAACACTCCAAGTCCCGATTGTCGTGGCGGTGATTGGCGAGGGCGGCAGCGGTGGCGCGCTGGCCATCGGCGTCGGCGACCGCCTGCTGATGTTCGAGCACGCCATCTACTCCGTGGCCTCACCGGAAGCCTGCGCCAGCATCGTCTGGAAAGACGCCAAGTACGCGCCGGAAGCGGCAGCGGCGCTCAAGCTCACGGCCCGCGACCTACACCGTCTAGGCGTAGCCGACCGCGTCCTCAAGGAGCCGATTGGCGGCGCGCACCGCGACCCGGATGCGGCGGCGGCCACGCTGAAAGGCGCCATCACCGACGAGCTTGATAACTTATGTCAACTCACGATGACCGATCTGTTGTCCACTCGGTACGACCGCCTGCGCCATTTCGGACCATTCATGGAAGCCTCGGTCGGCGATCAGTCGGTCAACGGCGCCGTGCTCCCCCGCTGAGTGTCGGCAAGGGGCCGCGCAATCGTCATTCACTCACGGCAGTAGGTCGCCCCTACACCGGCGCCTGACGCATATCCACAGCGAGGAAGCAACGACATGAACGGCGCTGATCTCCGTCAAGCCTTGCACGCGGGCCGGCAAGTCGTCGGCACGATGACCTTTCTCTGCCGTAACCCGCGCTGGGCGCAGGTCTATGCGGACCTCGGCCTCGACTACGTCATCATTGACACCGAGCAGTCGCCTTACGGTCGTTCGGAAGTGGCCGACTTTGCCGCGGCACTGGCCGGTGTGGGCATTGCGCCGATTGTTCGCGTGCCGGAACCCGACCCGCACTTGACGATCATGGCGCTCGACGGCGGCGCGCACGGCGTGCTCGTGCCCTACTGCGAGACCCCGGAGGAGGTCAAGCGCGTGGTCGCGGCCGCCCGGCTACGGCCGCTCAAAGGCGCTCTGCACGAGCGGGCACGCGACAAAGGCGAGTTCCCCAGCGAGGCCACCCGCCGCCACCTGGAAGAACGCAACCGGGGCGTCGTGGTGCTGATCGGCATCGAAAGTCCGCCGGCCGTCGAGAACCTGGCGGCCATCCTGGACATTCCCGGCATTGACGTGATCTTCATCGGCCCCAACGACCTGTCGGTATCCATGGGCCTGCCCGACGAGCCGACGCACCCGGAGTTCGAGCGCACCGTGCGCTATATCATCGAGACCGCCGAGGCTCGCGGCGTCGCCGCCGGCGGCCACTGGTTCAACGCCGACCAGGTGCAGCAGTGGCAAGCCGTCGGCTCCCGCTTTATCCTCTTCAACAACGACATCCGGGCGCTCACCGCCGGCTACCAGCAAGCCCTCGCCAGCTTCCGCAGCTAGACCGGACCACGAGCCGCACCCGCTCTCTCACCGCGCACAGTGCCGCCCCGCCGGCCATCGGTCACGGCGTCTGCGTGAGCGCCCGCAACACGGCCTCAATCGCCGCCAGATGCATTCCTACCCGCTGGTCCAGGGGCAGGGCCGTTGGCGTCTCGAAGGTGAACGCCCGCGCACCGTGGCGGTGCCACAAATAGATCGGCAACGGCCAGGTCGGCCAGGCCTCCACGAACGCTCGGAAATCCCGCCAGCCTTCCGGCGGCATCGCCGCCGCCATCTCATCACCAGCTTGCGGGCGGAGTTCGTCCGTTCGCGCCAGACCGCCGCGCACCGGCACGATCTCCTCTACTAGGCAGTCCGGACTGATAGGTCCAACGGCGCCGACGGCCCCGACCACGGCGTGCCCCAGCGACGAGACCTCCGGCAGCTCGTAGGCGTAGAACCCGGCGGCGTCGCAGTCCTCGTGGCAGTCCATCGAGCAGGTGAGCCGCCGCCGGCCCAGGACCCGCTTGATCGCGCTCACCTCCGGCGTCGCCGGCGATGCCCGCCGGAAGGCGCGGTTGAGGTCGTGTCCGGCCGGTCCCTCGCGGGTATCTCGCTCAAAGCCCCACGGGTTGAGGCAGGGGATAAGCGTAAAGCCGATCTCCGGCCACGCTTCATAGCGCCGCTGCTCCAGAAATCGCAGCAGCGCCTCGACTCCGGCCGGCTCGTCACCGTGTGTCCCACCGTTGAGCAAGACGCGTATCCGCCGCCGAGCCGGAACCCGTATCTCCCAGATGGCATAGGTGCCGGCTTGCCGAGCGATCCTGCGCCGCCGGAGCGGTGGTGGCGTCGCCGCTGCGAGGCGTGATTCCAGCTTGGCGTAGCTGCGCTGCCGGGCCGGGGTCGGTGGAGCCATTATGGGGCGCTTGCGTCACTGGTGTTACAGCGCGCCCTCGTCCTCGAGTAGCTCCAACGCCTGCTCGAACGCCGTCACCGTCTGGTCCACGTCCCGCTCGTCGTGGACGGCGGAGACGATCATCCCCGTGCGACCGCCGGTGTCTACACCGTAAAGCTGCATCGCGGCCGCAATCCGCGCCGCGGCCGCCGTCGAAACCGGAATGTTGACCATCGAGGCATCGGTCGAGGCCACCACCGAGCTACCGTTCGCGCCGGCCTCCCCGCCGACACTGTGCCGCAGGAGCACGTCGTTGACGCCATCCCGAATCTGCCCGGCCGTCGCGGCGGCCCGCCGCTGGATGGCCGGGTCGCGGACGATCTCCAAACACGCAATGCCCGCCGCCGCGGCCAGCGGATTGGCGTTGAACGTGCCCTGGTGGGCAATGCGACCGTAGCGGCTCCAGTGCGGATCATCCGGCCGGTGCTCGAATAGCTCCATGATGTCCTGCCGCCCGCAGACCGCGCCGCCGGGCAGTCCACCGGCCAGGATTTTCGCCAACGTGGTGAGATCGGGCACCACGCTGTGGTATTCCTGGCAGCCGCCGGGCGCCCAGCGAAAGCCCGTTACCACCTCGTCGAAAATCAGGATGACGCCCCGTTCGCGCGTCAGATCGCGGACCTGCTGCAAATACTCGGTGCTCATACCGTTGCACAGCAGAATCACCCCGGCCACGTCGTCTCGCGCATCGAGTACGGCCCGGAGCGCCGTAATGTCCCCGGCCGGCACCCCGACAACGGACTCCTGCACGGCTTGGGGAATGCCGCACGAGACCGGCTCATCGTAGGGCGGCGCCATCTGCAACGCCGCGTAGTCGTGCCAGCCATGGAAATGACCATGCATCTTCACGATAACGTCCTTGCCGGTGAACGCGCGGGCCAGGCGCATCGCCATCATCGTCGCCTCGGTCCCGGAGCTATGAAAGCGCACCTGCTCCGCCGACGGAACGATCTCCGTCACCAGCTCCGCCCATCGCACCTCCAATTCGTGGCTGGCGCCGTAGTGTGTGCCCCGCTGGAGCTGCTCCGTCGCCGCGGCCGTCAAGGCGGGATGCCCATGTCCCAGGATGAGCGCGCCGTGTCCGCCGATATAGTCCACGTACTCATTCCCGTCCACGTCCCACTTGCGCGATCCTTCGGCGCGTGCAATGTAGATCGGGAACGGCTGGAAGAAGCGGGTCTCGTGCGTGACCCCGCTGGGGAAGACCTGCGTGGCCCGCTCGTACCAGGCCGCCGAGCCGGCAAGCTGCTCCCCGCGCCGCTCGTTGACTGTCCTGGGCCTCGTTGCTACTACCATCGTCGGTGCTCCTTGCGTGTGTTATCCGGCCTTGCGTGCCGCCAGGGTTTCAATCACCGCGTCCTACACCCGCGCCGGCCGCGCGTGTCCAATGTCCGGCCTATTGTACGCGCCACGTCCGAACCTGCGAAGAAATACGTCACCTGATGGTAGCAGGACACAGCGCAGGAGCGGCCGGCCGATCATCACTACCAGGCACGCCGACAGAGAGACTGGGGAAGGTGTGCAGACGAAAGGGTGCCGAGGAAGGGACTTGAACCCTTACGGGGATTGAAATACCCCACTAGGCCCTCAACCTAGCGCGTCTGCCTATTCCGCCACCTCGGCCCGACATATCGAGTATACCGCGCCCAGCCCCGGCCGGCCAACAACGGCCGGTAGGTACGGACCAAGCCGTAGGGGGGCCAGGGGCAAGGCACGGATACCCCTCCCCTCACCCCAGGTGGACGACCGTCGCACCGTCGCCGCCGTTGGCCGGATCGGCCGGCGCAAAATCGCTGACCAGCGGATGCTCGCCGAGCCAATCGCGGATGGCCTCGCGCAACGCCCCCGTGCCTCTGCCGTGGATAATCCGTACCAAGGACATATCGCTGCGGTAGGCATCATCGAGGTACCGCTCGATCTCCGCCAGGGCCGCCGCCACGCGCCGGCCGCGCACGTCGTACTCCATCGCCACCGGTGGCGCCGGCGGTAGGCGAACCTGTGCCGCAGCCGGGCGCTCTGCCGGTGCCGGCGCCAGCGCGCGCTGCGAGTCGCCGCCGGTAGGCATGAGGTCGGCAACCGGCAAGCGGGTGCGGAGCGTACCCAACTGCACCTCCACCTCGCCGCGGTCGGTCGGCGGCGCCAGAATCCGCCCAACGGTATTCAAGCGCCGCACCCGCACCCGCTCACCAACGGTGAGCGCCGCCGGTTCGGCCGGCGCCACCCGCCGCGCCGGCAGCTCCACTGCCTGTACCGCCACGGCCGCAAGCTCTCGCTCCACTGCCGTCGCCTGCTCACGGGCCGCCGGGGTCGCCGCCGGCGCGGCCCGCTCGGCGCGGCGCAACGCACGACGCGCCGCGGCTAGCACGCCTTCCGTCTCGGCTTGCGCGGCAGCGAGCACCTGCTCGCGCTCCTCCTCAATCCGCGCCAGCCGTTCCTTCAATTCGGCACGCAACTCGCCGGCGGCCTGCTGCTCTGCCGTCGCAGCCGCGCGCGCCGCCAGCGCCGTCTCCCGCTCCTCCTGGATGCTCGCCAATAGGTCGTCAACCTGCATCGTTTCCGGGTCGAGCAAGGCACGCGCCTCATCGAGCACTCCCTCCGGCAGCCCAAGCTGCGCGGCAATGGTCAGACCGTAGCTGCGTCCCGGCAGGCCCATGTGGAACCGATACGTCGGCCGCAGCGCCGTGGCGTCGAACTCGACGTTGGCATTGCATACCTGCGGCTGGGCCGCGGCGTAGGCTTTCAAGTCCGAGTAGTGCGTTGTGACCACCATGCAGATGCGCCGCGCCACCAAATCCGAGAGCACCGCGCGGGCCAGGGCCGATCCCTCTTGCGGGTCCGTGCCGACGCCGATTTCGTCGAGCAGCACCAGACAGCGCAGGGTGGCCGTCCGCATGATCTGCACGATGTTGGTCATGTGCGACGAGAAGGTGCTGAGGCTCTGCTCGATACTTTGCTCGTCGCCGATGTCGGCAAAAATGTCGTCCCACACCGCTACCACCGAGCCGGCCTCGGCCGGAATGTGCAAGCCGGCTTGCGCCATCAGACTGAGCAACCCCAGCGTCTTGAGCGCGACGGTCTTCCCGCCCGTATTGGGACCGGTGATGATGAGCGCCCGGCAGCCATCGGCGGCAGCGCCGCCCAGCCGCGCGGACATCGGGACCACCTCCCCGGTCAGCAGCGGATGCCGCGCCTCGACGAGATCGAGCCGGTAGTCGGTCGTCAGCTGCGGGCAGGTGGCCGACAGCGTGGCGGCGTAGCGCGCCTTGGCGAGCGCGAGGTCTATGGCCGCCAAGATCATCACCGCCTGGACAATCTCGTCCTGGCGCTCGGCAACCAACCCGGAGAGATAGAGCAGGATGCGCTCGATCTCCTGCTGCTCCTCGATCTGCGCCTGGCGCCACCGATTATTCAGATCAACCAGATCAAGCGGCTCCATGAAGACCGTCGCGCCGCTCGCCGACTGGTCGTGGATAATCCCGCGAAACGTCGTCCGGTACTCCTGCTTCACCGGCACGACGTAGCGTCCGGCACGCATCGTGACCAGCGGTTCTTGCAGCAGCGTGCGGAGCGGCCCGGCGATCAGACTATTCCCCGCCGCTTGCAGCCGACCGTGCGCCGTGCGGACCGCGGCGCGAATGCGACCGAGCGCCGCGGACGCCGCATCCAACACCTCGCCGTTTTCGGCGATGCTGCGCCGGATCGCCTCCTGCACCCCCACGCACGGCTCGATGGGAGCGGCCCGCTTGGCGAGCAGCGGTGCAAGTTCCCGCAGTTGGCGCAGCGTCGCTTGCACCCGCTGCGCGCTCTGCAGCGTCATCAGCACGTCGAGCAGCTCCGCCGGCTCTAACGGGGCACCGTGCGCCGCCCGATCCACCACGACGCGCACATCGCGCGCGCCCCCCACCCCAAAGGCCGGTTGCGCTTCCAGCAGCGCGGCGGCCTCCGAGGTTTCTTGCAGCGCCGCGGCCACAATACGGTGATCGGCGCTGGGGCGCAGCGCCGCGGCCAACTCTTTGCTGACCGCAAACGCGGCGCGACTCACCAGTTGCTCGCGGACCTTCGGAAACTCCAGCACCGCCAGCGACTTCTCGTTCACTGTCTTCTCTCAGCCCATTCCGTCAGCAACAGTCAGGCCACCGGAGTCTACCCCTTCACGGAGCGAGGCGACTTGGCCCCCCTGTGGTCCCCCCGTTCCGACGGGGGAGGGCTAGGGTGGGGGCCGGACGCCCTCCACCGGCAGATGGCCGCTGCGGCCCAAGTCGTGAGCGGCACCGCCACCAAGATGCCCAGGCTCCCCACGAGCGAGCGGACGATCTCCACGGCAATGTCCTCGCGGTTCCAAACGTCGCCGATCTCCCCTTGATAGAGAGTCAGGAGCACGATCACCGGCAGGGAAGCGCCGGCGTAGGCGATCACGAGCGTATTCACCATCGCGCCGATGTGGACCCGCCCGACGTTCATCCCCCGACGATACAGTTGCCAGAGCGGCGCCGTGCGGTCGGCGGCGTGTAGCTCGAAGACGCTCGACGCCTGCCCGGCAGCAGCATCAATGAGCGCCCCAATCGCGCCGATCAACATGCCCGCCAGCAGCAGACCCCGCACGCTCACGACTCCCCCGGTCAAAGCCTGCACCAGCAGTAGCTCCTCCGAAGTACCCCAGCCGCCGATGCGGGCCGCCGAGACGAAGAGCACCGAGAGGGCACCGGCCACCACCACCCCACCCAGCAGTCCCAGCCCCGCAGCCACCACCTGAGCGAAATCGGACTGCGTGAGTGGCAGGGCCACGGCAACGATGACCACGCAGCCGATAAGGGCAATCAGCAGCGGCTCCCGCCCGGCGAGGATGTGCGGCACGACGAACCAGCGCAAAACACCCAGCGCACAGACCAGCCCGGCCAGCGAGCGGAGTCCCTGCCAGCCGGCCACGAGCGCCAGCGCGATGACGAAGACGACCCCCAGCGCCAGCAGCGGCACCCGGCGGGCAAAGTCGTCAATCACGAACGGCGGCACGCCCCGCAATTCGGAGCACGACCGCCCGTCCCGCGCCCGCGCGGTGTCGGGTTGACCCACGCAATCCACCGCCGCCGGGACGTAGGAGACGATCACCCGGTCTCCCGGACGGTACTGCAAGACCCCCGGGCTGCGTCCCTCCGGCAGCAGCTCAACGGTGATGCGCTCGCCACGCAGCGATCCGCCCAAGAACTCCAGGTGAACGATCCGGCGGGGTGAACCGCCAGGCACAGCGGTCGGATCGGCGCTGACGCGGACGACCCGCGCCTCCAGCAACTCCACACTGGCCGAGTCTTCAGCACCGGGCGGCGGCGGCGTGATCGGGGGCGCCGTCCACCACAATACGAGCAGTACCGCAGCGAGGATCAGCCAGCCGACAAGAGCGCGATAGGGCAAGCGACGGGCCAGCATGATTGGCACATCATCTGTCCGGCTCGCCACTCTCGGACGCGCGTGGTGAGCGATACCGGCAGTCTACTGCTGCTGTTGCTGCTGCTGTTGATCCTGCTGCTCGCAGTTGAACATCCAGTTGATGCCGAACTTGTCGGTACAGGAGCCGAAGTACGCCCCCCAAAACATGTCCGCCGGCGGCATCCCGACTGTGCCACCCTCCGAAATCTTGGCAAACAGGTCGTCGGTCTCCTGCCGGCTGCGCGTTTGGTAGGAGATCGAAAAGTTGTTGCCCTGCTGCGGCGGCGGCCCGAACCCGGAAGGCACGTCACTGCCCATCAGCACGCCCGACCCGATGGGATACGATACGTGCATGATGTTGTCGCGCTCGTCCTCCGGCACGTCCATGTCCGGCGGTCCGTCGCCGAACGTCTGCACGAGCGCAAAGTTCCCTCCGAAAATCGAGCGGTAAAACTCGAACGCCTCACGGCAGTTGCCGTTGAAATGGAGATAGATGTTGACCGTCATTCCCGCCTCCCAAACCCGATTCTATCAAACAGTCCCAGCGGCACCGCTCGGCCCGCGAACGGGGGCACCCAAGCCCTCCGACGCCGACGGATGCACACCGACCCGGTAAGATTGGCACGATTGCGGGTGGACCAGCGGTTTGGACCTAACCCCCGGCCCCTTCCCTGGCAGGGAAGGGGAGTGCTGGTGGCGCCGGTCCGTCGCTGCCGGCCAGGGAACAGACGCTGCCCGGGACCGATAGCCCCTTCCCTTGATGGAGGGGGTTGGGGGTAGGTCCGCCGCCCGGTACGTTGCGGAAACACACCACAGCTTGAGAGGAGCAGCAGCCGTGACCGAGCCGCCACTCGATGCCCTAGACAGAACTATCATCGCAGACATCCATCGCTCCCACACGGCCTACGAACGGCTCGTCGCGCTATGCGACTCGTGTGGCCCACGGTTCGCCGGCACCCCCGGAGAGAAACGCGCCGCCGCCCTGCTGAGACGCTGGCTGAACGATGCCGGCCTGACCAATGTACGCAGTGAGCCATTCAGCTATCTCGGCTGGCGACGTGGAGGGACCCGCCTAGAAGTCGTGCAGCCCTCAAACTACCCGCTCGCAGCGTTGGCCCTGCCACACTGCCCGCCCGGTGACATCGAGGCCGAGCTTTGCTCCGTTGGTGGTGGCGAGGCCGACGACTATCGGGCCGCCGGCGCCGAAGACGGCCACTTACAAGGCAAGGTCGCCCTGTGCGCCGCCGAGTCAAGCCGCCCCTCCGGGCAGCCGCCATCGCACCGGCGCCTGAAATACGGACGTGCAGTCACGGCCGGCGCCGCCGCTTTTCTGTACTACAACCAAAACCCCGGCGGCTTGGCGGTCACGGGCAGCTTGGCCACGCGGAGGCCGGCGCCCATACCCGGCCTGGGCCTCGCTTACGAGGACGGTGCCACGCTCCTGCGGCTGCTCAAGCGCGGTCCCGTCAGGGTGCGGCTGCGCGTGAACGCCGCCTTCCCGGAGGTAGAGAGCGCCAACGTCCTCGGTGACCTGCCGGCCGACCCCACCAGTCCCCACGCCGGCGAGTTTGTGCTCGCCGGCGCTCACTACGATAGCCACGATATTGCCCCCGGCGCGCTCGACAACGGCACCGGCGTCGCCATCATCCTCGAAGCCGCGCGGGCCATCGCCGCGGCGTACCGGGCCGCCGGACACGCCCCCCGGCGCCGACTGCGGTTCTGCTTCTTTGCGGCCGAGGAGATCGGCCTGCTGGGGTCCTGGCACTACGTCAGCCGCCACGCCGCCACGCTATCGCAGCTACGCTTCATGCTCAACGTGGACGATATCGGCCGCAGCGACCCCGGCGCCGAGTCACTCCACCTAGTCGGTTGCCCCGACTTGGTTCCCCATTTTGCAGCGCACGCCCAAGCAATGCACTATCCCCTGACCGTGCATGAACGCCTCTCTACATCGTCCGACCACTTTCCCTTTGTGATGCACGGCATTCCGGCCGGCATGGTGGAAAACGAGGCATCACCGGAGAGCGCCACCGGTCTAGTCGGCCGCGGCTGGGGCCACACCATTGCCGACACGGTAGACAAGGTGCGCCCCGCAACCGTCCAATCGGCCGCCGTAGTCACGGCGCGCCTACTCCTGCGCCTCGCCGCAGACGAGCACTGGCCCGGCCGCCGACGCCCACCCGCAGCCGTCCAGTCCGACCTCGCCGCCAGCGGCCGCCTCGCCGAGCTTCGCCAATCCGGCCGCTGGCCACCACCCTGGTCCACCAGCGCCAGCAACGACTGACCGGCAAGCCGCCCCGGCACCATGACCTCAATGGCCGACACTCTTTGACGGAAGCCGCGCGGCAACGACGGAGGTTATGGTATGGTTGCTGAAACGATGAACGCCGCACCGGTCCCACCCGAGCACCACTTCGCCACCAAAGAAGACCTCGCTTCACTCCGTGGCGAGTTCCAGGCTACCTTACCGCACCTCGCCACCAAGGCCGATCTGGCACAGATGGAGACGCGCTTGCTCATACGCCTCGGAGCACTGATCGTCGCCCTCAACGGCCTCACCATCGCCATCCTCAAGTTCCTCGGCTAGAGCAAGCACCACCGCTCGTGCCCCTGGCGTCCGTTCTTGGCACTGGCCACCGGCCTGAATCCGACCCACAGCCACCGAGCAAAGGAAACCGTCACGAGGCTTTGGGGGCGGCGCTGTGCTCTTCTAGGTCACGGACGCGCTCCGTAATCCACAGCCGCGCCAACGTGGAAGTACCAATGCCCCGCCGGTGGGCTTGGCGCCTCAAGGCAGCAACGGTGTCCTGATCCAAGCGCACCGTGATCGGCTGCTTGCGCTTGGACCGCACGAACCTGACATCCGTTACCGTCTCGAATTCGTCGTCAAATTCACTACTATCGTGTGTATCCCAAAACTCCGCCTCTTCCTCAATGGTCTTGAACGCAGGGATACGACTCTCGGTCCCGCCCAGAGCTTCATTTGCCTTGCTCATTAATCTTTAGGCCTTCTTGCACGCCTCAGGATGAAGCATGGGGAGATTCTAGGCTAAAGGGTGTATTTCATTGGCAACTTGCCCTACCGGAGGTGTCAAGCCCTGCAGTCCGATAGTCCCAGCTGGACTAAGTCATTTCTATCGACGCGGCGAAGTCCCTCTGGTACGCAGCCGGTGAGCGCGTTCCCGGCGAGGAACAATTCCTCCAGCTTGCTAAGGGAGCTCAACTCCGATGGAATAGATCCTGATAGTTGGTTGCCGCTGAGTCCTAGTCCTCGTAGATGCGCGAGGCCGCCCAATTCCGGTGAAAGAGTGCCTACAAGTTGGTTGTTGTCGAGGTACAGCAATTGCAGGTTGGAGAGAGCACCTAGTTCCGACGGGATGGAGCCGGTCAATCGGTTGTCGTTGAGGATTAACCGCTTCAAGTTAGCGAGGCCCCCCAAGTGTGGCGGAATTGTCCCGGTCAGTTGATTCTCGCTGAGGACTAACCGCTCTAGGCGCACGAGGACTCCCAACTGGGAAGGGATAGGTCCGGTTAGTCGGTTACCGCTGAGGACCAATTGTTCTAAGTGAACGAGGGTTCCCAACTGGGGCGGGATGGGACCTGTCAATCGGTTGTTGTCGAGACCCAAGGCCCGTAGGTTGCCAAGGGCAGCCAATTCCAGTGGGATTGGGCCCGACAGTTGATTGTTGTGGAGGCCCAATAATTGCAGTCTGGCGAGGGTGCCCAACTGGGAGGGTATAGCACCAGTCAACTGGTTGTTATCGAGGAACATCTGCTGCAGATTGGCAAGAGCGGCCAACTCCGGCGGGATTGGACCG
>JAJDZR010000294.1 GCA_022824545.1 Chloroflexota bacterium
GATTCATATTGAAGCCCAGGAACGTCGAGCCGAACGTGGGGCCGCGCCGGTAGATCGTGAAGTTCCCCTCCGCCTCCAGCGGTTTGAGGTCGGCAAACTCCTCACCCAAGACGCCGTGCAAATCCGTCTCACCCTCCTGGAACATGACAAGCTCAGTCTCCAAGTCCGAGACGATGACGGCGTTGATCGTATCCAGATACGGCAGGCGGTTGCCGG
The DNA here is from genome assembly GCA_022824545.1 of Chloroflexota bacterium. Classification (GTDB taxonomy): domain Bacteria; phylum Chloroflexota; class UBA11872; order UBA12225; family JAJDUF01; genus JAJDUF01. Next base: position 217 of record JAJDZR010000294.1, read on the forward strand.
CGGCGTCCTGCAGCCAATAGTTCGGATTACGCTGCAAGACGACCCGCTCGCCGGGATCGTAGCGCTCGATAGTGAAGGGGCCAGTGCCGATGATCTCGGCCGGGTCCGTATCAATGTCCCACGTGTCGGCAAACGCACCAGCGTCCACATGCGGTTCCAGGATGTGCCGCGGATAGATCGCGGTGCCCATGGAGCGGAGGAAGGGGGCAAAGGGCACCGGCAGCACAAACCGGACCGTGTAGTCGTCGAGCGCCGCGACGGTCATCCGCGCTTCTTGCCACTGACCGCTCTCCTCGTCCAGGAACCGGAAGTTGAACGTGGAACGGTCAGTGGAGGCGATGTCGTCGTTGTAGGTGATGCGGTTGAAGGTGAAGTCCACGTCGTGGGCCGTGAAGGGCTGCCCGTCGTGCCACTGCACATCCTGACGGAGGTGGAAAGTCCAGGTCAGACCGTCATCCGAACGCTCCCAAGACTCCGCCAGCGACGGCTCGACCTGGTTGGTGAGCCACGAGATTTCGGTCAGGCCCTCGAAGAGGTAGCTGAGGTACCCCGACGACCCGGAGTCGTTGGCGAGGGCCAAGTTGAAGGTCAGCGGCTCGGAAATGGTCGCGTAGGTCAGCGTGCCGCCCGGCTGCCCAATGGTGTACGCGAACGTCTCGGCATTCCTTCGCAGCTGGGCGAGGCGTTCCCAATCGAGCTGCTCGGTGTTCGGACGGGATTGGAGGCCGGACGGCCCGATGATCCAGGTGCGATGCCCGTCGGTAAAGCCTGTCCAGTTATCGGCCTTGTGCCATACCAGGAGTCCCCCGGTGGTCTCCTGCGACGCCTCGCCCCGCTCCGGGTCGAACTGCTCATTCTCCAAGCAGTCGCCAACCTTGTCCTGCCCCTCGGAAAGGTTAATCAGCGCCTTGAGCGTGGCGAAGCCCAGGACGAACTCGCATTCGGCTGCTGCTGCCGCCGGTGCGGCAGAGAGGACGAGCAATCCGGCAACGATCAGGGCAACGAATCGGCGTCTCACGATGACCTCTCTATAGTAAAGCTCTAGGTGGAGGAACTGTGAACTAATCCCCGCACAGTATGAACTATGGCAGCTTTTCGTCGCACCTGTCCAAGTGGCGTGCTCGCGCGCCACTCTCCGGCCTCTCCCCATCGCCGAGCGGTAGAGAGGGGGATGGCGCTGAGAACCGTCGGTTGGTTGACGGTCCGTGAATACCGTGCTATAGTCACTCCGCAAGTACGCGCTGGTGCTTTAAAACTGCATACAGTACCACTCTTATCCAGAGAGGTGGAGGGAACCGGCCCTAAGAAGCCCGGCAACCAGTCCGCATGGAGCGGACCAGGTGCCAACTCCGGCAGTGGTGTATTCCGCTGCAAGATAAGGGAGGCTGTACCACTACACGGTGAAGCCCCTCGTCTGGAGACGGGGGCTTTTGCTTTTGTGCAGCGCATCCGCACCGCTGACCAGCACTCGCCGGAACGGCGACAAACGGGTGCTCGGCTGCCGCCACAATCCCCCTGCCGCCCGGTGGCCAGAGTGGCGTGTAGCGTTGGTACCAACACGGCTCAGCTCTCGAAGCGAGGATCACGATAGCTATGGAAAATGGGCGTCTCGGTGGATTGCAGTGTCGGGAATGCGGACGCACGTATCCCATCGAGCCAATCCACGTTTGCGACTTCTGCTTTGGCCCACTCGACGTGACTTACGATTATCCGGCCCTGCGGCAAACGCTCTCCCGCGAGGTCATCGAGCGCGGTCCGCTCTCGCTCTGGCGCTACTGGCCTCTCTTGCCAGTCGAGCGCCCCAGCGAAGACGACGGCCATCGCGTGGGCTTCACCCCGCTCCAGCGCGCGCGCAACCTCGGCAAAGCGCTGGGACTGCGGAACCTCTGGATCAAGAACGACAGTGTCAACCCTAGCTATTCCTTCAAGGATCGCGTGGTCGCGGTAGCGATCAAGAAAGCGCGCGAATTCGGCTATTCGACGTTTGCGTGCGCCTCCACCGGCAACCTCGCCGGCGCCGTGGCGGCCGCGGCCGCCCGTGAAGGGATGGCGGCCTACGTGTTCCTGCCCGGCGATACCGAGGAAGGCAAGCTGGTCCACGCCCGGTCCTATGGCGCCCAGCTCGTCGCGGTCAACGGCTCCTACGATGATGTGAACCGTCTGTGTAGCGAACTGGCGGACGCCTACCGCTGGGCGTTCTGCAACATCAACATGCGGCCCTACTACTCCGAGGGGAGTAAATCGCTCGCTTTCGAGGTCGCCGAGCAGCTGGGCTGGACCTTGCCCGATCACGTCATCGCGCCGGTCGCCTCCGGCTCGCTCGTGACCAAGCTCCATAAGGGCTTTGGCGAGCTACAGAAGGTCGGACTGGTCGCCGAGGGCAGTGTCCGTATCTCCGCGGCCCAGGCCGAGGGCTGCGCCCCGGTCTCGGAGGCGTTCTTGGCCGGCCGCGAGGCGGTGCGGCCCGTGCGGGAGCCGAACACCATTGCCAAGTCGCTGGCGATCGGCAACCCGGCCGACGGCTACTACGTCATCCGTATCGTCAAGGATACGGGCGGGAGCATGACGATCAGCAACGATGAGGACATCGCGGCGGCGATCAAGCTGCTGGCAGAGACGGAAGGAATCTTCACGGAAACGGCCGGTGGCGTCACGATCTCCAGTCTGAAGCAGTTGGTAGCCAGCGGCGTGGTGCAGCCCGACGAGCGTGTGGTGGCCTACATCACGGGCAACGGTCTCAAGACGTTGGAGGCGGTCGCGCCAGTGGCCCGGCAGCCGGTCCACGTTGACGCGACGATCGGGTCGTTCGAAGGCACGCTCGGCCTCACGCCGCCGAGTACACCAGTCGGCACCGCGCCGGTGCTGGTAGAGTGAGCCGGTCGAGCAACGGCGAAAACCCTGCAACAAAGGAGCAGCGTGATGGCAGTGACAGTGCGGATACCTACTCCCCTGCGGCAGCTCGCGGGTGGCGCCGCCGCAGTAACCGCCGAGGGCGCGACGGTTGGCGGGGTGCTCGACGATATGGAGCGCCAGCATCCGGGGTTCAAGGAGCGCCTGTTCGACGAGCAAGGAACGCTGCGCCGGTTCGTCAACATCTACGTCGGCGGTGAGGACATCCGTTTCCTCGACGACCTCGACACCGCCCTGGAAGCCGGACAGGAAGTGTCCATCGTCCCCGCCGTCGCCGGTGGCTGATCTACCCTCACCCCCCGGCCCCATCTCCATCGCCGAGCGATAGAGATGGGGAGTCCATCATGCCGGCGATCAACGACATCGTGCCCGACGGTGCGGAGGCCGCGGAGGCCGGGGTGGGCCTGGCGCTCCAGGACGATTGTGGCCGATACCTGTTCCTGCTGGCCGGCACTCGCTTTCGCTGCCCGCCGGGAGAGCTATTCTACGCTGGCATTGGTGGTCACCGCGAGAGAGGCGAGTCCTGGCCAGCCTGTGCCCACCGGGAAGCCAAAGAAGAGATCGGCGCCGACATCACGCTCCGGTCGGCAGCGCAGACCTGGCACCTCCCGCGCCGTAGTCCGCCGGTACGGCTCGCGTTGCGCGACTACCCGCGTCCGCTGGCCGTACACGAGATGGAGCATCCGCCGGGGACGCCGCGAGCCGGCGGCATCTACTACCTGGTGATCTACTCAGCCCGGATGCAAGGTCAGCCGCGTGCTCTGGCGCCGGAGGAGGTGCAGGGGGTGATCGCCTTGACGGCCGCGCAAGTGGTCCGGGGCGAGCAACGGCAAACGACGCTCGCCACGCTGCTCGCTGAGGGCGCTACCATCGTCGCCGGCGGTGAGTCCGTCGGACGGCGGGTGCGCCTGTATCCCATCGGCACGGCAAAGGCGTTGGCGCTGGTGCTCAAGGCATCGGCCGGCTCCCGTCTATAACCACGGTGTAGACCGGGGATACTCCTACGGCGCCGGATTGCGGCTTCCGTTCACTTGACTACTAGCCACCGGCTACTGGCCAGCGGTATGATGTGGGTGTCTCGCTCGGCACGGCCGGCGATGCTGTACACGGCGGCAAGAGGGGGTAGATGATGTTTACCCGGAGACTCACGGAGGACCAGCGGCAGCAGTGGGAGCGCGATGGCTACTTCGTGCTGCCGGACGCGCTGACGCCCCAAGAAGTGGCCAGCCTCACCCAGGCATTGGACCAGCTCTATCAACGGCACGTCGTGGACAACCCGGAGGCGGACGCGGCGAAAGGGATGGACCGGCGCAACGTGATGGAAGACAACGATGCCTTCGTCGCGCTGATGGACCATCCCGGCATCTTGGGAGTCGTGGTGGACCTGCTCGGCCCCTACATTCAGCTGAGCATGTCCGAGGCCGTTATCCGCCTGCCCGACCCGGAATTCAAGGGCTACATCCATACCGACGGCGGGCAGGCCCTTCAGCATATTCGGCTCAGTGATACCAGCTGGCCGCTCCAGTTGAAAATCCAATACTTCCTGACCGACGTGCTGGAGCCGAATGGCGGCAACTTTACGCTAGTGCCGGGGAGTCACCGGCAAGCATTCCCGGAGGCAGGGCTACCCGACGGGCCGGAGTCACCCGGCACCGTGCAGCTCTCCGTCAAAGCCGGTGACGCGGCGATCTTCACCCACTCCATCTGGCACGGCCCGGCGCGGAACCTGTCGGGCAAGGCCCGCAAGACACTGATTTACTGCTACAGCCAGCAATGCTTTCGCCCCTTCGACTACGAGCGGCCCTCGCCAGGGCTGTTGGAGCGTTGCACACCGCGCCAGCGGCGGTTGTTGGGTGACCTCGGCGCGGACTGGCGTCCGGGCGCCTACTTCTACTCGCCGGCGGATCAGGTCGAGGTGCTGACGGGCGCAGCGACCCCGGCCGACGGCTGAACGGCAACTTCGTACAGCCCGCCAGGGCATAGGGGCACGGTATGGATTCGGCCCTAGCAGCAATCTCCGACTACCTCCAGCTGGAGGCACTGGGGCTGCTGCTGCTCGCCGTGGTCCTCGCCGGAGTGCTCGGCTCCGAGCGGGAGATTGCCGGACAGGCCGCCGGGCTACGTACCCATGTCCTCGTTTCCCTCGGCGCAGCTTGCTTTACGCTCGTGTCCATCTTCGGTTTCATCGGCTTCGGCACGGTTCAGGACCCGGGCCGAGTCGCCGCGCAGATCGTGACTGGAGTAGGATTCCTCGGTGCCGGAGCCATCTGGCGCTCCGGCGCCAGCGTGCGTGGCCTTACAACGGCCGCCAGCATCTGGATGGCGGCGGCCGTGGGGATGATGGCGGGCAGCGGTCTCTACGTCTTGGCAGTAGGCGCGACGGCATTGGCTTGGCTGGTGTTGTACGCTGTCAAACGGTTTGAGCGACGCCTAGTGACCAAGGACGGACAGGATTAGCACAACCGCCGGTCCATCTCCCATCGTCTCCAGAGGTGGATTCCGGCGACCGTGACGGTCAGCAACGCTCTTCAGTCCACTCCCGATAGAAAGGAACGGTAAGCGAGATGTCTATGCGAAGGCTCACTGAGGCAGAGCGGCGCCAGTGGGGGCGCGACGGCTACCTGGTCGTGAAGGGAGCACTTACACCGGATGAGGTGAACCGGTGCATCCAAGCGGTGGACGATCTCTACGCCCGATACGTGGGGCCGATTAATGACGGCGGCCCCCAGCGCGGGATGGGTCGCCGGAACATCTACGCGGAGAACGATGTCTTCATTGACATGATAGACCATCCGGGCACCTTTGGCTTGGTGCTGGACCTGATGGGTTCGTACATCGGGTGCAGCGTCGCGCAGGTGACCATGCGAACGCTCGATCCGAGCTACAAGGGGTATATCCACCCCGACGGCGGCGAGGCGCTGGAACAGATTCGCGTCACGGAGTCGAGCTTGCCGCTGCAAGTCAAGATTCAGTACTTCCTGACGCCGCTCCCGGAGCCGAACATGGGCAACTTCATCGTCTTCCCGGGCAGTCACCTGCGGCCGTGGCCGGAGGAGCGACTGCCCGCCGGGACGGATACGCCGGGCGGCGTCCCCTTGTGTGTCGAGGCCGGCGATGCGGTGATCTTTCCGCACGCCCTCTGGCACGGCCCGGGGCCAAACCTATCCGACCGAATCCGCAAGACGCTGATCTACCGCTATAGCCAACTGTTCATGCAGCCGTGGGACTTCGACCAGGCTACGCCGGAGCTTCTGGCGCGGTGTACGCCGCGCCAACGGCGGCTCTTGGGAGACGTAGGCGACTGGCGCCCCGGCACCTACTACCGGAATCCCAACCCCGCGGACCAGGCTGCGCTCATGGAAGGAACGGCCGCAGCGGGGTCGTAGGGGGCTGGCCCCCCTATGGTCCCCCCGCTGCGGCGGGGGGACGGTTTAGCTCCCTCCCCCGTTGCGACGGGGGAGGGTTGGGGTGGGGGCTGCTGCGTGCGCGCCCATTCGTCGAGGATGGCGAGGTAGTAGGCCACACCAACGGGCAGCGCGGCCTCGTCGAGCCTGAACCGGGCGCTGTGGCCGGTGGGGCGCTCTTCGAGCGGGATGCTCGGCACACCCACGCCCAAGGTAGCAAAGCAGCCGGGGCGCTGCTCCAGAAAATACGCAAAGTCCTCGGCGCCCAGCACAGGCTCCGCCTCCACCACCTGGGCCTCGCCGAGCGCGCGGATCGCTGCCCGCTCGGCCAAGGCGGTCATCGCCGCATCGTTCACCAGCACCGGGTAGCCCCAGGTGTAGTCGAGGGTGGCCGCAGCACCGAAGCCGGCGGCTATGCCTTGTGCCAGAGCCTCGATCCGCTGCGGCATGGCCTCGCGTAGCTCCGGCGCAAGGGTGCGGACAGTACCCGTCATCACCACCTCGTCGGGAATGATGTTGTCCTTGGTCCCGCCATGGATGGTAGCGACGGTGACGACGGCGGCGTTGGTCGGCGACGCTTGCCGGCTGACGACCGTTTGCAGGGCAGTGACAACGTGCGCCGCGACGACGACCGGGTCAACGGTGCGGTGGGGCCAGGCGGCATGACCACCACGACCGCGAATGGTCAGCGTAAAGTCATCGGCCGCGGCGCTGCGGGCGCCCACCGCCAGCCCAATCGTGCCCGTATCCAGCAGTGGCGACTGGTGGAGGCCGAACACCGCCGACACCGGCGGGCTATCGAGCACTCCGGCCTCGATCATCCCCAACGCACCACCAGGTTCCTGCTCCTCGGCCGGCTGAAAAAGCAGCACGACCGGCCCACCTGAACTGCGGGGATGGTCGCGCTCGACACGGCAGAGCGCGGCGGCGGTGGCGAGCAAGATGGCGGTGTGGGCGTCGTGGCCGCAGGCGTGCATCACTCCCGGACGCTGCGACCGCCAGGGTAAGTTGGTTGCCTCCTCCAGCGGCAGCGCATCCATATCGGCCCGCAGCGCGATGGCCGGGCCGGGCCGGCCGGCGCCGAGCACCGCGACAACGCCATGCTCGCCACGGCGGCCGACACCGGTCCTTGGCTCTAGGTCGAGCGAGCGAAGCTGCTCGGCAACGTACCGGGCAGTCTCGGCTTCCTGGAAGCTCAATTCCGGGTGCCGGTGCAGCCAACGGTAGGCCTCGCTTGCGTAGCCGGCCTGGGCGTCGGCCAGCGCCCGGATCGCATCAATGTCCATCATCTCTTTCCCGCAAGAAATCCAGGCCTCACCGCCGCCGGCTGCGTCGGCGCGGCCCGGTGACGCGCACGGCCCGCGAGGTGGACCGCCCGCGCGGCGTAGGAGCGGCGGCCCCGTTCGTATCGGCCGCGGCAGCAGCCGGGGCGGCCGTCGCGCTAATCGGATCGCTGCCGTCGCCCAGCGTTGCCCGCAGCTCGTAGACCTGATCGCGCAGCAGCGCCGCCTGTTCGAAGTCGAGCTGTCGCGCGGCCTCCTTCATCTGCTTTTCGAGGTCTTTGATGAGCCTGGCCACTTCCTTCTTCGGCAGCTCCTCGTCGGTCTTGTAGGCGGGAACGGCTTCCGCGACCTGCTTTAGCCGCTCCGACACGCCGCGGATCGCCTTCTGGATACCGACCGGGGTGATGCCACGCTGTTCGTTGTGGCGGGTTTGCACACGCCGGCGGCGGGCCGTCTCGTCAATGGCCCGCCGCATGGAGCCGGTGATCCGATCCGCGTACATGATGACCCGGCCCTCGACGTGGCGAGCGGACCGGCCAATCGTCTGGATGAGCGAGGTTTCCGAGCGCAGATAGCCCTCTTTATCGGCATCGAGAATGGCTACCAGCGAGACCTCGGGCAGGTCGAGACCCTCCCGCAGCAGGTTGATCCCGACCACGACGTCGTAGACGCCCAAGCGCAGGTCACGGAGAATCTCGACGCGCTCCAGGGTGTCAATCTCCGAGTGGAGATAGTGGACCTTAATCCCCATCTCCGCCAGATAATCGGCAAGGTCCTCGGCCATGCGCTTGGTGAGCGTCGTGACCAGCGTGCGCTCACCGCGCTGCACCCGCTCGTTGATTTGGTAGAGCAGGTCGTCAATCTGGCCGGCGGTCGGCTTGACCTCGACGATGGGGTCCACCAAGCCGGTCGGGCGGACGAGCTGCTCGACAATCTGGGTGCAGTGCTCGTACTCGTAGGGGCCGGGTGTCGCGGAGACAAAGATCGCCTGGCGGATATGCTGCTCGAACTCGCCGAACATGAGCGGCCGGTTATCGAGCGCGGACGGCAGGCGGAAGCCGTACTCGACCAGCGTGTCCTTGCGTGACTTATCGCCGAAATACATGCCCCGCGCTTGCGGCAACGCGACGTGCGACTCGTCCACGAACAGGATGAAATCATCGGGCAGATAGTCGAGCAGGGTCCACGGCTGCTCGCCAGCGGCGCGGTTGCTCAGGTGGCGCGAGTAGTTCTCGATACCCTGGCAGTGGCCGGTCTCGCGCAGCATCTCCAGGTCGAAGAGCGTGCGCTGCTCGATCCGCTGGGCCTCCAACAGCCGCTCCTGTGCCCGCAGCTCGGCGAGGCGCTCCTGTAGCTCCTCTTCGATGGTGACGACGGCCCGCTCGAGCTTCTCGGCCGGGGTGACAAAGTGCCCGGCCGGGTAGATGTCCACCTGCTCGCGCGCCGCCAGTACCTCGCCGGTGAGTGGGTCCACCTCGACAATCCGCTCGATCTCATCGCCGAAAAACTCCACCCGCACCGCGAAGTCGTCGTAGGCCGGGAAGATTTCCAGTACCTCGCCGCGCACGCGGAAGGTGCCCCGTCGGAAGTCCATGTCGTTGCGGTCATACTGGACGTCGGCGAGATGGCGGAGCACCCGGTCGCGGCGCGTTACCTGACCGCGTTGCAGCGACACGACCGAGAAACCGTAGTCCTCCGGGGCACCCATGCCGTAAATGCACGAGATCGAGGCCACGATCAGCACGTCGCGGCGTGCCAACAACGAGCGCGTCGTCGAGAGCCGGAGCTTCTCGATCTCCTCGTTGACCGAGGAATCCTTCTCGATGTAGGTATCGCTGCGGGGGATATAGGCTTCGGGTTGGTAGTAATCGTAGTAGCTGACGAAATACTCCACGGCGTTGTGAGGGAAGAACTCCTTGAACTCATCAAAGAGCTGCGCCGCGAGCGTCTTGTTGGGCGCCAGCACCAGCGTCGGACGCTGCACCTCGGCAACAACACTGGCCATCGTGAACGTCTTACCGGAGCCGGTCACGCCGAGCAGCGCCTGTAACCGCTGACCGTCGTGCAAACCCTGACACAGCTTGGCGATGGCCTCCGGCTGATCGCCGGTAGCCTGGAAGTCGGAGACTAACTGAAACGGAGGCATCAGAGCATGTCCTTCTCGTGTAACGTCAAAACGGCTGCGATGAGTGGTCTACCTCATGTCGGCATGGCGACGCCAAGCTCGGCGGCCACTTGGCACAGCGCCACCCAGGTCTTGTCAGGGATGGGGATGCCGTCGCGGAGGCGCTGCTCGCGGCTGCGGTGCTCGGTCTCGCCGGAGATGAGCACCTCGTCGAAGCCCTCGGCCGGCGGCGTGGCCTTGATCCGGTCAAATGCCTTGTCCACGGTCCGCTCGACCGCCTCACTCGGCCCGAAGAGGCCAACATCCACGGCCAAGATGAACACGCCGGTCGCGCCTTCGTCGGTGGCGTACCGGTCGGCGTGGGTGAGCAAACCGCCGAACAGGCCGACCACGAGCGCCAGGCCATAGCCCTTGTGCCCGCCGAACGTGAGCATACTGCCGCCCTGCCGTAGCACGACCGGGTCGGTGGTCGGCCGTCCATCGGGTCCGAGCGCGGCGCCCTCGGGTAGCGACTCGCCCTTGGCCAGGGCCACCTCCACCTTGCCCCCGGCAATCATTGACGTGGCAAAGTCGAGTAGGAAGGGCGGGCGCGGGCCGGCCGGGAACCCCCATGCCATCGGGCTGGTGCTCAGTGCGCCCTGGCGCCCGCCGTAGGGCGCGACGCTGCCTCCGGTGCGATTGAGGTTGCCGGAGGTGATGAAGCTGGCGATGCCCTGCGCGGCAGCGCGGGTGGGATACTCGCCCAGCCGTCCGATGTGGTTGCACTGCACAATCCCGATGACCGTCACGCCAACCTCTTTGGCCTTGCGGATGGCGACATCCATCGCGTACTTGGCGGCGACCTGCCCGAAGCTCCAGTTGCCGGAAACGAGCGCCGCCGTTGGCCGCTCCTGCACGATGGTTGGGCGGGCCGCCGGAACGATCTGACCATCACGCACTCCGCCGACGTAGCCGGGAATATGCTGTACCCCATGCGAGTCATGGCCGGCGAGGTTGGCGTTGACAAGATGCTCGGCAACCGTAGCAGCTTGCTCCGGCGGGGTGCCGGCCGCCTCGAAGAGCCGTTGGGCGAGGTCGCGGAGGGAGTCGGCAGCAATCGTTGGCATAGTCTCTCCTCCCGTCATTGCGGCGGAAGCCGCAATCCAGGCCCCCACCCTAACCCCTCTCCCGCCTCTACAGGGAGGGAACACGTCGTCACCCGGCGCCGCAACGGGGTCCATCGGGGAACCAGCCTTGACAGTCAGATGGTACCAAGCCGGGGCGTGTATGATGGCGGAGGCACATCTTCAAGGTGTGTCTGGGGAATGATAGTTGAGTGGGAGGCCACCGATGACGATTGCTCAGCAAGCGCGCTACCGCGTAGGAATTATCGGCTGCGGCCGCAAGGGCACTCAGTACGCCAGATCGTATGCGCTGCACCCGGCGACGGCGGTCGTGGCGGCTGCCGATCCGGACCCGGACAACTTGGCCTTGTTCTGCGAGCGTTTCCAGGTCCCCGGCTACCGCAGCTACGAGGAGTTGCTGGCGAGCGAGCAGCTCGATATTGCCGCGCCGATTTTGCCGGTCAGCGAGAACCCCGCCGTTGTGCTCGGCTGTGTACGTGCGGAGCTGAAAGCCATCTCCTGCGAGAAGCCGATGAGCGCCAGCCTGGCCGAAGCGGACCGGATGGTCGAAGCCTGCGCGGCGCGCGGGATCAGGCTCGCCGTCGGTGACTTGGATCGCAACCTGCCCCACTACCGACAGGCGGCCAAGCTGCTGGCGTCGGGAGAGTTGGGCGAGGTGGTGAGCATCAGTGTCCTCGATGGCAGCGGCCACGAGATGTCGGGAGGCGGTATCCAACGCTATAGCCTGCTGCGCCTGTTTGCCGGCGATGCCGACGTGGAGTGGGTGACCGGGTGGGTGGATGACGACCCGTGGAGCGACGACGACCAGGGCGGCGCCGGCTACGTGCGTTTCGTGAACGGGACCGAGGGCGTTATCCATCGCCGGGGTAGCGTCCGGCAGGGCTACGAGGTGCTGTGCAGTCGCGGTCTATTCGTCAGTGACGGCGCTTACGTCCATGCCTGGAAGCTCGCGGATGGCGCCCTGCGCCCCATCGAGGGCGTGCTTCCGCAAACCCACCTGTACCGCGGAGAGGCAACGCACGATGCCGAGGGCTGGCGCATCATGCCGCGCCAGGATGCAACCATTCAGTCCATGGTAGACGCGCTTGACCAGGACATTGAGCCGCGCTCCAACGGAGAGAACGGGCGGCAGGCGCTGGAGATGGCCATCGCGTTGCGCGAATCACACCGGCGCGGGCATACCCCGGTGTACTTACCGCTGGAAGACCGCAGTCTGAAGATGATCCCCGCACCGGGGCGCTGGGGAAACAAGAAGTCGGTGTACGGCGAAGCGTGGTACACCGAGCAAATCGGCAGCGGCACCGTGCGGCGGTAGTGCGCTGCCGGGCGGCAACCCCCATCAGCGCGGCTCCGCACGCCGCCAGAGACCCGCGACCAACTGCCACTCCTCGCGGTCGAGCGGTCGCTGCGCCAGCCACACGATAGCGTAGACCGACAGCGCCGCGCCGGCTACGACGAGGGCAGGACTGCCGAGTTGACCAAGGCCCAACGCAACGGCAGCAGCGGCCAGCCCACCGACCAGCGGGGGGAGCGCCTCTCGCCAGAAGGGAAGCGTACCTAGGCTGCGACGAACGATCACCGCAAACGGCACGAACAGCACAACCTCCGACGCTACGGTCGTCCAGGCGGCGGCGACCAACCCATAGCGCGGCACGAGTAGGAGGTTGGCGACCACGTTGAAAGCCGTGGCCAGGAAGAAACCGACAGTAATCCAGCGCTGCTGACCAACCGCGATGAGAACGTACTGGGTGAGGCCGTTCCAAAAGCTGCCCGGGACGTACCAGACGAGGATTTGTAGGGCGATGGCCGACTCGGGAAGAAAGCGCGCCCCCCAGAGTAAGCGCGTGATGTCGGAGGATAGCACCGTGATACTGAGCGCAATCGGTACCGCGATACCCAATAGCAGCTTGACGGCCAGCCGATAGACCCCCAGGAAGCTGGCATCGCCAGGCGCAGCGCGGCGCGATAGGACCGGGAAAAGCGCGAGCACAAAGCGGGAGGGCAGGAGGCCTATCGCGTCAATAATCCGAAACGCATTGCTATAGTGGCCCACTGCCCGCGCACCACGGAACGCTCCCAGGACCTGAATGTCGCTGCGGAAGAAGATGCTGTTCAACAGGTTATTGAGCATCAGCGGCCAGGACTCGTGTAGTTGCGGGCGCAACTCGCGTGGTCTCAGCGCAATACGCGGCATGAAGTAGCGCCGCCGGACGAGCCATAGAAAAACCACTGCGGTTAGCAGACCGACGACGAGCGAAACGCCACCCAGTCCGATGATGCCCCAGCCGACCGCCAACACCGCAAAGCCGAGGGTTGCCGTGAGGGCACCACCCACCAACTGGATCGCGGCGGGGGGCGTCATGCGCTCGTGGCCGGCGAAGACAGCGCTCAACGCGCCGGCGATGGCCGCCGGGAACAATCCGGCAGCCAGCAACACCACCGTAATGAGGATGGCGCGATCGCTGTAGAGCAGGGCGACAAGGGCCGCAGCGGGCGCACAGGCGGCAGCGAGTACCAGGCGCAAGCCGACCGTCGCCGCGGTGCGCTGGGCCGCCGCCGGGCGGTCACGGGCAACCTCGCGAGTGAGAAGGGTACCTAGGCCGAAGTCGGCGATGATGGAGGCGAACTGCCAGACGTTCTGCGCGACACCGTATGCCCCGACGCCTAAGGGACCGAGCACCCGTGCAGCGTATATGGCCAGCAGCAGGCCCAGCCCGCGTTCGACCACGGTCGCCGCTAGCGGCGCGGCGGTGTTGCGCGCCACCCGCCGCGCCAACGCTGCACTGTCCGCGCCGGCCAGTAGCTCCGGGTCCCGGTCTTGCTCACTCACGGTACCTGGCCCGCGCGGTCGGCAGCACGTATTTCCATCCGATTGTGCATACCTCTGCCTGTGCCGACCCGGCGCGTTATCCCTGGCGGTCACTGGCTCCAGGACGGACGACTAGCGGGCAGCGTGAGCAGTGTACCGCATGAGCCGTAACTCTCCTGCTCAACGCCCCCTGTCGGGTGCTCTCTTGTGCCAGCAGACACCTATCGAGTAAAATAGATGTGAAGGCGTTACCGTTAGTGCTGCTCCGGCAAGGCTCTCTAGCCGGTGGGTTCATAGACGCGCGCTGGTTCATCCGGTCACAGTGACCATCCCTGAAGATCTCCCTCTGCGTCATGCGCGTTGAGGCACCACGACCCCTCAGTCCCCCGCCGCTGCGCGGGCAAGGAGCGCCATGTCCCCGACCTTCGCTCAACTAGGCATCCCCGAGACCATTTGTAACGCCCTAAAGCATCGAGGCTTCACCAAGACCTTCGAGATCCAGGCAGCTACGGTAGCTGACGCCTTGGCCGGCCGCGATATCTGCGGCCACGCCCCGAGCGGATCAGGCAAGACGCTCGCCTTTGGGGTCCCGCTCGTCGCCAGCGTCGGCCGTGCTGAACCCAAGCGGCCACGCGCGTTCGTACTAGGTTCTGTTGACATTTCATTATAGTGGTCGCATGAGCAGCATCAAACTATCCCCGGAACAGTGGGGCAAGATACTGGAGTTTCTGCGCGGGTGCGCGGGCCTCTACGTTGGGCAGGAAACGGACTGCCAGCGTTTCAT
>JAJDZR010000274.1 GCA_022824545.1 Chloroflexota bacterium
CCGGGCCCGGGCGGGGCGACGCTTCATTTATGGTGACTAGCAGGGAGGCCGGGATGCGTCAGGTTGCAGGTTTCGCGGCCGGTGGTTATCCTTGATACCACTACAGACCATTGGTATGGTCGGGCAAAAGGAGGGCCGTCAGCATAGCGCGTAGTGCCGGGTGGCATGCGCGCGCGATCCGTCATCCATCTCGCATCTCTAACGACAGCGGAGTGAACCAAGGAGGAACTATGGTAGCTGTGATTCGACGGAAGTATTTGGGCGGCGCGGCCGCCGCATTGGGCGGGCTGGTAGCTGCGGCGTGCGGCGAGCCGACCGTGCGCTACGTGGGCCAGCCGCAAGCCGGGCCAGCCGGGCCAGCCGGGCCAGCCGGCGCGAAGGGTGAGACCGGTGCCCAGGGCGCAGCGGGCGCGCAGGGCGCGCAGGGCGCGGCCGCCAAGCCACCGCCACAGATCACCTTCTGGCACCGCATTGCACCACCGCACCGCTTTGGCTTGGCCGATCAGGTGGTGGTGAAGCACTTCAAAGAAAACCACCCCCGTGGCGCGTTCGTGGAGATCCCCACCGAGAACTCGGGTGGGGCCGGCATGGACAAGATCAAGAGCTTCTTGGCGGCCGATACGCCGCCGAACGTCTGGACGCCTTGGCAGGTGGAGGCCGCCGACCTGTTCGCGCTGGGCGCCACCGTGGACCTCAACGCCGCCCTGCGGACGAACGCGGACTGGGGCAAGACCAAGGGTGAGATGATCGAGTTCCTGCTCAACGGGGTGCAGTGGAAGGGACAGCAGATCCTGATGCCGATGTTCCCCGACCCGCACGGCCTGGGCTATAACACGGCCATCTTGAAGGAGGAAGGGGTGGACTTCCCGGAAGAAGGCTACACCTGGGATGACTTCGACGAGATCGGCAAGGCCACGGTCCAGCGCGATGCGGAAGGCGTCACCCGCGCGCTGTGGAGCATGCGCTACAGCTTGTATTGGCTGGTGATCGTCCTGGGGCCGATGAACGGGGCGTTCCCGCGCGATCCGACCGGGACAGAGTGGAAAGTTGACACCCCCGGCATGCTGGAGGCGCTGGAGTACGTGTACAAGCACCACCGGGAGCTGGGCTATGCACAGACGGACATCGGGAGGGACGGGAAGTACTACTTCAACAACAAGGCGAAGGTGACGGAGGTCATCAACCCCGGGACCGTGACCCCGCCGCGCTATCCCGACGTGGACCCCGGTGATGGGAGCGTCATTCGGGTGACGCACTACCCGCACGGGCCGTCGAACACCGAGAAACAGATCACGACGCCGGGCAACTGCTTCGGTTGCGTGGTGTTCAAGGTTAGCGATCAGGATGCCCAGGAAGTGTCCGCCGATCTGGCGGCATGGTCGGTACGCGAGGACGTGCAGCTGCTGGTCTCGGAAGCCTCCGGGCACCCGCCGGCCAACCTGGCGGCTGCGCGCAATCCGGCGATCAACAAGGCTCTGCGGGACAACCCGATCCTGCAGCAGCTCAACCACCTGGCGCAGTACGACGTGCCTACGCCGGCTGCACCAAGCATGGCCAAGATGCTGTTCGAGATCGGTGGCGAGATCTTCAAGCGCCTGGAGGACGGCGAGCTGACCCCCAAGGAGGCCCTCGCGGAATCGCAGCGGCTTACGGCCCCCCTCTACGAAGAGGACCTCAAGCGGGGCTAGTCTCGACCGGCAGTACGCTCACGACCTTCCGGGTCGTTGTGCAGAGCACCAACACCAAGCGCCTCCCGGCCATGGCCGGGAGGCGCTTCGCTTGCTTGTTTGTGCATGATGGCGCACAGTAAGGGGAGCCGCGGCGGGGATGGCCCGGCCGCGCCGGACACATTCCAGCGAGGGAGGCAGTAATGCCGGACATGATGTGGCAAACGGCCAAGCACGAGGGAGTGGGCAATATCGTCCTGGAGCACGTGCCTATCCCGGAGGTGGGGTCGGAGGACGTGCTGACGCGGACCAAAGTGAGCCTCATCAGCCGCGGCTCGGAGCTGTGGCGTCGTTACGTGTACGAGGAGGCCCTGCTGCCGAGCATGATGGGCTACTCGACCACCGGGGTGGTCGAGCGGGTAGGAGCCGACGTGCGCGACTTCGCGCCCGGCGATTGGGTGGTGGTCGGCGCACCCCATGCCGAGTACTCGCTGGCCTCCGGTATGCCGGGGAACCCTCCGGAGGTGCGTGCGCTGCACCCGGACGTCTCGCCGGACGAGGGGACGTTCCATCCCCTCTGCACCAGCTCGGCCTCGTGGACCAAGTGCGCGCAGATCACGCCGGAGGATCGGGTGGTCGTCTTGGGGCAAGGGATTGTCGGCAACTTGGTGATGCAGTTCGCTCGCCGGTACCGGCCGGCCCAACTGATCGCGGTGGACGCGCTCGATCTGCGGCTGCGGATTGCACAGGAAGTCGGCGCGCCGGAGGTGGTCCATGCCGGGGAGGAAGACCCGGTGGCGGCTGTCCAGCGGCTGACGGGCGGCGAGGGCGCGACCATCGTGATGGACTGCGTGGGTGGCCGCGCCGGATTGCAGTCGTTCGTGCAGGCGCAGGACATGCTGGCGCGCGGCGGCCTGCTCCAACTCATCGGCCTCTATCATGGCGCACCGCTGAAGCTGGAGGCGGGGAAGATCATGGGCAAACGCCTGCTCGGCGGCATCCTGCCGGGGACGGATCGCGCGGAGGACGCGCGGGTGGCGATGGACGCACTGGCAGCGGGCGAGGTGCGCGCCAAGCCGTTGATTACCCACCGCTTTGCGGGGACGCAGGTGAAGGAAGGCTACGACTTCCTCTATGAGCACCCCGATCAGGCGCTGGGGTTGCTGTTCGAGTGGTAGGGGGAGCCGGCGGTCGTAGCCCCCGCCCTAGCCCTCCCCCGTCCCGACAGGGGAGGGAACACACCCGTCCCCCCGCCGCAGCGGGGTGACCATAGGGGACTAGGCCGGATAACACCGGAGAAGGAGCGCAGAGATGGCCGAACTGATGTGGCGGACGGCGAAGCACGAGGGCGTTGGGAACGTCGTCATGGAGCAGGTGCCCATTCCCGAACCGGGGGACAACGAGGTCGTGGCGCGCACGCAGGTCAGCTTGATTAGTCGCGGCTCCGAGATGGGCGGGCGCTACCTCCGCGAAGAACTCGTTGACCCGCGGCGGATGGGCTACTCCACCACCGGGGTCATTCACCGCGTGGGCACCGGCGTGAGCGAGTTTGCGGTTGGGGACCGGGTGGTCGTGACCGCACCGCACGCCGAATACACGCTCGAGAAGGTGAACTATGCCGGAGACTTCCGGGTCTTTCAACTGCATCCCGACCTGTCGCTCGAGCACGGCACCTTTCACCCACTGGCGACGAGCAGCGCCGGGTGGACACGCGCCGCCGGGATCGGGCCGGAGGATCGAGTGGTCGTCTTGGGGCAAGGGATTGTCGGTAACCTGGTGATGCAGTTTGCCCGGCGGTACCGGCCGGCTCAACTGATCGCGGTGGACGCGCTCGACCTGCGGCTGCGGATCGCGCAGGAGGTCGGCGCCTCGGAGGTAGTCAATGCGAGGGAAGAAGACCCGGTGGTGGCGGTCCAGCGGCTGACGGATGGCGGGGCGACCATCGTGATGGACTGCGTGGGCGGCCGGGCGGGACTGCGGTCGTTTGTGCAGGCACAAGACATGGTCGCCGTCGGTGGTCTGATCCAACTCATCGGCCTATACCACCAGGAACCGCTGGACCTGGACGCCTCGAAGATCATGGGCAAACGGCTGATCGGCAGCTATCCACCATCCACAAGTCGGGCGGAGATCGGGCAAGAGGCGATGGCGGCGCTGGCCGCGGGAGAGGTGCGCGTCGAGCCACTGATTACGCACCGCTTCGAGGGCCAGCAAGCGAAAGCGGCCTTCGATCTGCTCCACGAGCACATGGATCAGGCGCTGGGCGTGCTGCTCACCTGGTAGTGAGGGACTAGCCCCCCTATGGTCCCCCCGTTGCGACGGGGGGACGGGCGCAGCATGCTGCGCCCCTACGGCGGGGGATTGTCTGCATCGGGAGGTGCTTGCAGCTATGAGTAGAACGTTTCGGGTCTGGGCCACCAGCTGTGCCCATGTGGGCACGGACCTCAGCGAGGGTGGTCGGGAGAGCCTCGCGGAGGCAATTCGGCAGTCGGAAGAGGGGGGCAGTGAGGGAGGGCCGCCGTTCGACTGGGATATTGCGCTGCATCTCGGTGACCTCTCAGGGAGCCAAACGCCGCCGGAAGACGAGGAAGGGCAGGAAGTGGTGCGGCAGTTCGCCGCTGCTCGCCGGCATCCGAGGGAGCACTTTTACAATCTGGTCGGCAACCACGACGCGAGCGGGCCCGATGAGCCGTGCCAGTGGTGGTTTCGCAAGTGGGTGGATCCGACCGGCGAACACCCGGAGCACTCCGGCGTGCAGGCGGAGCGCCGGCCCTATCCCATCGAGGGCACGTGGGAGCGGTATGCGTTTCGGGTGGGCAATCTCTTGTTCTTGATGATGGGGGATCGCAACGACGGCGGGCCGCCGGTCGGGCGGGGGCCACGCGGGGGCTATCCGGCCGGGGCGGTTACGGGCGCGACGTTCGCATGGTGGCAACGCCTGGTAGAGGCCAATCCAGACACGCTCATCATCTCGGCACACCACCACATGCTCAAAGAGACGACGGTGGCCTCGGGGCGGTGGGAGGGGATGCGCCAGGACGAGCAGGGGCAGTGGGGATCGTATTATCACGGCTACTTTGCCGACGGCGCACCGGAAGGCGCCTCCTACCTGTACTTCGTGGACGGGCAGCCGGACGCACAGGCGTTCGAGGGGTACCTTGCGGCACACCCTGGCGCGGCCGCGATCTGGCTGGGTGGACATACGCATACCCATCCCGATGATCGCAAGGGCGGACGGTCGCACATCGAGCGCAAGTGGGAGACCTACTTCATCAACGTTTCGGCGTTGAGCCGCTATCACGGTGGCCATGACCGGGTGCCGATGAGCCGGCTGCTGACCTTCACCGAGGGGAGCGACGAGGTGCGCGTGCAGTGTTATCTGCACACGTCGGACTACGCGCCGCAGGGGTGGTATACGCCGGTCGAGCGCATCTTGCGCCTGGGCAGAGCCTTCCAGTCGTGACAGGAGCGTGCGGCGCAGGAGGCGCCAGAAGCTCCGTGGTGGATGACCGCCGCTGCCGAACGCCAACACACCACCGGTAGCAGGTATCCTTGAGTGCCGCCGCGCCGCGCGGCACGGGCTATGGGTTGCTGGGCGTGGCGCTGACCAACACGTGCTGTGAACAACGTCGAGGAGGAGCACTATGGGTGCAAAGTATCGGGTGGCGATCATCGGCACCGGGCGCATGGGCGGGTTGATGGAGGACGAGTTCCCGCCGGGGAGCCAGTTCCACAAGCCCTATGGTCATTTCAGCGCCTACCAGTCCATCGAGGAGACGGAAGTCGTCGCCGTGGCCAATCGCGGCGAGGAACGGCTGAAGCGGTTCGAGCGGCGGTTCGGGATCACCAACACGTATCTCGATTACCGGGAAATGATCGAGACCGAGAAGCCCGACATCGTGAGCGTGACCACCGCGTCGGTCCACCGCGCCGCGCCGATCATCTTCTGCGCGGAGCACGGGGTGCGGGGCATCTACTCGGAGAAGGGGCTGTGCGCGTCGTTGGCGGAAGCCGACCGCATCCGCGAGGCGGTCACGGCGAACAACGTGGCCTTCAACTGGGGGGCGATGCGCCGACACCACGACGGCTTCAAGCAACTGCGCGCCGCGATTGCGGATGGGGCCATCGGCGATCTGCTCTACGGGGTGATGTACAGCCGGACCGACATCATCAAACACCATCCGCATACGGTGGACCTGGTTTCCATGATGCTAGGCGATCCGACGCCGATGTGGGTGGAAGGACGGCTGGCCGAGCCGGGGGAGGGCGATGTACCCGGCTCCAAGCCGTACCCGGAGTACGATGCGGCGGGACACCGGTACCTGCCACCGGCCGGGGAGGAGCTGGCCGATCCGATAGTCGGCTTCTTCCGGGTGGGCTATGCCGACGGGACGGAGGGGATATTCGTGCCGCGGCCCGGCAGCTTCGACGTGGACGTGCATGGCACCGGGGGGCGGGCGTATGCGTGGGACAACGGCGAGGAGTTTGTTGTGCGGGCCGCGACCAAGGGCGGCTCCGGGGTCTCGATGCAAGTGTTCCGGCCCGAGGGAGAAAGCCCGACGGCCAGCACGATTCGCAACATCATCCAGGAACTGGAGACGGGTGAGCGTACCAGCGGGAACATTGACGTGACGATGCAGTCCGTGGAAGTACAGTTCGGGATTGCCCACTCGCACCTGCAAGGCGGCGCACGGGTGAGCCTGCCGGTCGCGGACCGCAGTCTGTATATCCCGGGTGGGTGAGGGCAGGCCCCCCTGTGGCCCCCCCGTTGCGACGGGGGGACGGGGATTCCCGCTTTCGCGGGAATGACGGACCGGGGCGGGAGCGAAGTCGGCCGCGCTTGGGGTGGAGATCAAGAATACCGGAGGTGAGAAGGATGTCGGGGAATAGTGGATCGCTGCGCGTGGCGATGGTCGGGGTGCATCGCAGCTTGGCCCGCACGCCAGCCCATCACAACTGGGCGACGGCGTTCGACGCCGTGCCGGAGACGAGCATTGCGGCCGTCTTCGACCTGGGGGCGGAGACGCGCGACGAGTTTCTCGCGTGCTGGGGCAGCGAGATACCGGCCTACGACGACTACCAGCGCATGTTGGCGGAGGTGCAGCCGGATCTGGTGTGCATCGCGACGCACCAGAGGATGCACGCGGACCAGATCGAGCAGGCGATTGAAGCCGGCGTACGCGGTATTCTGTGCGACAAGCCGCTGGCGACAAGCCTGGCCGAGATGGATCGGATTGTCGCAGCCTGTCGGAGCAAAGGCGTGCCGCTGGCTTTCGGCCTCGACCGACGCTGGACGCCGGCCTATCGCTACCTGCGGCAGGTGCTGGCGGACGGGGCTATCGGCGCCGTGACGAGCGTCCTGGGATACGGCTTGCCGAACCTCATCAATCACGGCTGCCACTGGTACGACGTGATGCTGGCGCTGGCCGGCGACCCGGAGCCAACGTGGGTGAGCGGCGAAGCCGCTGACGTATCCGGCGAACCAGCCGACTCGCGCGCGCGCATGGACCCGACCGGGAACGGCCGAGTGGGGCTGTCGAACGGAGTGCTCGGATACGTCAGCGAGCACGGCGCCGCTGGCGGGCTGGCGTTCGAGGTGCTGGGCGAGAACGGACGGCTGCTGATCCTGGATGATGCGCGGACCGTCTACCTGCTCAACGTCGAGACGGGCGCGGAACTGGGCGCGATGCCGCAGCATCGGCCGCAGCCGCTCGACCTGCCGGCGCCCCCCGGCGGGTGGACGACAGGGCCGGCAGCCGTGCAAGACCTGGTCCAAGCGGTACATACAGGCGGCAGTACCGCCTGCGACATAGACGAGGCGCGGCGGGCCACGGAGATCGGGTTTGCGCTGCACGCCTCGTCGGTAGCGGGCGGAGCGCGGGTGGAGGTGCCCGTCGCGGATCGCTCGATGCGGATCGAGTCGTATCCCTGGGGCAATGAGTGATGGCTGGGGGACGGACCTAACCCCCGGCCCCTTCCCTGGCAGGGAAGGGGAGTCCACGCGACGAACGGGGGGCTATGAATGGCCCTGGATTGCGGCTTCCGCCGCAATGACGAGGGCTGGGGGCTGGCCCCCCTATGGTCCCCCCGTTGCGACGGGGGGACGGGCGCAGCACGCCGGGATGCACGTGTGCGGGTAGGGCGCAGCGTTAATAGTGCTGAGTGAGGGAGGACGATGACAACGGGGGCCATTCCGCGGCCGGCCGATACGCCGGGGAAGACGGACTGGTTTGTCCATGATCGGTTCGGTCTGTTCATTCACTGGGGCATCTATGCGATGGCGGCCCGCCACGAGTGGGTGAAGCAGCGCGAGCAGATCACCGACGCGGACTACCAGCCGTACTTCGATCACTTCGACCCCGACCTCTACGACCCCGTCGAATGGGCCGACGCCGCCAAGAGCACCGGGATGAAGTACGCGGTCATCACGAGCAAGCACCACGACGGCTTCTGTCTGTGGGACAGCCAATTCACCGACTACAAAGCCCCGAATACGCCGGCCGGGCGCGATCTGCTGCGGCCGTGGGTGGAAGCGTTCCGGGAGGCAGGGTTGAAGATCGGCTTCTATCACTCCCTGATTGATTGGCACCACCCGGAGTTCACGGTGGACGGGGTCCATCCGCAAGCGAACGACCTGGCCTTTCGGGCGGCCAACGCGCAGCGCGACATGGGCAAGTACGTCGAGTACCTACACAACCAAGTGCGCGAACTGGTCACGCTGTTCGATCCGCTCGACATCCTGTGGCTGGACTTCTCCTACTCGCAGCGCGATTGGGGCTGGAGCAGGGGCAAGGGGAAGGACGACTGGGAGAGCGAACGGCTGATTCGGATGGTGCGGGAGATTCAGCCGGACATTCTGATCAACAATCGGTCCGAGATCGAGCAGGACTTCCGCACGCCGGAACAGTTCGTGCCGCGGGGGTGGCTGCACGCTGACGGGAAGCCGGTTATCTGGGAGGCCTGTCAGACGCTGAACGGCTCCTGGGGATACGACCGCGACAACCTGGACTGGAAGGACCCGGACCTGCTCGTCCGCATGATCGTTGACGCCGTATCGAAGGGCGGCAACATCCTGCTCAACGTCGGTCCGACCGGGCGCGGCGAGCTCGATCCGCGGGCGCTCGATACGCTGGCCGACATCGGCGAGTGGATGCGGCTGCATGGGCGCGCGATCTACGGCTGCACGCAGGCGCCCTTCAGCACGCCGCCGGATTGCCGGTACACGTACAATCCGGCGAGCAAGCGCCTCTACCTACACGTTTTCGCCTGGCCGCTCAAGTATCTCTATCTGGATGGGTTGCGGCAGCGCGTGGCCTATGCCCAGCTACTGAACGATGCGTCGGAAATCCGCAGACTTGACGCACCGCAGCACCACGATAGCCCGGACATCGGCGCGGATACCCTGGTGCTGGAGCTGCCTATCCAGCCGCCGGACGTGGAGGTGCCGGTGATCGAGTTGTTCTTGGAGGGGTAGGAGGCTGGCCTCACCCCCGGCCCCTCTCCACAAGTGGAGAGGGGAGATTCCCGCTTTCGCGGGAATGACGGGTTATGCAAAGGTCTCATTTGCGCGGGAATGACGGGGGCCGACGGGGAGTCAACCCGGTGGAAGTGGACAAGGAGGGAGCGAGGCAATGGCAGCGATGATGTGGCGGGCGGCGAAAGGGGAAGGCTTCGGCAACGTCTTCCTCGAGCGGGTGCCGATTCCCGAACCGGGCGACCAAGAAGTGCTGACGCGCACGCGAGTGAGCCTGATCAGCCGCGGCTCGGAGCTATGGCGGCGGTACGTGATGGAGCACCCGGTCAGTCCCAATGCGATGGGGTACTCCACGACCGGGACTATCGAGAGGGTGGGTGAGGGCGTGACGCACTTTGCACCCGGCGACAACGTCGTGGTGAGCGCGCCACACGCCGAATACTCGCTGCGCCCGGTCCCTGAGGACGACCCGCATCCGCAAGTGCATCACCTGCACCCGGATATCTCGTTGGAGGAGGGACCGTTTCATCCGCTCTCGACGAGTAGCGCCGGGTGGGCGCAGGCGCTCGAAATCACCGCCGAAGATCGTGTGGCCGTGCTGGGGCAGGGACTGGTGGGCAACCTGGTCATGCAGTTCGCCAGGCGCTACAACCCGGCGCAGCTGATTGCCGTGGATGCGCTTGAGCTGCGCTGCCGGCTCGCCAAAGAGGTGGGAGCGCCGGAGGTGGTGAACGCGAGCGAGGAGGACCCGGTCGAGGCGGTGCTGAGGCTGACGGGCGGCGAGGGCGCCAGTATCGTCGTGGACTGCGTGGGCGGGGCCGCCGGTATCAAGTCGTTCGAGCAGGCGCAGAAGATGGTCGGTCGCGGCGGTCTCATTCAGGTCAACGGCAAGTACCAGAACGCGCCGCTGCCGCTCGACGTGGACAGCTACCAGGGCAAGCGCGTGATCGTCAGCTACCCGCCGAGCACGGACCGAGCGGAGATCGGGCGGATTGCGATGGCGGCCTTGGCGAACGGCGAGGTGCGCGTAAAGCCGCTCATCACGCACCGTTTCGATGGCCAGCAACTGAAGGAAGGCTACGACTTCCTGTACGAGCACCCCGATCAGGCGATGGGGGTGTTGTTCCTCTGGGAGTAGGGAGGTACGGCGGAGGCAGGTCGGGAATACCGGCCCCCCTATGGCCCCCCCCGCACAGCGGGGGGACGGGCGCAACATGTTGCGCCCCTACGGCTTAACCCGTACCTGGCCTGAGT
The DNA here is from genome assembly GCA_022824545.1 of Chloroflexota bacterium. GTDB lineage: Bacteria > Chloroflexota > UBA11872 > UBA12225 > JAJDUF01 > JAJDUF01. Next base: position 10,396 of record JAJDZR010000274.1, read on the forward strand.
GCGAGGTCCGGGAGATGACAGGAGAGGTGAGGAACGATGGCAGACACGAGCGCGAAGCACCGGGTAGCGATCATCGGCTGTGGGCGCCTCGGACAGAAGTACGCCCAAGCCTACTCGACGTACCCGGACACTGAGATCGTTGCTATCGCCGAGTACAACGACGAGCGGCGGCAGGCCGTCGGCGAGCGGTTCGGCATCACGGCGCTGTATCCCGACGTCCAGGCGTTGCTGGGGGACGTGGTGCCGGACATTGCGGCGGTGGTCACGCCGACCAAGTTCTACAAAGAGGCGGTCATTGCCTGCGCGGAGGCCGGCGTGAAGGGCATCTCCACGGACAAGCCCATCGCCGGAAAACTCAGCGATGCGGATACGATGGTGGAGGTGTGCCGGGAGCGCGGGATCGTCTA
>JAJDZR010000166.1 GCA_022824545.1 Chloroflexota bacterium
TTCCAGCCTCGACGCGCTGCTCGCCGACCTTCCCGACGGGTGGCTCAAGACGCAAGCCCAGGAGCTACGTGCCGATGCCGACTGGCCCCCGGAGGCCCTGCCCGCCACCGTCCGGTGCAGCGGTCGGGAGTTTGGCGCCCAGTGGGGCGACTACGAGTTGGAGGCCATCGGTCCGCACTGGGCCGGGCGCGCTGCGACGCACCTCCCCGAGCGGCTGACGTGGCCCGGCTGCCGCTTCGTGCGCCCGCTCGGCAATGAGCAGGTTGTGGCCGTGTTGCAAGCGTGGCGGCAGCGCAGCGTCTGTCCGGCGGCCGGCGTGGCCGTGGAGCTGCGCTGGCGACCGCTCAGTGGCACGCGCCTCAGCACCGCGGGGCTGGACACCGCCGACGGGCTGGACGCTGCCGACCAAGCACTTCAGGTCGCCCGCAACTGTGTCGAGTTGCTCAGGCAGTTGCCGCTCGCGCCGCCGCTGGGGAGCCATGCCGGCTACGATCTGACCACCTGGCGCGAGCTGGTCGAGGGGATTATCCGCCTGCAACGGCTGGGCCTCCCCTGGCACATCATCGCGCGGCGCTACCCTCACGACGAGGCCACGCTGCGGGCCTGGGTCGAGGAGTATCAACACCGCCGACCCTGAAGCCTGGCCGGCCAAACCGCCGCGGGAGCGGCAACCTGCGCGGGCGTGTTGCACCAGCGCGCGGACTTTCCGACAATAGGACGGCGCAACAATAGACGCTCTGACCGATCAGGCTCGCACAATCCGCTGGATGTTCAGGGGTGCGGGCCTGGTGGGTCATCCACATTCCGGTACGAGGGAACAAGACACGATGATGGCAGTAACCACAGCCCCGGCGAGCGCCGCGCCGACCACCGATTACGAGGTGGTGATCGGCTTGGAAGTCCACGCGCAGCTGCTCACCGCCAGCAAGATGTTCTGTACGTGCGACGCGCAGTATGCCGACGCGCCGCCCAACACGCTGGTCTGCCCGGTGTGCCTCGGCTTGCCCGGCACGCTGCCGGTCATCAACGAGCAGGCGGTCGAATACACCGTGCGGACAGCCCTCGCGCTGAATTGCGACATACCGGAATACACCAAGTTCGACCGCAAAAACTACAACTACCCCGACCTGATGAAGGGCTACCAGATTTCGCAATACGATCTGCCGCTCTCGCAGCACGGCTGGTTGGACATCGAGACCGATTCCGGCACCAAGCGCATCGGCATCACCCGCGTCCACCTCGAAGAGGACGTTGCCAAGCTGTACCACCGCCGCGATGACCTCGGCGAAACCTACTCGCTGATGGATGTCAACCGGTCGGGCGTGCCGCTGATGGAGATTGTCGGCGAGCCGGACCTACGCTCGCCCACAGACGCCGGCCTCTTCCTCCAGACCTTGCGCCTGCTGTTGCGGCATCTCGGCGTCTCGACGGCCAACATGGAAGATGGCGCGTTCCGCTGCGACGCGAACATCAGCCTCCGTCCGCACGGGTCCGACGAGCTTGGCGCCAAGGTCGAAGTGAAGAACATGAACTCGTTCCGCGCCGTGCAGCGGGCGCTGGCCTTTGAAGCCGAGCGCCAGTCCGCCGCCCTCTCCGCCGGCGAGCGGATCGAGCAGGAGACCCGCGGCTGGGTGGAAGAGCGCGGCGTGACCGTCAGCCAGCGGAGCAAGGAGCAGGCGCACGACTACCGCTACTTCCCGGAGCCGGACCTCCCGCCGCTCGAGTTGAGCCGCGAGTGGGTGGAACAGGTCCGCACGCAGCTCCCGGAGTTGCCGGCGGCGCGACGGCGGCGGTTCGTCGAGCAGTACGCACTTTCCCCGGCCGACGCTGGCCTGCTGCTGAACAGCCGGTCGCTTGCCGACTATTATGAGCAGGCCGTCGCGACCGCCGGCCCGGAGCACGCGCGGCCGGTTACCAACTGGCTCCTCCGCGACGTGGTGCGGCTCGCAGGCGGCGCCGCTGCCGTCGGCGACGGCAAGCTCACGCCCGCCCATCTCGCCGCGGTGGTCAAGCTGGTGACAGCCGGCACGATCTCCGTCCGCAGTGTGCCCGAGGTGCTGGCGGCGTCGTTCGAATCGGGGGCGCCGCCAGCGCAGATCGTCGAGCAGCGCGGCCTGTCTCAGGTAAGCGATACCGATGCGTTGGCGGCGATTGTCGCCGAGGCCCTCGACGCCAACCCCAAGAGCGTTGCCGACTACCTCGGTGGGAAGCCGGCGGCCGCGAAGTTCCTGGTCGGCCAGGTGATGCGCGCCACGCGCGGCAAGGCCAATCCCCGCACCGCCAACGAGTTGATCGTCGAGGCCCTCGAAGCCCGCCGGACAAGCTGATCCGATCTTCCGACCTTCATCCCAACCCCTCCCTAGCCCATGTCAGGGGTAACTCTCGACGAGAGGTGAGTTGGGACGTATCCCTACGGAAAACCCCCTTGCCCTCGCCCAAGGCCAGAGGGTGGCCGGGGGACGCTCACGAGGACTGGCCGCGGCTACTGAGCAGCGCCCGCAGCCGGGCCAGTTCTGCCTCGGCGGCGGCCACCTGCGACTCCGCCACCTGCCGCGCGTCAGCCTCGACAGTGGCCCGCTGCTCCGCCGCTTGCCGGGCAGCGGTCTCAACACCGGCCCGCTGCTCCGCCACCCGCCGCGCGTCAGCCTCGACAGTGGCCCGCTCTTCCGCCGCCTGCCGAGCAGCGACCTCGACACCAGCCCGCTCTTCCGCCGCGCGCCGCGCCATCGTCTCTTCCTGCGGCGTCGGGAGCCACCGCTGCCGCGCCGGGTCGTACAGCCGCAACTGCTCCCTACGCGGGTGCAGCGCCAGCCTCAGCACTGCACTCCACAGTGAGCCATCCTCCGCCGCCACCAGTGGCCGGTACCGACCTTGGTGCAAGCGGTAACCACGACATGGCGGCCGCAGATATTCGCCGAGCGGGTCGAAGAGGAAATACTCGGTCACCCCCAGCCGCTCGTAGAGATCGTACTTGCTGCGGAGATCATCCCCCCGCGTGCTGCGCGAGGTCAGCTCGAAGACCACTGCCGGTGGTACGCCTTCCTCCCACAGCTTGTAGATGCGTCGCTGGCGGTTGCGAACGCCTTGGACTACAAACACGTCGGGCGCGACTACCTGCCGCGGATCACCTTCCTGGTAGTACAAGAACAGATTGCCACTGATGTAGACGTGCGGATCGTCGCGGAAGAAAGCCTGGAACATGCCGATCAACGCGAACATCAGGGTGCGGTGGACATCGGTTTCAGCCACGGGCTGACCATCCGATTCGGGATAGGAGACTGTCGCGCCGGCTGGCGTCGGTGTAGGTGTCAGCGTCGGCGTCACCATGGTGGCTCTCCTGCATCGTCGCGCCGGTCGTGCAGTCTCGCTTCAGTGTAGCACGGGTGGGACTCCGGCCCCGGCTCCTCGGCCGTGATGTTTAGGTCCGGCGATGAGGCACGAAAACGGCCCGCACTCGGCACTGGGGGAGAGTTATGCTACGATGGTACCCAGTGCGGTGGGGATGACCCGGTGTAAGGGGCTGGTAGGCCGTGCTCTACGACTTGCGCCTGCAACTAACCCAGCGATTGGCCGCGCTCGATGCGTGGATCAATGACCTCATCCGCTGGTCGCGGCCCGGTCTGCACGTCAAGCGTTGGGTGCTCCTGCTGCTCATCGCCCTCACCGCTACCGCCCTCGGTATCGCCTTTTTCCTCGTTGACGTGTACCGCACGCAGCCGTTCCCGGACTTTGTCTACTATCTCACGTTGCAATTCATTGACCGGACGTGGCGCGGCGCCCTGTTCCTCTTCTGTGGTCTCGGTCTGAGTGGCTTCGCCGTCTTTCAGCTCAATCGCTCGCTCGTCAGCGCGGTGCAGGCGCCCTACAGTGATGAGCGACTCGTTGATCTGGTCTATAACTACCGGCTCCCGCAGCGTCTCCCGACGGTCGTCACCTTTGCGGGGCACCGGGGGTTCGTGGCCCTCCAGGCCCGCAGTTTTGCCTTTGCTCATCGGCTGATCGCCATCTCCAGCGTCACGGAGCAGTCGGGGCTGGTCGTCCCCGGTCAGCTACCACCCCAGACCGGCGAGACGATGCTCATGCCCATTCGGGGTTCCGTCGAGTTGTGTGCCGAGCTACAACATGGCACTCTCCTGGAGAGCGCGGACGCTATCCGGGCGCGGCGCAGTGGCGTGCCGATCAAGCGCGTGTTCCTCGCGCCGGAGGACCAAGACAAGCAACGGATCCTTTCCGCTCCCGGCCCGTTCGTGCGTCGGCTATCCATGCCGGTCAATCCCGAGGTCTTGTCCGCAATCCGCGAGGCCGACATTCTGCTCTTCGGGCCCGGCAGCTTCTACCTCTCGGTCATCCCCAACCTGCTCTTGCAGCCGATTGTCGAGGCGTTGCAGGTCAATCGGGCGAAAAAGATTCTCATTGCCAACCTGATGACCGAGCCGGGGCAAACCGACGGCTTCACGGTCACCGACTTCGTGCGTGCCATCCACTTGTACGGTGGCTTTACGCTCGACTACGTGCTCGTCAACACCGCGACGGCTGACCGCAGCGTTCAGGAGCAGTATGCAGCCGTGTTGGCCGAGCCGGTACAGCACGAGGCCGCGCCGCGATCCAACGGCCCGGCCCTGTCGGCCGGCAGTCAGCTGCGCCGGTTAGCTATGACCGAAGGCGCCGTCGTCGTCGGCGCCGACCTGGTGACGAAGATGACCGAGCAGGTGTCCGTAGCGCCCGGTCTGAGCAGACCGGTGGCCGGGGCCGAGCGCCTGGTCGTGCTGCGTCACGATCCCAACAAACTTGCCGCGGCGCTGGTTCGCCTGTTAGGGGTGTAGGCGCCCGCCCGTGTATCAGTCCCGTGACCGACTATCAGCCGCCTACCGATGCCGACGAGCCGCCGGCAGACCGCCTCGACATCATCATCGGGGTGGCGGTTATCGTCGTCGTTATCGTGGGTATCCTGTGGGCCGCTGGCGTCATTCGGTTGCCAGGAGCCTAAATCCGACCGGATTCTTGCTTTTCTGGCCGGGCTAGGCTACCCTATGTGGCAAGACGGCCTGGGGCTACGGCAGAATCCGGTGGTAGAGCGTTCGCTACGCGCACACCCCGTAGGTCCATATCATCCTGCTGGTGCAGGAATCGGATGGCCCGGCAGAGCGTTCATCGCTCCGTCTCGGTAGTGCATTCAACACCGGATCGCCGGCAGCAAGCAGGTGGGGCCGACGCACCTCATCGCCATGTCGCTGCTACCCCGGCAAGATGTAGGAGGACACCGAGCGTGAATACCGGTACAATCGTGCGGCTCATTCGAGACCGCGGCTTTGGTTTTATCCGGATGGAAAATGGCGAAGAGATCTTCTTCCATGCTACGGGTATGAGCACCTTCCCCTTTGACAGCCTGGAAGAAGGACTTGCCGTCAGCTTTGAGATTGCTGACGACGTCCGAGGGCGTGGGCAGCGGGCAGTGAACGTGGAGTTGGTCGGGTAAGCACAGCGCGATCATCGCTGTATTAGTCACCGCTTGTCCTATCCCCCACGTAGGCGGCGCAGTCTCCGCAGTGCTGGCGAGTAATCGCCCCGCGCAGTGTTAGCAGGCCTCCGGTAGTGTGCCGGAGCCGGCTAACGGGCCGTGCATGCGCTCAAGCCTCACCGGCCGTCGTGGCGTTGTAGCTCCTTGGGGATCGCCAGTTGTGGCCGGGCGGGGCATACGCATGTCCCGCTCCTTGGGCTATGCGGCCGCGCCGTCTTGAAGAGCGGGTAGCAGCGCCCACCGCCGGCACCGATCCGGCAAGATTTAACCAACTCTTTACACGAGAGTGACAGCGCCTTGACGCAAGCCGGGCATAGTGACCGGGTAGCTTGCAGCGCCACCGGCCGGTGTCAATACACCATCCGCGCGTTGTAGAGGCAGCGACGCTCGCGTGCCAAGGCGTGCTGGTGCGAGCCGACGGTCTCGAAGAGGTGGACGAGCGCCGGATTGCGACCGACCATCCCCAGAGTCCTGACAATATCCAGTCCGTCGTCGGAGATGCTGTGCAGCGGCCGGTTGGAGCCGGCGCCGGGGGCGCCACTGCTCCAATGGATTTCCGCCAAACGATCATCGAACCGTTTCAGGCTGCGGAGGAGCCACGCATAGCCGTCGTGGTCGTAGTCCACCGCCCGCCAGGCCAAACCGGTGTTGAGCACAAAGCGGAGATTCGGCGTAGCGTCGAGTAGCTCCAGAAAGACTCGCGGGCGGCCTAGGACCGACCCTGGCCCGTCGTTGATGATCGCTAGTGGCAGTCCTGGGTACAGTACGTCGAGGGCAGCGAGCGCTTGGCGCAAGCTCGCCAGATGCGTCTCTCCGGCGTACCGCGTTGCCCCGGCGTGGATGATATACAGGCCCATGGGGTGCTGGGCCTCAAAGAATTCGATGACGTGGATCAGCCGGCGGAGAGCAAGACTGCGCGGATAGGGGCTGGGATCGCTCATCCCTAGCTCGCCCTCCCGGGGATCGAAGGGAAAGATATTCACGTGGAAGCGAGGTTTCGCCCGTTGCAACAGGTCCAGGAACTCGCCACCGAAGACCGTACCCAACGTGTAGTCGAAGATCATCGTACTGACGGAAAGCTCGATGACGTCGAACTCCAGCCGCTCGGCCGCGAGCAGCGCCTCCCGCAACTGGTGGACCATCCCCGCCCGCGACGTGGGCATGAACCGCGGATTAAAGCCAAAGCGCACCGTACACACCTCCGGCCAGGGAGGATAAGGATAGCCCGCATGTCGCAGCGCGTCAACGGTACCGCTAGCCCCGCGCAGGAGAAACTGAAACGGCGCTCTTTCGTCGCCCTGGGCGCGGCGGGAGGGGCACTCGGCATCGCACAGTGGCTGGCGGGGGCGACGCCAGCGTTTGCGACGCCGCTGTTGCCTTCGTTGGCGCCGGTCGGCCGTTCCGGTGCGCCGCGCGTCGGCCTGCAAGTGGGTCATTGGCGGGCGTCCGAGCTGCCCGACGAGCTGCGGCGTCTGCGTGGGCAGACGGGAGCCTACGCCGCGGGAGTGAGCGAGGCGGAGGTCAATCTCCTGGTCGCCGAGCAGGTGCGAGCACTGCTTGCCCCCCTCGGCATCGCCGTTGATCTGCTCCCGGCAACAATATCCCCCGGGTATCTTGCCGATGCCTTTGTCAGTCTTCACGCCGACGGAGTCGCGAGTAGTCAGGTGGCCGGATACAAGGCCGCCCGTGCCGAGTGGCGGGACCGGTCCTGGCTGCTGCGCTGGCGGCGCGAAAATCCCACCGCCTCATCGAACCGTGACCTCTGGCGCGATGTGTGGCGGCGCGCTCCGATCATTGACCGCAATCCGCTGGACGAGGCCCTGCTACAACACATGCTCAATAACTACGGCGCGGTCACGGGACTACCTCGCAGTCCCAATGTGAGCTACAACATGACCGGCTACTATGCCTTCAACAGCCGGCGCTATCGCCACACGGTCAGTCAAGATACCCCGGCGATCATCTTGGAAATGGGCTATCTTACCAACCCGTTCGAGCGCCGCTTCCTCACCCAGCGGCCGGAGGTGCCGGCCCGCGGCGTGGCGCTAGGGCTGCTGTCGTTCCTCGCGCTCGACCAAGGCTTCGCACTCGCCGACCAAGCGCTCCAACAAGGTTTCGCTACTGCCCCCTAGCCACTCGGCTACTGCGCCTCGTAGGGCGCTCGCTCGTAGTGCCCACCGGTGCGGACTCCGGCTTGTTGTCTGCGGCTGGCACTGCTACATTCTCTGGGGCTAAAAGGGGAGCCAGCCTCGGGAGAAGGAGTGAATATGTCGGTCACGGCGGTTGTCGGTGCCCAATGGGGAGATGAAGGCAAGGGGCGTATTGTTGATCTCCTTGCCCAGCAGGCCGACTTTGTCATCCGCTTTCAAGGCGGGAACAATGCCGGCCATACCATTGTCAACGACCATGGGGTCTTCAAGCTCCACCTCGTCCCGGCCGGCATCTTCCAGCCTGGCGTGACGTGCCTCATCGGCAGCGGTACCGTCGTTGATCCGCAGGCGCTCCTGGGCGAGATGGACGAGCTAACCGAGCGCGGTATCTCGTTGGACGGCCTGCGGATTTCCGAGCGTGCCCAGCTAGTGCTGCCCTATCACATTGACCTGGACAAGCTCGACGAGGCCGCGCGCGGTGATCGCGCTATCGGCACGACGCATCGCGGCGTCGGCCCGGCCTACAGCGACAAAGTCGGCCGCATCGGGTTGCAGGTCGGTGATCTGCTCGATCCGCCCTACTTCCGGGAGCGCCTGGCGCAGGCGATTGCCGCGCGTGCGCCGCTGTTCGAGCACGTCTACCGTGCGCCGGTGCCCGACACCGCACAGATTACCGCCCAATACGGTGTGCTCGCGCAGCGGCTCGCCGGCCGCATCGTGGACCCCGTGCCGCTCATCCACGCGGCGCTAGAGCGCCAGGCCCGCATTGTCCTGGAGGGGCAGCTGGGCGTGATGCGCGACCTCGACTGGGGTATCTACCCGTGGGTCACGTCGTCAAACCCGGTAGCCAGCGGTGGCGCTACCGGGGCGGGAATTCCGCCTTGGGCCATCACCGACGTGGTTGGTGTGGTCAAAGCGTTCAGCACCTGCGTCGGCGCCGGACCCTTCCCGACCGAGTTGGACGGCGAGCTGGCCGATGAACTGCGTGGCGGCGGCCCGGAGGAGGGGTGGGAGTTCGGGGCCACGACCGGGCGTCCCCGTCGCTGCGGCTGGCTGGACCTCGTCGCCGTGCGCTACGGCGCCTTGCTGAACGGCTACAGCCGTCTGGCCGTGACCAAGCTCGACGTACTCGACACGTTTCCGATGCTCCGCATCTGCACCGGCTACCACGACCCGCAGACCGGCCGGACCTATGACACGCTCCCGCCCACCCGTATTGTGGAGCGTGTGGAGCCGGTCTACGAGGACTTGCCGGGTTGGCAGGAGCCAACCTCGGACATCCGCCACTTCGAGCGGCTCCCCGCGGCCGCCCGCGCCTACCTCGCCCGTATCGCCGAGTTTGTGGGTGTGCCCGTTGACATCGTTGCCGTTGGCCCGGTACGCGATCAGGTCATTGTCGCCACCGCCCGACGGTTTGCAGCCTAGCAGTCCTACTTCCCGTCTCTCTGCACAGCGGGGGACCATAGGGGGGCCGGAAGGGAGACGCCGCTTTCGGAGAGCACCCAAAGCGGCGGCCAATCGGCTATACTGTGTGCCAAGAGTAGGGCATCTTGTTGGGGCCCCGGCCAATGAGGGCCGGAATGCAGGAACGGGCCTGCCGGGAGCGGTACTGAATCACCCTCGTAACCTCCCAACGGTTGTCCTACGTTCATACCGGGAGACGACGCGGTCCACACACTCGGAGCTCCGCGAGGGAGTTAGGGGGGTGTTGGGCCGCTTTTCCGTCCTCTCGCGCCTAGGTAGTGGGCCTGGGATGGAGTGCTGAACACACGAATGGATTCGCAAGAGAAACAGCGTACCGCGGGCGTACTGTCCCGCCGACAACCGGTGCTCGACGCCGGGTTGCCGCCCCGGCGCGGGCTGTACGACCCGCAATCGGAGCATGACTCGTGCGGTGTCGGCTTCATCGCCGACCTCAGCGGCCGGCCGTCGCATCGCGTGCTGGGCCTGGCTCTGGAGAGCGTGATCAATCTCACGCATCGCGGCGCCGTGGATGCCGACGCCAAGACCGGTGACGGCGCCGGTGTACTGACGCAAGTGCCCCGCCGGCTCTTCGCGCGTGAGGCGGCGCGGCTCGGACACGGCGATGTACCACCGGAAGACATCGGCGTGGCGATGGTCTTCTTGCCACACGATGGGGCGGAGGTGACGGCACGCTGCCGGAGCATCATCGAGCGGGTCGTCGAGCGCCACGGCCTCCGCCGGATCGGTTGGCGCACCGTGCCGGTGCAGAGCGAGGTGCTGGGCGAGAAGGCCGCGGCCACCCAGCCGGACATTCGGCAGCTTCTGCTCGGCCGGCCCCTCGGCGCTTCGAATCTCGGGTTTGAGCGCACGCTGTATCTCGCCCGCAAGGAGATCGAGCGCCGCGGCGCCAACGAGGGGATCGGCAGCTTCTACATCCCCTCCATGTCTCATCGCACGATTGTCTACAAAGGGCTGTTCGTGGCGCCACAGCTCCGGGACTTCTACCTCGACTTCCACGACCCCGCCTTCGAGACCGCGCTGGCACTGTTCCACCAGCGGTATAGCACCAACACCTTCCCGACGTGGCCCCTGGCGCAGCCGTTCCGACAGTTGGGCCACAACGGCGAGATCAACACGCTGCAAGGCAACCGCAATTGGATGGCCGCCCGCGAAGCGGAGTTGGCCTCGCCGGCCTGGCGCGAGCAGGTGGAGTGGCTCAAGCCGATCTGCGTCCCTGGTGGCAGCGACTCCGCCAGTCTCGACAACGCCCTCGAAGCGATCGAGCTTTCGGGGCGCGACATCCTGCACGCGATGCTGCTGTTGGTGCCGGAAGCCTGGGAAAACATGCCCGATATGGACCCCACGCGCCGGGCCTTCTACGAATATCACGCTGCGCTGACGGAGCCGTGGGACGGCCCGGCCGCCCTGGCGTTCACCGACGGCACCACGATAGCGGCCACGCTTGACCGCAATGGCCTCCGCCCCGCGCGCTACCAGGTGCTACGCGACGGCTTGGTCGTGATGGCCTCCGAGGTCGGCGTCATTGCCGTGGACGACGCCGAGGTGGTGGAGAAGGGCCGCCTCGGCCCCGGCGAGATGATCGCGGTGGATACCGCGCGGCGGGAGTTGCTCCGCAACGATCAGATCAAGGATCGCGTTGCCGGCCACCGCCCCTACGGCGAGTGGGTCGCGCGGAACGTGATGCGGTTGGAGACCACCGCGGAGCAGAATGGGCACGAACCGGGCGACCAAGCTCTCGTCGCCGAAGACGCGCTGCCGCAGTTGTGGCGCGCGTTCGGCTACACCGCGGAGGACTTGCAGTTTTGCATCGAGGCGATGGGTGCCGACGGCAAGGACGCGGTCTGGTCCATGGGCGACGATACCCCGCTGGCCGTGCTCTCCCAATGGTCACGTCCGCTCTACAACTATTTTCGCCAGCGTTTTGCCCAAGTCACCAACCCGCCCATTGACTCCCTGCGCGAGTCGTTGGTCATGTCGCTCGATACCTACGTCGGGCGGCGCCGCAACCTGTTCGACGAGACCGAGGACCATGCCCGGCTCGTCCATCTCGACAGCCCGATCCTCCTCGATCACGAGGCGGCGCGTCTGCGTTCCGGGTACATGTCGTCGCGCGTGCTCTCGACCGTCTTCCCGCTGGCGGAAGGAGCCGCCGGTCTGTCGGCGGCGCTTGATCGGCTGCGCGCCGCGGCAGTCGCGGCGGTCGAGGACGGCGTAGAGTTGCTCATCCTGAGCGACAAGGCGGTAGACGGGACCCACGCGCCGATCCCCGGACTACTCGCTTTGGGCGCGGTCCACCATCACCTTATCCGCGAGGAGCTGCGGATGCGGTGCGACCTAGTGGTGGAAACGGGCGATGCCTGGGACATCCACCACTTTGCCTGTCTTCTCGGCTACGGAGCGGCGGCCATCTATCCCTATCTGGCGCTCGCGTCGGTGCGCCGGCTGGTCCGCGACCGGCGCTACACGGGGGCCATCCCCGCCGAGTTGCTGGAGCACTTCCGCAAGGCCGTGGACCAAGGTCTCCTCATGATCATGGCCAAGATGGGCATTTCGACGATCAAGTCGTATCGGGGAGCGCAGATTTTCGAGACCGTGGGGCTGAACCAAGAAGTGGTAGATCAGTACTTCACTTGGACCACGACCCAAGTGAAGGGCATGGGCATTGAGGACATTGCCCGCGAGGCGCTAGTGCGCCACGAGGCGGCCTTCCCCCAGATCCCGACTAATGGCCGCACTCTCGACGTGGGTGGGCACTACCAATGGCGCAAGGGCGGAGAGCATCACCTCTTCAATCCCAAGACGATTCACCTGTTGCAGCGGGCGTCGCGCGCCAACGATTACGAAGTGTACAAGCAGTACGCCGAGTTGATCAACGACCAGTCCGAGCGCTTGGCGACCTTGCGGAGCCTGTTGGAGTTTAAGGGTGACGTCGAGCCGGTGCCCATCGAGGAGGTCGAGCCGGTCGAGGAGATCACCCGGCGCTTCAAGAGCGGGGCGATGTCCTACGGCTCGATCAGCAAGGAGGCGCACGAAGACTTAGCCATCGCCATGAACCGCCTCGGCGGCAAGAGCAATACCGGCGAGGGCGGCGAAGACCCGGCCCGCTATGTAATTGAGCCTAACGGCGACTCCAAAAACAGTGCCATCAAACAG
>JAJDZR010000224.1 GCA_022824545.1 Chloroflexota bacterium
GCCGGTTTTCCGCCCGGTGACCACCACCTCCAGCGTGTGCTCCCCGGCCCCCAGGTTGTTGAGCGTGTGGCGACTGGTGGAGGTGTTGTTCACCGTCGCCTTTTTCACCCCGTCCACGAATAGCTCCGCCACCCCGGTGCCGGCGGCACGCCAGGGGTACCAGGTCACGCTCTCCCCGGTGAAGGCGAAGGCCACTCGATCCCCGGCCAGGGCCGACTGCCGATGCGTGCCACCGCTGTGCGTCTCCGTGACCCACTGATGGGCGGCCGCGGCCAGGTCCGTCACCCGTCGGATCGCTTCCACCCGCAGGAACTGCTCCGGGTCGGTGAAGTAGCCCCCGTCGGCTTCGAGCAGGGCGGCGGAGCGCCCCTGCAGCTGCAGGGAGTACTTGCCCGTGCTGACGTCCTGCTTGACCACCCCCAGCCCCAGCTGCCAGCCGTACCCTGTCCAGTGCGCCTGTTCCGTGGGCGCTGCCGGCACGTTCTGGGTCAGATCCACCGTGCCGCCGAAGTATTGCAGGCCCACCGCCGGGGTCAGGCCGCCCGTGCCCGGGGGCAGCGGCAGCGGGTAGGCCGCCGTCGGCCAGCCCGTGAACAGATCCGAGGCGTAGTTCGCCATTGACGGGGGCGTGGTGGGGTCGCCGTGGGGCGAGGCGCCGGCGGCGCCCAGGCTGAAGTGCTGCAGCCGCACCGTCAGCAACCCGGTGGCCGGGTCGTAGCGGGCCGGCTGGCGGCGCCAGACGTGGGCATCGTCATCGTATTGCCACCAGCCGAGGTGCTCCGGCAGCAGCCCGTGCTCGCGCTGCAGGCGGTGCAGCACCGCCGGGGGCACCCGCACGGACAGCGTGAGCGGCACCGCGAACTGCTGCACCGCGCCCGGCGGGGGCGGGGGCGGGGCCGGCGGGAGGGCCGTGGGGGTGGGGGTGGCCGTCGCGGTGGGCGTGTCGGTACTGGTGGCGGTGGCCGTGCTGGTCGGGAACGCGGTAGGGGTGGCCGTCTCCGTGGGGGTGCCCGTGGCCGTGGTGGTCGGTGAGACGGTGCCGGTTTCCGTGGCGGTGGCCGTGGGGGTCGCGGTCACGGTGGCGCTGCCAGTAGGCGTGGGGGTGCGCGTCGCCGTTGCCGTGGGGGTGCCGGTGGGCGTCACGGTGGCGCTGCCGGTGGGCGTCGGGGTAAGCGTCGGCGTGCCCGTGGCCGTCACCGTCGCCGTTTCCGTACCAGTCGGCGTGGCCGTGGGCGTCGGGACCGCCGTGGCGGTGGGTGTCGCGGTCGCGTTGCCGATGGGGGTGGGGGTGCGGGTCGCGGTTTCCGTCGGCGTACTCGTTTCTGTCGCGGTCGGTGTGGGCGTCGGCGTGGCCGTGGCGGTGGCCGTCGGGGTCGCGGTGGCGGTGGGGGTGGCGGTCTCCGTTTCCGTGGCCGTGCTGGTCGCGGTGGTGGTCGGGGTCGCCGTCGCCGTCGGCGTACTCGTTTCCGTCGGCGTACTCGTGGCCGTGCCGGTGCTGGTGGCCGTCGCGGTCGGCGTCGGCGTGGGGGGCACCTGCCGCGGTCGCAGCTGCAGCCGCGCAACCGGTGGCCGCGCCAGCGGACCGGGCCGGGCCGCGCGCGGTTGCGCCGCGCCAGCCGCCCCGTTGCCGGGGGCCGGCGCCGCGCGCACCGCCTGGAAGTCCACCCACAGGAACGCATGTGGCACCGCCCCCAGGGCGGCGGGCGTGCTGACCCCGGTATTCCCGACCGGCCCCACCCCGCGCGTCCCGCGCGCGCTGCCACCCGGGCTCGCGCCGGCCGCGGCCCCGGCCCCCGCGGCGCCCGTGCTGCCCGTTGGCCCCGCCGCGGGCGGGGCGCGCCGTTGCAGACTGAAGCGGACCGGCCCCCCGACCGCCCCGGGGGGGACGTGCAGCGTGAGGGCCCCGTCAGCGGAGACCACCGTGCCGCCCTGGCCGCCTTCGACCGTCACCGCCACAGGCTGGCCCACGGGGGGCGGCAACGGCCCCACGCCCCCGCCGCTCGGCACCGGGGCGACCGTCCCCGTGGCGGTCGGCGTCAGCGTCGCGGTACTGGTCGGGGTGGCTGTTGCTGGCGTGCCCGTCACCGTCAGGGTGGCGGCCCCCGTGGGCGTGCCGGTGCCGGTGGGGGGCGGGGTGGCCGTCGCCGGGGTGCCCGTGGCGGTCACCGTCGTGGTGCTGCTACTGCTGGGCGTGGGGGTGGGGGTCGCCGTGCTCGTCGCGGGCGTGCCGGTGACCGGCAGCGTCTCGGTGCCGCTGGGCGTCGGTGTCCCGGTCCCGGTGCCCGTGCCCGTCGGCGTGCTGGTCACCGTCGCTGTACTGGTGCTGCTACCGGTGGCCGTGGGGGTGGGCGTCGTGGTCGCCGCTTCAGCGGGGCTCGCCGTCGGCGTGAGGGTGGCGGTGCCGGCCGGCGGGATCGTGGCCGGCGGGCTCGCCGTGGGGGTCGGCGTGGCTGTCCCCGGCGGCGTTGCTGTGGGCGTCGCCGTCGGGGTGCTAGTCGGCGTGGGGGTGGCGCCGGGGGTATCGGCGCGGGCGAAGTTCGACCAGGCACTGCGGCCGTGCCGGTTCACCGCGACCACCCGGTACACGTATTGCTTGCCCGGCTGCGCGCTGGCATCTGTGTACGTGGGCGCCGCCGAACCGGTGTGGGCCGCGATGGTGACGAACTCGCCCGCCGGGTGGAGGTCGCGGTCCCGCCGCAGCACCTGGTAGTGCGTGATGCTCGGGTCCGCGGGCGCGTCCCATTGGAGCGTCACTCCTTGGGCGGTCACCTGGGTGGTCAGCCCGGTGGGACGCGCCGGCACCGCGCCTTCTTCCTGCGCCACGACCGACGACGCACCGGTCAGGGGCCCGGCCAACACGCCACTCAGCAGCAGCACCGCGAGGCCAGCGCCGAGGCGGGACAGCCAGGGGCTCCGGAATGCCACCTGCGGAACTCCCTTCACGAGTCCGGCGGCCCAGGCGCGGGCCGCTGTCCAGCACTACATCACCGCTGGTCGCGGGCGGTATGGTACCCGACCGGTGTAGTTGTTGCAAGCACTCCCCCCCCGTCTGTAGTGATATTATGTTCACGATTGGCGGGAGCGGGGTCATTAGGGTCAGCGGCGCTGGCTGATCGGGGCTGCTCGGGCGCGGCGGACCGGCCCAAGAGGGGAGGGTAGGCTCACCACCGCGGTGGAAGTGTGCAGCATTCTGCACGGTGGGGCCGCGGCGTGCTCGGGGGGCCTGTATCCGTGCTGCCAGATAGAAACCGGCCCAACGGCGGGGCAGGGGCCGCTGCCGAGCACGCCGTCCCCAGTGCGGGTGCAGCTCCGGCAAGCCTGTGCGGCGGGCAGGGCGCTGGCGTGGGCGGGCAGGCAGTCGGTTGCAGTGGCGACGGCCGCGATTGCCAAGGCGCAGCAGGCCATCCTCGCGGGCTAGCGGCACACGCCGAGCGGAAATGCCCCTGTTGCTTGGACAAGGCGGAACTGTATACGGAGGCGGCACCCGGCGTTGTCGGTGTGAGACACAAAGGCCGCCGGTACCGGCTACAGCCGAGCAAGGATTTCGGCGTGACTGCTGGTCCATCCAGCCCACAGCGTTCGCCGCGGTCGATGGTCCCGGGAGGCGCCGAGGCGCGCAGACCGTATGCGCGGCCACTGGTCACGGCCCGGGACAAGATCAGGAGTCTTGTTCGCGACACCAGTGGCCCTCGTTACGATGCGTGGAACACCAAGCCACCATCGCAATGCCCCTGTCGCTGGCAGGACGGATTGCTTTGCTCAACACTACGAAGGCGAGTCCCGGGGCGCCAACTCCAAGCCCTCCGCTACGCCGGCGCCTCAGACGACCATCGCCAAGTGGGTTGGGCGACGGAGTGCTCAGGCCCAGCAGAGCGATCTCGTGCTGTCGTCTTGGTTGAACGGCCGTTGCGGCCGTTGCCGCGTGACCGGGGTAGGCCGGTGCCACCGGGCCTGCTTTCCGGTAGGCTGCCGGACATATGAGGTAGGTTCCAGGAGCGTTGTGGGCAGAGGCCACGTTGCCGTACCTCCTCTTGACCTCCTACCATGACCGGGGCCACTATTGAAGGGGGACGTTGGCATTCACAGGGCCACCACCAACTCAAACGTGGTACTGTGTACAGTACCGTTAGGTCTACCAAACTGGACAAAATCCAGAACCTTCGTACTGCAGTTCCGGTTGGCGCTGTAGACGCACTACGCATACCTCTACCTAGGCGGTGCAGAGTGTGAGCGGCCGCGGGGCCTCGTCGGTTGGATAAATCGCCTCCAGACCGGACCCCCGCCGTCTTTTCAAGGGCGAAGGTTGCGAAAGGCCTCGCATCCCTCTGCACCGATCGAGATACCCGGTCCGGCCCGCGACTGTGCGCAGCCCGCAACGAGCGATTCCCGTCGCCAATCCACTGCGCTCGCACTTAGCGCCTACGATGTCGCCCGGCCCAGAATAAGCGCCAGGGATTCGCCATATGGGAGTCGCGCTCAAGCCTTAAGCTGGCGGAACGGTGGAGACCTGTGGCTTGACCAGTGGCTGTCAACATGTTAAGCTCACGGCGCTGATCCCAGGGAACTTACACGGACCATGAAGACCCTAGGTGAACGAATTCGGGAACTGCGAGAAGAGAGGGACTTGTCCCTGCGGGAGTTGGCGACCACGATCGGGGTGTCCGCGGCATTTATGTCCGATGTTGAACTTGGCCGCCGTCACCCTTCCGACAAGCATATGCAAGCGGTGGCGCGTGCCCTGGAGACCTCCCTGGAGGATCTTCAGCAATTTGACACCCGCCCTCCCTTGCGGGAATTCAGGAGAGCTACCCTTTCAAATCCAGAGTACGGGTTTGCCTTCCGGCAGATAATGGATAGGAGAGTCAGTTCGAAGGAACTCTTGGAATTCATCAAGCGAAGGGATGAGCAACGAGAGGAAGACGAACGGGACTAAAGATGAGAATGATGAGGACGCAGTCTGGGCCATTCGTGGAGCGACCTTACTACGAAGACTCGGAAATCGAGACAATAGCAACTGACGAACTTCGTCAGGTCGATCTCTATCCAGCAGCGCCGGAACCCATACGGGTGGAGCGCTTCATTGAGAAGCGATTCGACATAGTGCCCCGGTATGAAGACCTTCCGGCCGACGTACTCGGTTACACAAAGTTCGGGTTGAGCGGTGTGGAGAAGATAGTAGTGTCCAGGTCACTATCAGAGGAGGGGAGCAGAGTTGCGGAGCGCCGGATGAGTGCCACGCTGGCTCACGAGGCGGGCCACGTGCTCCTCCATGGCCATCTATTCGCTTTGCAGCGTCGGCCAAGGTCCCGTCCACTGTTCAAGGACGGCATTGATGAGAGTCGACGAACGATCCTTTGCCGAACAGGTGCAGACGGAATTCCGCCTGCGGGTACGAGCACGACCGGCTATGATGGGCGCTGGTGGGAATTCCAGGCGAACAAGATTATCGGTGCCCTGCTGCTACCTTGCGGATTGGTAAATGCAGCACTCGGCCCCCCTCTCGCTTCGCAGGGCCGTCTGGGCGTCAAGACGTATAGATGCTACAAGGCGAGAGGAGGCCGCTCGGCACCTTGCTGAGGTGTTTGACGTGAATCCAGTGGTTGCGCGGATCCGAATCCACGAGCTTTTCTCGCAGCAGGCCGCAGGCCAGTTGCCGCTGTAAATTTTTTTGGCTATACTGTTCGCTATGTCAGTGAACGTAAGCTGACAACTGGATACGACCACCTAAGGGCGGCCGCAATAGGAGGTTCATCGTGACCCAGCAGATCGTGCATGACCCCAAGTTCGAAATTGACATCGAAGGCGCACTCAAGCCTTGGGACAAGGACACCATCACGACCGAGGAGATCGCCGCCCTAGGCGGCTGGGATGCTTCGCAGGGCGTGATCCTGGTTGACCTGCAAGACAACACCGAACGAAACCTGCAACCCGGCGAGGTGGTGAAGCTGAGGCCGGGCATTGGGTTTTCCAAGAAGGTCAGATTCCAGCGGGGGCAGTCGTAGTGCAGGAGCGCATCAAAGCGGAACTGGCACTCATCCAGCAGCGCTTCCCCGACACCGCTTACCGGGAGGCAGGCTGCTGGGTGCGTGTCCCCTCGTATCCGCTTCCCGATGGATGGAACCGGCTAGTAACGGACGTAGCCTTCCAAATCAGTGGAGGCCATCCCGCGGCGCCTCCATACGGGTTCTACGTCCCCTCTGGAATACAGTTCCAAGGCACCACTCCAAGCAACTACACGGAACCGGCAGACAATCAGCCTCCCTTTGGAGGAACGTGGGGCTTATTTTCCTGGGCCCCGAGCGATGGGGAGTGGAAGCCAACAACAGACGTTCAAAAGGGGTCCAATCTCCTTCACTGGGTAAGGGGGTTTGCGGAAAGGTTCCGAGAGGGGGAATGACATGGGTCAAGTGCTTCTCGATTTGCCATCCGACGTCTATGAGGAGGTTAGGGGACATCTCCTGCCTAAGGACCTAGGCCTAGAACCTGCGGGCTTCCTCTTCGTGACGCCTAGATTTCGAGACGATGATGTGCAGATGTTCAAGTGCGTCGAGTGGTACCCTGTCCCTCCCGATGGGTTCCTTGAACACACCGGCTATCACCTGGAGCTTACCGACGAGACCCGCGCCAAGGTCATCAAGCGAGCTCATGACCTTGGGGCTTCAATCGTTGAGTTGCACTCCCACTCGGGACCACGTCCGGCGGCCTTTTCCTTTACCGACCGGCGTGGATTTCGGGAATTCGTTCCTCATGTCTGGTGGCGATTGAAGGGGAAACCGTACTTCGCGTTAGTCCTGACTCAGACCAGCTTCGATGGGCTAGCCTGGATGGTAGACCCAAGAGCACCCCAGTACCTAGACGGCGTCGTAGTAGGCGGGACAACACTCCAGCCAACTCAGCTCTCGCGCCTCGCTATGGGCGGTGAGAGATACGATCGCAATGTTCGATTCTTTGGTCAGAGGGGGCAAGACCAACTGGCCGTTGCCAGTGTTGCCGTTGTTGGCATCGGTGGTCTTGGAACGCACGTAGTCCAGCAACTCGCCTTGCTGGGCGTGGGCCGGCTGGTCTTGATCGACCCTGAGGAGGTAGACGACACAAACCGCAATCGCTACGTGGGCCTTCGACACGATGATCCAGTCCCCGGAATGCCCAAAGTCACTCTGGGGAGGCGACTTATCAATGAGACCAATCCAGAGGTTGAGGTAACCCCCATCGCCGAATCCCTTCGCAGTCAAGCTGCTTTCGATGCCATCGTTGGATGCGATTATGTGTTCGGCTGTCTGGACAATGAAGGAGCAAGGCTGATTCTCAACGAGCTATGTTCGGCCTACGCTAAGCCCTACTTCGACCTGGCATCGGACATCCTCGATGAGGGGTCTCGGTATGGAGGGAGGGTGTGCGTGGTACGAGATGGCACCGGCTGCCTATCCTGTTACGACGAACTGGATACTGAAGCGGCCCGCAGGGACTTGATGAGCGATGCGCAGAGACGGGACCATGAGGCCATTTACGGAGTACCAGTTGGCGCTCTGGGAGAGATGGGGCCTTCGGTAGTGTCCATCAATGGCGTCGTCGCCTCGCTCGGCGTAACGGAGTTCATGCGCATAGCTACGGGTATGCCAAGGCAGGCAACGAACCATCTGAGATATCGTGGTGAGCGAGGTATTGTGAACGTCGTCGCTGACGACCCAAACCCGGACTGCTACTACTGCTCGGGGATACGAGGGAAAGGGGACGACGTGGATGTGGGCCGGTATCTGAAGGCATAATCACACACCGCCGGAATTGCCCTCGCCGGGATGCCGGTGGCATCTAATTGATCGGAGGAGGACCGGGCTTGAACAGCCTCAACATCAGCAGCTTCATCTGGGGTATCGCTGACGACGTGCTGCGCGACGTCTACGTGCGCGGCAAGTACCGTGACGTCATCCTGCCGATGACCGTCATTCGGCGCCTGGATGCCGTCCTGGAGCCGACGAACGACGCGGTTCTCAGAATGAAGGCCCAACTGGACCAGGCCGGTATCACGAACCAACATGCCGCGCTCTGTCAGGCGTCCGGCGAGGCCTTCTACAATGCGTCACGCTTCCGCTTGCGCGACCTGCGGTCCAGAGCCAGGCAGCAACAGCTGCGGGCCGATTTCGAGGCATACCTCGATGGCTTTTCGCCCAACGTGCAGGAAGTCCTGGAAAAGTTCAAGTTTCGCAACCAGATTCCCACGCTGATCGAGGCCGACGCTCTCGGCTTCCTGATCGAGAAGTTCCTGGATCCATCCATCAACCTCAGCCCCCGGCCCGTGTTGGGCGGTGACGGAGCGGTCCGCCTGCCGGGCCTCGACAACCATGGCATGGGCACCGTCTTCGAGGAGCTGATCCGCCGTTTCAATGAGGAGAACAACGAGGAGGCCGGCGAGCACTTCACGCCGCGCGACGTGGTCCGGCTGATGGCCCACCTCGTCTTCGAGCCGGTGGCCGATCAAGTCCAATCGGCTACGTACCTGGTCTACGATGGCGCGTGCGGCACCGGCGGCATGTTGACGGTCGCCGAAGAGACGCTGATGCAGCTGGCCGGCGCACAGGATAAGGACGTGTCGGTTCACCTGTACGGCCAGGAGGTGAACCCGGAGACCTATGCCATCTGCAAGGCCGACCTGATCCTCAAGGGGGAAGGGGACGAAGCGAACAACATCAAGTACGGCTCCACCCTCTCCGACGATGCCTTCACCGCCCAAGAGTTCGACTTCATGCTCTCGAATCCGCCCTACGGCAAGTCTTGGAAGACCGATCTCGAACGTATGGGCGGCAAGCGGGGGCTGCGCGACCATCGTTTCCTCATCGAGCACGGCGGCGACCCCGATTACAGCCTCGTCACCCGCTCCAGCGACGGCCAGCTGCTCTTCCTGGCCAATATGTTGAGCAAGATGAAGCAAGACACGCCGCTCGGCAGCCGCATCGCCGAGGTCCACAACGGCAGCTCGCTCTTCACCGGCGATGCCGGGCAGGGCGAGAGCAACATCCGCCGCTGGATCATCGAGCACGATTGGCTTGAAGCCATCGTCGCCCTCCCGCTCAACATGTTCTACAACACCGGCATCGCCACCTATATCTGGGTGTTGAGCAACCGCAAGCCCGCACATCGCCAGGGCAAAGTACAGCTCATTGACGCCACGCAGTGGTCCCAGCCGCTCCGCAAGAACCTCGGCGACAAGAACTGCGAGCTATCGGACGCGGACATCCGGCGCATCTGCGATACCTTCCTCGCCTTCGAGGAGACCGAGCAGTCGAAGATCTTCCCCAACGCCGCCTTCGGCTACCGGAAGGTCACGGTCGAGCGACCGTTGCGGCTGCGGGGCATTGACCCCGAACGGGTTTACAAGGCCCAGGAGATCAAGGCGCTCAAGGATACGGCCGAGCGCGCGGAAACCGCCCCGCCGGTCATCAAGCGCGTCCTCCGGCGCAGCGTCGAGGCGGACCCGCTACGCGGCCGGTTCCCGGCTACCGTCATCGGCCGTCCCGCCGTCGTACAGTACGAGCCGGACCCCGACCTCCGCGATACCGAGCAGGTGCCGCTCACGGAGGCCGGCGGCGTGGCCGCCTTCCTGCGCCGCGAGGTGCTGCCCTACGCCCCCGACGCCTGGTACGTACCGGAGCGCGTCAAGATCGGCTACGAGATCAGCTTCACCCGCTACTTCTACCGGCCCCAGCCGCTACGCCCGCTGGAGGAGATTAGAGCCGACATCCTGGCGCTGGACCGGGAGACGGAGGGATTGCTGGTGGATATTGTAGGAGGTGGATAGGTATGAATCTGGGCAACCTCTTCAGGAAATTCAAGCTAGAGAAGGTGAGTTTGAACCTCAAGGCGGTCCAGCTTGAAGTCTCATTTCAGGAAGCTGACAGAGATGCCGCGTGGGACCTGTACGTGGAGATGCTCACGAGGATCGTTACTCAGCCACTTCCACCTGAATCCGGAGATGAGCAGGCTGCGTTAGAAAGCGTGTATTCGCTGGCCCCAGCGACCCGAGAAATCTTGCGCCACCATGGGCGGGCATCGATACAGTTCAGCAAGGTGGCGGTTCCCGTGCTTAACCAGATCATACGGCCCTTCACGGCGAAGTGGCACAGGGAGAGCTTGGCCGGAGCCTTCGATCAAGAGGAAAAGAGAATGCAGTTTCGGGAAGAGCTGGGGAGCTTGCAGGTAGAGCTTGGGAACTACAACCGGATGCTGGCGGAGATTGCGGGAGTAGAGGACCTCACGGACTTGGAAGGGACCACGGGAGTATAGCTGTGTATCAGTTTCCTAGACACAGAGTATTCATCAGCTTCCATCACGAAGACCAAGCATACAAGGATTGGTTCATTCGATTGATGGGCGACGACATCGTGGACGAGTCGGTTGGCGATGGGGACATTGACGATGCCAACCTTGCCACCGAAACCATCCGCCAGCTAATCCGAGACAGTTTCATTAGGGACGCGACAGTCACCATTGTATTGATAGGTCCCTGCACCTGGCAGAGAAAACACGTCGATTGGGAGATTGGCTCTTCACTAAGGGCTACGAGCTTGAACCCACGGTGTGGTTTGTTAGGAATCCTACTGCCCCACCATCCCAATGCCAGTGCATCACGCTACAGCCTCAATCTAGTTCCGCCACGCCTTGCTGACAATGTTGTTGGCAACAACCCTTATGCCGTTGTCTATAACTGGTCGAACAGTGCTACTGATATCCGAAGCTGGATTCATCAAGCGTTCGTGCGCAGGGATGGAGCCCCTCCTGTAAACTCGCGGCCTCACTTCGGGCGCAACCGAAGTGGTTCCTGCTCCCAAGGATGGAGAGACTAGAGTGCCCCCTGGTGTTGACTCCTACTCCGCCTACCAGACCTCCGGTGTGGAGTGGCTCGGCGACGTGCCAACCCATTGGGAGATACGGCGAGGCAAGGCGCTGTTCCAATCCATTGATGTTCGGTCCCATACTGGAAGGGAGGAATTGCTTACCGTCTCCGCAGAGCGAGGCGTCGTCCCTAGAAAATCCGCCAGTGTGACGATGTTCAGGGCGGAATCATATGTGGGATACAAGCTCTGCTGGCCTGGGGACCTGGTCATCAATAGCCTCTGGGCTTGGGCACACGGTTTAGGGGTGTCACGGCATCATGGAATTGTCAGTTCTGCTTACGGTGTTTACCGCCTACGATCAAAGTTCAAGAGCTACACACGTCTTATCCATCACCTTGTCCGGTCAATTCCTTTTCAGTGGGAACTGCAAGTGCGCTCAAAAGGTATCTGGCTTTCACGCCTGCAACTGACCGACGAGGCGTTCCTCGGAGCACCAATCCCTCTCCCACCCCCCGCCGAGCAGGCAGCCATCGTCCGCTACCTCGACCACGCCGACGACCGCATCCGCCGCTACATCAGCGGCAAGGAGCGGCTCATCGCCCTGCTGGAGGAGCAGAAGCAGGCCATGATCCACCAGGCCGTCACCCGCGGCCTCGCCCCCAACGTTCCCCTCAAACGCTCCGGCGTCGATTGGCTCGGCGATGTGCCGGAGCATTGGGAGGTGCGGCGAGTGGGACACCTCTCCAAAGTGGGCAACGGCTCTACACCTTCACGTGGTAATGCCGCGTACTGGTCCGATGGGACACATCCTTGGTTGAATAGTTCCAGTGTCAACCAAGGCACAATTACGAGGGCTGACCAGTTCGTTACGGACTTGGCGCTACGCGAGTGCCACTTGCCACGTGTACGTTCAGGTAGTGTGTTGGTCGGAATTACAGGACAGGGCAGGACGAGAGGCATGGCGGCTGTACTCTCGATGGATGCAACGATAAACCAGCACGTGGCTTACGTAACACCAACGACCGCACGAGTATCTTCTAATTACCTTCACCTGTGTCTGACCGCAGCATACAGCGAACTTCGTGCGATCAGCGGTGCTTCTGGGAGCACGAAAGCCGCGTTAACCTGCCAGGACATCAAACGCTTCCGAGTTGTACTCCCGCCCCTCTCCGAGCAAGCCGCTATCGCCCGCTACCTCGACGAGACTACCGCCACCATTGACACCACCCTTGCCTACACCCGCCGCCAGATCGAGCTGCTGCGGGAATACCGCACGCGGTTGATCGCCGACGTGGTGACCGGCAAACTGGATGTGCGGGCGGCAGCGGCGCGGCTGCCGGAGGCAGCAGATGACCAGGACCCGATTGAGCAGGGTGGCTCACTGGCGGACGGCCTAGACGAAGAAATCTACGACGCCGAGGAAGTACCGACAACCGCAGGGGAGGTGAGAATATGATTGATTGGTCGAAGTGCCCTGGGGTGGAAAAAATCCCAGGCAAGGTCAGCGGCGCTTGGCTTTTCACCGACAGCAGACTGCCCGTATCCACCCTGTTCGAGAACCTGGAGGCCGGCGCCACCGTCGAGGAGTTCATGGAGTGGTTCGCGCCCGTGGACGAATGGAAGGTGCGAGCCGTCCTGCAACACGTGGCCGACTCCCTGAAGGTGTCGGTGCCGGTGAGCAGCCTTGAAGATACTGCTTGATCACGGCACGCCCAGGCCTCTCAGGCGGGAACTCCCCGGACACTTAGTCGCTACGGCGGCAGACAAGGGGTGGGATCGGTTGGCCAACGGAGACCTGCTCGAGCAGGCCGAGCAGGAAGGCTACGAAGTCCTCATTACCACCGATCAGAGTATGCGGTATCAGCAGAACCTAAGGGGCAGGCGGCTGGCGGTTATCGTGCTACTCTCTACCGCATGGCCCAACATACGACCGCGTACAGCAGAGATTCGCACGGCCCTCACTGAGATTCGCCCCGGAGAATTCACGGAAGTCCCGGTCTGAAAATGGACGAGTGCTAGCGTGACCACCGACACCAGCGAAACGGGCCTTGAACGGCTCATCTGCTCGGCGCTGGCGGGTCATCCCTGCGATCCGTCGCCAGCCGGCGGTGTGCGCGAGCGGCCCGCCAGCTATGGCGCCGGCTGGCGCTGTGGCCGCCCCCACGACTACGACCGCGAGTTCTGCGTGGACCGCGCCCAGCTCGCCGCCTTCCTCCGGACTACCCAGCCCGACGCGGCCGCGGCGCTGGCCCTCGACCAGGACGGCCCCACCCGGCGCAAGTTCCTCTCCCGTCTCCAAGGGCAGATCGCCCAGCGCGGCACCATCGCCGTGCTCCGTCAGGGGCTCAAGCACGGGCGGCACACGCTCGACCTCTTCTACGGCACCCCTTCCCCGGGCAACAAGCGGGCGCGGAACCTCTACGCACAGAACCGCTTCAGCGTCACGCGCCAACTGCGCTACAGCCACGACAATGCCCAACTGGCCCTCGATCTGTGCCTGTTCATCAACGGCCTGCCGGTGGCCACCTTCGAACTGAAGAACAGCCTCACCAAGCAGACGGTCGAGGACGCCGTCGAGCAGTACAAGCGGGACCGCAACCCCCGCGAGCGGCTCTTTGAGTTCGGACGCTGCCTCGTTCACTTCGCCGTGGACGACCACGAGGTGCGCTTCTGCACCCACCTCCAGGGCAAGGCGTCCTGGTTCCTACCCTTCAACCTGGGCTGGGACGATGGCGCCGGGAACCCGCCGAATCCAGACGGGCTGAAGACCGACTACCTGTGGAAGCGCGTGCTCACGCGCGATGGCCTGACCGACATCATTGAGAACTACGCGCAGGTCGTCGAGAGCCGGGATGCCAAGACGCACCGCAGGAAGCGGACGCAGATTTGGCCGCGCTTCCACCAACTCGAAGTGGTCCGCCAGTTGCTGGCCGACGTCTCCACTACGGGTGTCGGCCAGCGTTACTTGATCCAACACTCGGCCGGTAGCGGCAAGTCGAACTCCATCGCCTGGCTGGCGCATCAACTGGTCGGGCTTGCGGCGGATGGCCAGCGCATTTTCGATTCGATCATCGTCGTCACCGACCGGCGAATTCTGGATCAGCAAATCCGCGACACCATCAGGCAGTTCGCCCAGGTCGCCTCCGTCGTGGACCATGCCGAGCGCTCCGGCGACCTGCGCCGGTTCCTCGAGGCCGGCAAGCAGATCATCATCTCCACCGTGCAGAAGTTCCCGTTCATCCTCGATGAGATCGGCAACGAGCAGCGGGGGCGCCGCTTCGCCATCATCATTGACGAGGCCCACTCCAGCCAGGGTGGACGCACGACAGCGGCTATCTCGAGAGTGCTAGGGGAAGCTGGGGCGGCGGCGGCGGAAGAGACTGCGGAGGACAAGATCAACCGGTACATGGAATCGCAGAAGCTCCTACCCAACGCCAGCTACTTTGCGTTCACGGCCACCCCCAAGAACAAGACGCTGGAGATCTTCGGGGCGCCGGAGCCGCAGCCCGATGGGCAGGTGCAGCATCGGCCCTTCCACAGTTACACGATGAAGCAGGCGATCCAGGAGGGCTTCATCGTGGACATGTTGAAACACTACACACCGGTGGACAGCTATTACCGACTGGTCAAGACGGTGGCCGGTGACCCGGAGTTCGATACCAAGCGGGCTAGGAAGAAGCTGCGCCGCTATGTCGAGAACCACGAGCACGCCATCCGTCTCAAGGCCGAGATCATGGTGGACCACTTTCACGAGCAGGTACTTGCGCTGCAGAAGATCGGTGGACAGGCGCGGGCCATGGTGGTCACGGACGGCATCGGGCGGGCCATCCGCTACTACGACGCGATCCGCAGCTACCTGCGGGAACGCCGCAGTCCCTACCAAGCCATCGTCGCCTTTTCCGGCGAGTATGAATACGGAGGCGTGCCGGTTACTGAGGCATCCCTCAACGGCTTCTCGTCAAATCGGATCGCTGAAGCGATACAGCAGGACCCGTATCGGTTCCTGGTCTGCGCCGACAAGTTCCAGACCGGCTACGACGAGCCACTGCTGCACACGATGTACGTGGACAAGGTACTCGCCGGCGTCAAGGCGGTGCAGACGCTCTCCCGCCTCAACCGGTCGCACCCCAAGAAGCATGACGCCTTCGTGCTGGACTTCCTCAACGATACTGGTACGATCCAAAAGGCCTTTGCCAACTACTACCGGACCACGATTCTCGCGGATGAGACCGACCCCGATAAACTGCACGACCTGAAGGACACGCTTGATGGCTACCAGGTCTACAGTCAAGAACAGGTAGACAAGCTCGTCGGGAATTACCTGGAGAACGCCGACCGCGACCGGCTCGACCCGATCCTCGACGCTTGCGTCGCGGTCTACCGTGAGCAGTTGGATGAAGATGGCCAGGTGGAGTTCAAGGGCCAGGCGAAGGCGTTCCTGCGGACCTACGGGTTCCTCGCGGCCATTCTGCCGTACACCAATGCCGAATGGGAGCAATTATCCATCTTCCTGAGCTTTCTCGTCCCCAAGCTACCGGCCCCTATTGAGGAGGACCTGTCGAAAGGGATCCTCGAGACCATTGACATGGACAGCTACCGCGTGGAGAAGCAGGCGGCCCGAGACATCCAACTTCCCGACGCGGATGCCGAGATTGAGCCGGTGCCGACGGTTGACGGTGGTCACAAGGTCGAGCCGGAGCTTGACCGGCTCTCAAGTATCATCCGGGACTTCAACGACCGGTTTGGCAACATCGCCTGGAACGACGACGATAAGATAAGGCAGGTCATCACTGAGGAGTTGCCGGCGAAGGTCCTCGCCGACCAGGCGTATCAGAATGCCGCCGCCAATTCCGACCGGCAGAATGCCCGCATCGAGCACGACAGGGCCCTGCAACGAGCGATGACCGAGCTCCTCGCCGACCACACCGAGCTCTTCAAACAGTTCAGCGACAATGAGTCGTTCCGCAAGTGGCTCTCGGAGATGAGCTTCGCGGCCACCTACGAGCGAGCGGTCGAAGACGTGAGGCGCCTATCCGCAGGCTGATGCACACCGGGCCATCTCAGCCTTGGAGAACGCCTGTCATCCCCGGTGGGCGCGGCTGCGACTGACGCCTTTGTCACGCGAGATCGGCCCGCCGCCGCGCTCTCGGCCACGCTGGCAGCATCAAGCCGCCGGTACTCCGTTCCCCCCGATGAGGCAACAAGAGCGACCTGTATAGACGAACGTTCGGGCGGGCTGCTCACAGGGGGGGCCGGGTTAAACGCAAAAGGCCCATATACATGGACAAGCCCGGGAGGCCATCGCAGGCAGCGCGATGGCCTCCCCTGCCTTACCCCTGTATGCGGGCTTTTTGCATTTAACCCCAGGACTGCCTGCAGACAGCTTCCCGAATGTCCCTGTATGCCGGCCTCTTGTGTGGCCGCGCTTAGAGTTGAAGTGTTGACGCCTTGCCCGGTTTGCCCTAACTTTATTGTAGGCCCGTTGGCGTGAGGGGCGAGCAACAATGGTAGCCACGAAGCAGCGCATCACCCTCGACCTGGACCCGCCGGTGCAGCGCCGCCTGCAGGCCGTGGCCGCGCGCAAGGGCCTCAGCACCCACCAGTGCTGCCAGGCAGCGCAGTGGACTTGATTCGGGACGCCCGCGACATTAGGGTTGCTCAACTCAAGGACATCCTGTGAATACCCTCATGGTCGTGGACGCGAGCCTGGCGGTCAAGTGGCTGGTGCCCGAGGAGCATTCCGACAAAGCCGATGCGCCGGGCCGGCTGTGGCCCCGCCAAGGTAGCCTGTCGGCGCAGCGCGGCCTCTCGATTCCTGTAGTGTGATGCGTAGGGCCGGAGGGACCGAGGGAGCGTCAAGCTGGGCCGAGGCGTAGTGAACTGCGAACTCTTGGTTGGGTGATTCGCGTTTGGCCAGGTAAGCCTGCCAAACCCCTCGACCCGACTATTGTGCGCCCTGAGGCGCCGGACCACAAGGGTTTTCGGATTGCCGCAGTTGTCCGCAAGATGGCAGTCTGTAGTTAGTAGAGGCATGCCTTTGAAGGGGGACCGTATGAGAGCCTCAGAAGCCCCAACACCGACGCAATCACATAGGCCCACCGTGCCGACCCGCCCGTTGGACGAGATCGCCCACCTGGGCGACGAGATATACGAACGCGACATCCGTGCGCAGGTCGAGGCCGCCCACCACGGGGAGGTCGTCTCCATAGACGTGGACAGCGGCAACTGGGCCATTGGCGACAACGTGATTGCCGCGACGGACAGCCTGCGGGCGCAACGCCCGGAAGCGATTGACGTCTGGTCCGTGCGGGTCGGGCACCAGGCGATGTACCACTTTGGGGGGCGTCCCCTGCGGAGAGCCGAGTGATCGAAGGCGTGGTGAACGCCGCCTATGAACCGGTCGTGACCCTGGCCGTCCAAGGCCCCTCGGGGCCGGCAAGGGAGATTGAGGCCGTGATAGACACCGGCTTCACTGGCTTCCTCACGTTGCCGCCCGGGCTGGTTTCGGAACTGGGGTTGCCCTTCCTAACCGGCAACCGGGCGACCTTGGCCGACGGCAGCGAAGTAACCTTTCCTTCCTACGGCATTGTCGTGCTCTGGGACGGCCAGGCGGTATACACCGAGGCCGACGCTGCCGACACCACGCCCCTCGTCGGCATGCGCCTCCTGGACCGCCACGACCTGAGCATCCAGGTCCGGGACGGCGGCCGCGTCGTCATCCAAGCCAGAGAGTAGCGGAGCCCCGTCCCTTCCTTAGGCTCCTTACCCTTTGCATGTGCTTGACGACCCACCAGTGGTACGTTCCGTGATACCCGCGCTTCATTAGCGCCCAGTGGCTTTCAACGCCATTGGTCCAGACCTCCCCGTCCACGTACTGCTTGCGCTGGTGGTTGATGGTGCGATGCTCGGCAACGGGCGCGCCGCGGTAGACCGGGGACTGGTCCGTAAACAGTCGGGCGCCCGCGCTCACGTGGCGCGACACCCAGGCGTGGATAGCGGCTTCGTGACCGCTGGCACAACGGTAGCCGTCACCTGAACCCGTCTCGCGTGACTTCGCATCCACGACCGGCATCTTCGGCTTGGTGCCCTTCTTGTCGTGATGCTGGTTGCGCTCGCGGCCGCCGATATAGGTTTCATCGGCTTCTACCGTGCCTGGCAAGGGCGCCGGGGCCACCTGCCAGGAGGTGCGGATACGGTGTGCCAGGTACCACGCGGACTTTTGGGTGATGCCCAAAGCCTCAGCGAGGGGGCGACTGCTGATCCCCTTCTTGCTGTGTTGGAGTAGGTGGCCAGCGCCCACTGCTGATAGTCGGGTTTGCTGTCCTCCATGATCGTGCCGGTGCGAACCGAGAAAAAGCGCCGACACGCGCGGCAGTGGTGCGGCATCGTGGGGTGCGTAGTCCGTTCCTGGACTTGCGCGGAGCCGCAGCGCGGGCAGCGGATACCATCGGGCCAGCGTTGCGCGATCAACTGTCGTTCGGCCGCGGCAGCGTCGGGACAGAGCTTGAAGAAAGCAATGAGGCTCGGCGGCCACTGCTTACTGTTATCCATGTGAATATACCACATGGCGTCACTGGTTACTCAGGTATGTAAATCCCCAATTGCGCTCTCATCTGGGTTGGTCTCCGAACGCTCCTGTGAGCCTCTTTGAGGCTCTTGCTCAAAAAGGCTTCCTGCCAGCATCGGCACGAGAACGCGCGCTGATTCAAGCAATTGACAACGGTCTTCGAAGTGGTTTAGGAGGACGCGGCGAGGCGTACGAGAACCTTCTTCGTGCTGTTGCGGAAGCTCTCAGTAACCACCCTGAACTTAGCTAAATGCCATCCAACATGACTGCTCCACAACGTACCTATCGTTCTAGCTCGGACAAGGACTTTATTCGGGACTGGGTCGACCTCCCACTGTTGGAGCGACTGCATACATTTCGGCGAAATCCCCTGAACTATTTCGGGTTGCCGGGCGCTGCCCTAGAGGATATCAAGTCTTGGGGGCATCTGCTTGGGCAAGTGGCTGGGGTTGAACGGAGCAAGCGCAACCTCCTTGCGATGGATGAGACCGTAAGCATGGAGATGCCCGACCTTCGCTTCACACCTCATTACGGTGAAATAGATCTCGTGATACTCTGTGACCGCGGCTGGGGCTGGCAGCGAGGGGGTGAATGGTATCGACCGTGGGTAAGTATGCCCCGGCCAGCATCGGACCACCGGCCAGCATCAAATCACCTGGGTTGGTACTTCGACGTAGTGAACCTGGATTACTTTGGACCGTTCCTGCCGGAAGGGGACAAACCTGCCCGCCGGAGAGCCGATGCGATCAGGAAACTCTTCGACATTGAGCGTCTTGACGCATGGGAGCGGTGGGTGCTGCTCGTGACTGTTGAGGCCCAACTCGTTACACAAGAACTCAGCGCGCAATTGGCAGGTTATCTTCGCGGTGTTCAAGACGACGCCCCCGAATCGGCGGCGTCTATCATCATGTTCCTGAATAAACCAGGATCGAATGAAGACGAAGGAGTCACCGCCGCTCGTCTCATTCATGGCGTATCCGCGTCATTGATCGCTCGCTCCGCGTCGCAGGCGAACCTCTTAGCATTCCATAGGGGCACAATCCTGTATCGCGGTTCCGGTGGGCAGCCGATGGTCCATCTTGCCTTCGAGTTCGAACCTCAGGAAGCGCCGCTGCCTCCGCCTTCTCCTCTTTTGCAGCTATTGAAGGGACCCTTATTGACCATCACCCAAAATGATCCTCCAACACTCACTCTGCTAGGCGAGCAGGTGCCGAGTCTTACCCGAGAGGACATTAGAGCAGCGGTCGATTTCCTAGCCCACATAGAAGTGGAAAGGCTTGTCGCCCAGTTGCCGTAGCGGACAGCGGGGAACGTGAAGGGTATTGATAGCACTGAGCGGCTCCCGGGTACACAAGGGGACGACTCAGAGAGCCAGTTCCATAGTGGATTGCGGCTAGAGCGAGCGTGACGCTCCTTACGTTCTTCCGCCATAGCGCGTCAAACCACAGGAATCGAGAGGCCTTGCTGCGCCGAGAGGCTACCGAGCCACAACTCGATGTCGGTGGTACCTACCGTAAACGGCGGCGGGGCGCACGGCGAGGCAAGTACCAGGAGTACAATGGGCGGAGCCCACATTGCCTCACCCAGGTAGGCGGTCAAGCTAACCGCAGAGTGACTGAGAACCCGGCTCTAGTCCTCGCCAGTTGAAGTGGAGCCGTTCCCCGCAGCGCCACAGCAATAGACCATCTAGGTAGCCGGGCCACCCGACCTCGTCTATTGACAGCCTGTACAGATAGGCAACCAGGACGGCCAGGATGGCATCGTGGGTCACGTAGATGTTGAGATGTCCGCGACGGCCGAGGTCGCTGGCAGCTAGTCCCAAGAGCAGGTCGATACCCTCGGCGGTCGCTCTCATGCCGGCAGGAGGCTCGACCTGCGTGAGTTGGCGCTGCACTATCTCCAATATGTCAATCTCCAAGAACAGCGCCCCGCTGACCGCCTCATCCACGACAAAGGGGCCGGGAGCGCCTAATCGCCAATCCACGGCGACCTCTGCAGGCCAGCCGCCGCCGCGCAGGATCGCCTGCGCCGTCGACACGCAC
>JAJDZR010000155.1 GCA_022824545.1 Chloroflexota bacterium
ACCCTTCGCAGCAGGGGCCGGTACTCGGTGCCCCGCTCGACCACCACGTCGGCCGGTCCGCAGAGCAGGTCGAGCGCGAAGGAGCCGTCGCTATAGAAGAACGGCGGCCCACCGCCGACCTTCAGGAGCGCGTCCGGTGGCGCCCGGAACTTGCCGGTGCTCTCGAGGACATGGACCCGGGCTTGTAGGATGGCCCCGGTCCCGGCGTCATAAATGTGGCCGCGCAGCGTCGGCATAGCCGTCCTCCTGACCGCTGAGTCTGCACCATCATAGCCGCTGGCGGATGGTGCAGCCCCAGCGTGTCAGCGTCAGGCGGCCGGCGCTTCCGCCGCCGGCGCCACGCGCCGCGCTGGCCACCAATTCCAGCGGCCGAGTAGGATCACGATGCTCGGTACCAGCAGCGCACGCACGACGAACGTATCCAGCAGCACCCCCAGCATCACCGCAAAGCCCAGCTGCACCAAGTCGCGCAGCGGCAGGGTGGCCAAGACCGAGAAGGTCCCGGCCAGGATGATGCCCGCCGAGGTGATGACCCCGCCGGTCCGACTGATCGCGCGCCGGGTGCCCTCCACCAAGCCGGCGCGGCCGACTTCCTCGCGCACCCGCGACATGATGTAGATGTTGTAGTCCACCCCCAACGCCACCAGGAAGATAAACAGCCAGACCACGTTCCGGTACGCAAACCCGGCGTGACCGAGCACGTTCTGGAAAATCAGCGTGGACAGACCGAGTGCCGCCAGGAAGCTCAACACCACGCTGGCTGCGAGATACACTGGTGCCACCAGACTACGGAGCAGCATGATTAGAATGATCAAGATAGCGACAATGACGATGGGACCGACCACCTGAGCATCCCGGTTGATCGCGGCGCGTATATCGGCCTGTAATGCACTCGCCCCTCCGATGAGCACCTCCGCGCCAGCCAGATCGGATGTCGCCAGCGCCCGCCGCGCGGCGTCGCGGATGGGACCGATTTGATCCATTGCCAGCGAACCGTAGGGGTCCTGGTCGAGCACGACCTCCAACTGCGCCGTCGTCCGATCCGGCGAGACAAAGCGTTGACCGGCCAAGAGCACGCCAAGGAGGGCCTGCTGCTCCGGGGGTAGATTGCGTGGCGGTGGGCCACCTTGCAGCACCTCCTGAGGCAGACTGACAATGGCCGCCTGGAGCGCCGCGGCGCTCATTGGCAACGCCTCACCGAACGGCCGCGTCGGCCCACTCACCCGCAGCACCCCCGGGACCTCCGCCAAAGCCGCCGTGAGCGCATCCAAAGCTGCCAGTTCCTGGAATACGTCACCATCATCCGGCGTGACGAGCACCTGCGTTGGTGCCAGATCGCCAGCCGGGAAGCTCCGTTGCAGCATTTCGAACCCGCGCCGCGAGTCCGTGTCGGCCGGGAGTCGTCCCTCCAGGGAGTTGAGGCTCGGCTTCAGCGTCGGCACACCCAAGGCGCCGGCCACCAAGAGTACGAGCGTGACACCGAGCACCACGCCGGGGCGCCGCACGACCAGCGCCGCCACGCGGCTCCAGAAGGTGCTCGCCTGGCCCGCGCTCTGCTGCGGATTCAGCGGCCAGAACGCTGCCCGGCCGAGTAGCACAATGAGCGCCGGGATCAACGTCAGCCCCACCAACAGCATAATGAAGGTGGCGATGGCCAGCATGGGACCAAGCGACTGGAACTGGCCGTAGGTCGCCAGCAAGAGCGCCACCATGGCGACCGTCGTGGTGCCGGCGCTGGAGGCGGTGGCCGGCCCGACGTGGCTCATGGCCACCCGCATGGCCGCCCAGCGGGTCGGCTGCCGGCCCCACTCCTCCCGGTAGCGGGCCACAATGAACAGCGCGAAGTCCGTGCCGGCGCCGAACATCAGCACAGACATCACCGGGGGTGCCAGGCTGGTGAGGAGGATGCCCAACTCATCCGCCAGCCATGCCGCGACCGCTTGGGCGATGAGCAGTGCCCAGCCCACGCAGATGAGCGGCAGGATGGCAAGCAAGGGCGACCGATAGACGGCCAGGAGGATCACGAGTACGAGGGCTACCGTCGTCAGCGTGACCCGGAAGTCAATACCCTGGAACGCGCGCACGGCATCGGTCGCGATACCCGCCGGCCCGGTCACGGCCACGTCCAAGGCGGTGCCGGCGGTGGCAGCCGTCGCTTGCTCCCGAACCCAGTCCACCGCCGCGCCGAACGGCTCCTCGGACGGGGAGCCGGTGACCGTCACGAAGAGCATCATCGTCCGGTCATCGGGGGCGACGAATGCCGCCTTCGCCTGGGGTGCCGAGAAGACCGAACGCACGGACGTAATCGGCTCCGGCGCAGTATCGGCGCGCAACACGCCGTCCAGTCGCTCGATGGCCGCCAACTCTTGCGGCGTGAACGGCTGCGGGCCCTGCACTACGAGGATGGCCGGAATCCCTTCCGTAGCCGGGAACTTGTCGGCTAGGGCCTGGAAGGCGCGCAGAGACTCGGCGCCAGCCGGCAGAAAATCTTCTTGCTCGTTGGTTGTCACCTCGCTCAACGGTGGCGCCACCACCCGTACTGTGATGAGCACGACCAGCCAGAACAGGATGATGCCCGTGACACCCTTCTTGGAGGCGACGGCAGCGGCGAGGAAGGCAAACATGGCCAACTAATCTCCCGGAGGATGTTAGCCGGTGATGGTAACAGTTATCCAAAAACCCGCCAGCAAGTCGGGAAGCGCGGAGCCGGGCTACCTGCGCGGCAGCGGCACGGGGCTTATGCGTCGGCTGGCGCGTCCGCCGCCAAGCGACGCGTCGGCCACCAGTTCCAGCGACCGAGCAGCATCACGATGCTCGGCACCAGCAGCGCGCGGACGACGAACGTATCAAGCAGCACCCCCAGCATTACCGCGAAGCCCAACTGCACAATGTCGCGCAGTGGCAGCGTAGCCAGGACCGAGAAGGTGCCAGCGAGGATGATGCCCGCCGAGGTAATCACTCCGCCGGTGCGGCTGACGGCGCGGCGGGTCCCTTCCACCAACCCGTTGCGACCCACTTCCTCACGCACGCGGGACATGATGTAGATGTTGTAGTCCACCCCCAACGCCACGAGGAAGATGAACATCCAGACACCGTTCTGGTACCCGACCCCGGCGTGGCCAAGGACGTTCTGGAATATCATGCTGGACAAACCCAGCGCCGCCATGAAGCTCAACAGCACGCTGATGACCAAATACGTCGGCGCCACCAGGCTGCGGAGCAGCATCGCGAGGATCACCCAGATGGCGGCGATGACGATAGGACCCACCACCTGAGCATCCCGATTGACCGAGGCGCGGGTATCGGCCTGCGTGGCCGTCTGCCCACCGACGAGCACCTCCGTGCCGGCCAGGTCGGTCGTTGCGATTGCACGCCGCGCTATGTCGCGGAGGCGACTGATCTGATCCAGCGCCGGCACACTGTAGGGATCGCGGTCGAGCACGACCTCGAGTTGTGCTGTGGTCCGATCGGGCGAGACAAAGCGTTGGCCGGCAAAGAAGACCCCGAGGACGGCCTGCTGCTCCGGCGGCAAGTTGCGTGGCGGTGGACCGCCCTGCCAGACCTCTTGAGGCAGGCTGCTAATGCCGGCCTGGAGCGCCTCGGCACTGAGTGGAAGGGCCGCACCGAACGGCCGCGTGGGGCCACTCACCCGCAGGACCGTCGGCTCACTATCCAGAGCCGCCGCCAGCGCATCCAGAGCCGCGAGATGCTCGTACACATTCCCGTCTTCGGTCGCGACCACGACCTGTGTCGGCGCCAGCTCGCCGGCCGGGAAACTCCGCTGCAGCATCTCAAAGCCGCGACGCGAGTCCATGTCAGCCGGGAATCCTTCGAGGAAGTTGAAGCTCGGCTTGATCGTCGGTACACCGAGGGTACTCACAATCAAGAGCATGACGGTCGTGCCAAGCACGACGCCAGGCCGTC
Source organism: Chloroflexota bacterium (assembly GCA_022824545.1). Classification (GTDB taxonomy): domain Bacteria; phylum Chloroflexota; class UBA11872; order UBA12225; family JAJDUF01; genus JAJDUF01. Next base: position 3,925 of record JAJDZR010000155.1, read on the forward strand.
GGACAACCAGCGCCGCCACACGACTCCAGAAGGAACTTGCCTGTCCCGAAGTCTGTTGTGGGTTCATGGGCCAGAACGCTGCCCGTCCGAGCAGCACGGCCAGGGCCGGGATCAACGTCAGCCCTACGGCAAGCATGATCATGACAGCCGCGGCAAGCATGGGACCCAGTGTTCTGAACGATCCGTAGGTCGCGAGTAAGAGCGCTATCATCGCCACCGCCGTGGTTCCGGCGCTCGAAGCGATCGCCGGCCCGACATGGCTCATCGCCACCCGTATGGCCTCCCAGCGGGTCGGCTGCCGACCCAATTCTTCGCGGTACCGCGCCACAATGAAGAGTGTGAAGTCCGTGCCGGCACCGAACAGTAGTACAGACATCACCGCCGTCGTCTGCCCGTTGAGCGGCAGGCCCAGTCCATCCGCCAGCAGCGCCGCGACCGACTGAGCGATCAGCAGGGCCCAACTCACGCACACGATAGGCAGGAGGGCCAGCAACGGCGACCGATAGACCGCCAGGAGTATCACGAGCACGAGGGCTACGGTCGTTATCGTGACCCGAAAGTCGATTCCCTGGAACACCTTCACTGCGTCTGTCGAGATCCCGGCCGGCCCGGTAACTGCCACTTCCAAGGCAGTGCCATCGGTTACGACCTGAGCTTGCTCCCGAACCCAGTCAACCGCCTCGCTGAACCCATCCTCGGATGGCGAGCCGGTAACCGTCAGGAATAGCATCATCGTCTGGTCGTCGGGAGCGACGAACGCCTCCCTGGCCTGGGGCGCCGAGTAGACCGAACGCACGGAGGCGATAGCCTCCGGCGCGGCATCGGAGCGCAATACACCGTCCAGCCGCTCGATAGCCGCCAGCTCTTGCGGAGTGAAGGGCTGCGGCCCGGAAACTACGAGGATGGCCGGAATTCCCTCTGTGGCCGGGAACTTATCGGCTATGACTTGGATGGCACGCAGGGACTCGGCACCGGACGGCAGGAAATTTTCCTGCTCGTTGGTCGTTACCTCGCTCAACGGCGGAGCCACCGCCTGAACTGCGAAGACGACGACCAGCCAGAATAGGATGATGCCCGTGATACCCTTCTTTGAAGCGACGGTAGCGGCGAGGAGCGAGAACATACCTAGCAAGCCTTTCCAACGAACGTTCGTTAGGCATTGTAGCACGTTATAGCCGCAGTGGCAGCATCGGGGTAGCGCTGCGGGGCAGGGAGTGCAAGTAGCTGCGGGCGGCGCGGCTTGAGTGAGCCGGAGGTGCCAGATGGCAAGACGACCGCGCGGACCAACCAGGCACCACCAGGAGCAGCGGCAGCGCGTCTTGGATGCAGCCACCGCCCTCTTCGCGGAGCACGGCTACGAGGCCACTGGCATGCGCGCTATCGCCGAAGCGGTGGGCATCCGCCCGGCGTCTCTCTACCACTACTTCCCCAGCAAGGAGACCATCCTCGGAGCACTGTTCACCGCCGCCGCGGTCGGATCACAGCGCGGCGTGAGCCAACTGAGTGGCAATGCCACGCTACGCGAAGTACTCTTCGCGGCCGGCCATGGATTTATGTCGGGGGTCGCTGAGTTGCGGTCGAAGCAATTGCTGGAGGTCTTGTTTCTGGCCGCTCACCAGCGCTCGGACTGGGGGCAGCAGTACTTGACCGAACTGTCCGATCCGGCACAAAAGGGGCTGGCGGCCGCTATCGAGCGCGTGCTGCCCGACTCAGCACGACAACACGTACAACCGCTATGGCTCGCCAAGCAATTCATGGGCGCGCTGCTCTACTTCGTCCTCCACGAGGAAGTCATCCGCAGGAAAGAACGGAACGATCCCGACCGTGAGGCGTATCTACACCAGCTGGTCAACATCATGGCCGGCGGTGTGGAGCGGGCCGCTCAGTCCGCACCGTCCGATGGTCTATAGGATGGTGTAGACGCAGCGGGCAAGGTGAGATGGTGGCATGGTGCAACAAATCCTGATCGTCGAAGACGAGCCGGACCTGGTCAGGATGCTCGAATACAACCTCCGGCGCGAGGGCTATCAGACCCGCAGTGCCTACTCCGGGCAGGCTGCGCTGGAGCTTGTCGCCAGCGGCCCGGTTCCGGACCTCATTCTCCTCGACCTGATGCTCCCGGACATGCCGGGCACCGAGGTCTGCCGGCAACTGCGGATGGACGAGCGGACGCGCTCCGTGCTCATCGTGATGCTCACCGCCAAATCGCAGGAAACCGACCGGATCGTGGGCTTCGAGATCGGCGCCGACGACTACGTGGTCAAGCCGTTCAGCATCCGCGAGCTATTGCTGCGTATCCGCGCCATCCTCCGTCGCACCCGCATGGCGTCGCCGCCGCCAGCGAGCGAGATGGTGTTCGAGCGCCTGCGGGTGGATAGTGCCGAGCACCGAGCTTGGCTCGACGACGAGGAGCTGCGGCTGACTGCACTGGAGTTCAAGCTGCTGTCCACGTTCGTCGCGCGCCGCGGACGCGCACAGACCCGGGACGCGCTCCTGGCCGACGTGTGGGGTATTGACGCCGCCGTCACGACGCGCACGGTAGATACCCACGTCAAGCGCCTGCGTGAGAAGCTCGGACCGGCCGGCCGGTACATCGAGACGATCCGCGGCGTGGGCTATCGCTTTCGATCCCGGCCGGAGGGGGCAGAGTCTTGAGCCTCGGCGTCCGGGGACGCTTGTTCGTGGTCTCCGTCGCCCTTATCCTCGTTGTCGGCCTGACCAGTGGCGCCTACCTCGAAAACCAACTGCGCCAACTGCTCGTGTCCAGAATTGAAGCGGAGCTGCACCGGTACGCGCTCACCGCTCGTGAGCTTTTTCGGTCGCTCAACGACTGGTCCACACCGACGACGGTTGACCCCTTGGCCGACCGGCTAGGCCAAGCGGCCAGCGCACGGGTGACGGTGATTGCCCAAGACGGCACCGTACTCGGAGATTCTGCGCTGACCGTCGAGCAGGTCCAGCAGCTCGATAACCACGGCCGCCGTCCGGAGGTGGTGGCCGCCCTGGCCAACGGGCGCGGCGTCGCCCGCCGCTTCAGCGCCACGCTCCGCACCGACATGCTCTACGTCGCCGTGCCCTTGGCGCGAGCGGATGGGCTGGCGGTAGTACGCGCGGCCACGCCGCTCGATGAAATCGAGCCGGTCGTCAACCAGCTCCGCGTGCTGCTCGGCGTGGCCGGGCTGCTGGGGCTGGCGATTGCGGTCTTCATGAGTGGCCTCGCCTCGCACTTTCTCTCGCGCACGCTGCGGTCGCTCGTGCAGCACGCGGGCGCCATGGCCGCGGGTGCTCGCCAGCAGCGGATTGCCGTTGCGACCACTGATGAGATTGGCGGCCTGGCCGGCTCACTCAATCGCATGGCCGAAGACTTGGAGCAAGCCGTGACCACGCTGGCGACCGAGCGTGACCGCTTCGCGGCGGTGCTCGAAGGGCTTGCCGATGCGATCCTGGCGCTGGACGCCGAGCAGCGTATCACCCTCGCCAATCGGGCCGCGCTCACGTTGCTGGACTTGCCAGAGCCACCGCTGGGCCGGACACTGCTGGAGACCATCCGGGTGCCGGCCCTGCAAGACCTGGTCGCGCAGGCCCAGGACGGTACGCCGTCAACAACCGAATTCGACCTACCGACAGTGACCGCGCGGCGCGTGCTGGCCAGTGCCACCCCCCAGCAGCTGACCGGCGGCAGCGTCATCGTGCTGCACGACGTGACCGAGCTACGCCGCCTCGAAACGATCCGCCGCGATTTCGTAACCAACGTCTCGCATGAGCTTCGCACGCCGGTGAGCGTCATCCGCGCCAATGCCGAAACCTTGCTCCTCAGCGCCCCGGACAATGCGCCGGATACGCGGGAGTTTCTCGAGGCGCTGCTCCGGCAGGCGGATCGCCTCACCCGCATCGTCGCCGACCTGCTGGAGCTGGCCCAGATCGAGGCCGACCAATACCAGCTGCACCTCGAACCGGTGTTGATCGCACCGGCAGTGCAGCGGGTGCTAGAGGTCGTTGACCAGGAACGGAAAGCCAAAGGCCTCTCCTTGGACCTCACCGTGGCGCCGGACCTCAGCGCTCAGGCGGATGCCGACGCGCTCGATCAGATCATCCTCAATCTGCTGGACAACGCGGTGAAGTACATGCTCACTGACGGGCACCTTGTGATTCGTGGGAGCGTTGAACCGGGGCACGTCCGCATCGAGGTGGCGGACGACGGCCCCGGCATCGCGCCCCACCACCGGGATCGCATCTTCGAGCGCTTCTACCGCGTGGACACTGGCCGCTCGCGGCACGAGGGCGGCACCGGCCTCGGCCTCGCCATCGTCAAGCACCTCGCGCTCGCCATGCACGGCGAGGTAGGCGTAGAGGCCGCCACACCGCGCGGCTCGGTCTTCTGGGTCACGCTCCCCCTCCCCACTGCACAAGGGGACGCGGGCAACCACCAGGGTTGCCCCTACAACAGCCACCCGGCACTGCCCTAGCAACGCATCCCTAGTAGGGGCGTCCCTGGTGGGCGCCCTGAACTCCGGCCGGTGCCAGCACGACGGGGCCGGGGGGTGAGGTACGGGGTTGGTAAAGGAGACCGCCGAGCCAATATGGCCCCCACGGAGTGACGCGCAGCACACGCGCACATTGCGTCACCCGGACAGGAGGCTAAAACGGTGAAAATCTGCATTGACCCCGGACATGGCGGGACCGATCCTGGAGCTATCGGTACCGCTCCGGCCGCCGCCAGCGAGCCGGCGCTCACCCTGAAGGAGTGCGACTTCACGCTGGACGTGGCGCTGCTGCTGGAGGAGGAGCTGGCGTGCCGCGGCCACTCCGTACTCCTCACACGCCGCCGCGACCGGTCACTACAGCTCGCTACCCGCGCCGCGCACGCGAATCGCCACGCAGCCGACCTCTTCATCAGCATCCACGCCAACGCCGCTGCGAATCCGGCGGCCGAGGGCATCGAGGTCTTCCACTTCCCCGGCTCGGCAGCGGGGAAATCCGCGGCCGACCGCATCATGCGACACCTCGCGGCAGCGTTCCCCGACCACGTCAACCGCGGCGTCAAGTCGGCCGATTTCGCGGTGCTGCGCCTCACCGCCATGCCGGCGGTGCTCGTCGAATGCGAGTTCCTGACCAATCCAGGCCGGCTGCGCCGGTTCCTAGCGTGTCCTGGCAAACGCCGGGAGATCGCCGCGGCAATCGCCGCCGGCGTGACTCCTTGCGCGGATGCGCCGCCAGCAGTGGCGGCGGCCGCCGAACCGGCGCCAGCGATGACGTACATCGTGCAGGCCGGGGATACCTTGAGTGCCCTCGCCCGCCGTTTTGGGCTGACGGTGGATACCATCGTCAGCGACAACGCCATCAGCAACCCCGACCTCATCCGTATCGGGCAGGCACTCCGCATCCGCTCGGCCTAGCGGGGCCAATGCCCGGCCTGGCCCCCTCCCTCGCCTTCCCCCGGAGCCAACTCCAGGGGAGGGAAGAGACCGTCCCCCCGCCGCAGCGGGGGACCTATAGGGGGGCTTGCTTACTGACACCACGCTCCTCACACCCCATCTCCTGGCTTACTGTGAGAGGACGGCGCCGCGCAGCACGCTCCGGGCCGGGGTATCACCTGCCACATTCGCGTTACGGCATTGTCACCGTCCCGTCACAATGCCGCCCTAGACTTTCTCAATGAAGGATGTGGCTCCAACCCAATACAGACGGAGGACAAGGTGAAGAGACGAGACATCGGACGAGTGGGAATCCTGAGTGCCACTGCGCTGGCACTCGCTGCGTGTGGCGAAATCGAGACGAGCACAAGCGGAACGACAACGACTTCGGGGCCAACCTCCATCATCGCCATTGACGGCTCCAGCACAGTCTTCCCGATCACTGAGGCCGTTGCCGAAGAGTTTCAGAAAGTCAACCGCGCTCGCATCACCGTCGGCGTCTCCGGCACCGGCGGTGGCTTCAAGAAGTTCTGCAGCAACGAAACTGTCATCTCCGACGCTTCCCGGCCGATCAAGAGTTCGGAAGTCACCCTCTGCGGCGAGAAGAGCATCGAGTTCATTGAGCTTCCCGTTGCTTTCGACGGCCTCGCCGTGGTGGTCAACCCCAAGAACACCTGGGTGGATCACCTCACGACCGCCGAGCTGAAGAAGATTTGGGAGCCGGAAGCCCAGGGCAAGGTCCTGAAGTGGAGTGACGTTCGGCCCGGTTTCCCCGACAAGCCGCTCACTCTCTTCGCCCCCGGCGTTGACTCCGGCACGTTCGACTACTTCACCGAAGCGATCAACGGCGAATCCCAGGCCAGCCGCGGCGACTTCACTCCCAGCGAAGACGACAACGTCCTCGTTCAGGGGATCACGACCGACGAGAACGCGCTCGGCTACTTCGGCTTTGCCTACTACGTCGAGAACCAAGACAAGCTCAAGGTTGTGCCGATTGACGACGGCGACGAGAGCAACGGCCAAGGCGCCATCGCCCCATCCCTGGAGACCGTGGGCAACGGCACCTACCAGCCCCTGGCCCGCCCGATCTTCATCTACGTCAGCAAGACCGGCGCCGACCGGCCGGAGGTGCAGGCATTCGTGGAGTTCTACCTGACCCAGGGGCGGCCCCTGGTGGAAGAAGTCGGTTACATCCGGTTGCCCGACAAGGCTTACGACCTGGCCTTGCAGCGCTTCAATGACCGTGTGACCGGGTCCGTCTACTCCGGTGGCGCCGAAGTCGGCGTGACCATCGAGGAACTTCTCAGCCGCCGCTAACGCAGCAGCATTGCATTGACATGGCAAGCGGAGTCGCAGCCCAGGATAGAGCCAGGCGGCGGACGGCCGTGCGGGAGCAACTGCACGGCCGCAAGTCGCCTGGCGAGCGTTTAATCGAGCTGGTACTGCGTGCCTGCGGTGTTGTCTCTATCCTCACGACTGCCGGGATCGTCGGCGTACTCATTTTCGAGACGATCGGCTTCTTCCGGCTTGTGTCCTTCGCACAGTTCTTCCTGGATACCCAGTGGACGCCGCTCTTCCTGGACAAGCACTTCGGCATCTGGCCACTCATCGCGGGCACGGTGCTCACCTCGGCCATTGCGATTGTGGTCGCGCTACCTTTCGGGCTGCTGGCCGCGATCTACCTCAGCCAGTTTGCCGCCGAAGGAGTGCGGCGGGTCATCAAACCGGCACTGGAGGTCCTGGCCGGCATTCCTACGATTGTCTACGGCTTCTTCGCGCTGATTTTCGTTACTCCGCTGCTCCAGAGCTTCATCCCCGGCTTGGCCGGGTTCAACGCCCTCAGTCCCGGCATCGTCATGGGGATCATGATTATCCCGATGATCTCCTCGCTCAGTGAGGATGCCCTGTACGCCGTACCGGTCAGCCTGCGCGAGGGCGCTTACGCCCTCGGCGCGCAGAAGCTCCCGACGATCTTCCAAGTCATCCTGCCGACGGCCCGCTCCGGCATTGCGGCGGCGGTAACACTAGCCACCTCGCGGGCGATTGGCGAAACGATGATCGTGACCATCGCTGCGGGCCAGCAGCCGCGGCTCACCTTCGATCCGCGGCTCGCCGTCGAGACCATGACGGCCTATATCGTGCAGGTGAGCCTGGGCGACACCCCGCACGGGACGCTGGAGTACTCCACCATCTTCGTCGTCGGCGCGATGCTCTTCGTGATGACCTTCACGATGAACATCTTCAGTCAGCGGCTCGCCCGAAAGGCGCGCAGGATACTCTAAGATGCAAAAAATTCAGCAGACTGAGCAGCCCCTCAGCAGGACGCGCGAACACATCTTCGTCAGCCTCTGCCTGGCGGCTATCGCCCTGCCGTTGATCGTCCTCCTCGTCCTGATCGGTGACGTGGTCATGGACGGCGCGCAGCGCATCGGTTGGGACTTCCTGACCAGCTATCCGTCCCGCAAGCCGGAGCTGGCCGGTATCCTGCCCGCGCTCGTGGGGAGCGTGTACGTCATCGGGCTAACCGGCATTATCGCGCTGCCCCTGGGGGTAGGCGCAGCGATCTATCTCGAAGAGTACGGCACCGACAGTTGGCTGGCCCAAATCATCGAGGTCAACATCGCCAACCTGGCCGGTGTGCCCTCGATTATTTACGGCCTGCTGGGCCTGGAGTTGTTCGTGCGTGCCTCCGGCATGGGGCGTAGCGTCATAGCCGGTGCGTGTACGATGGCGCTCCTGATTCTGCCCATCATCATCATCGCCTCGCGCGAGGCGTTGCGGACCGTCCCGTTCTCACTACGTGAGGGGGCGCTGGCGTTGGGCGCGTCACGTTGGCAGACCATCTGGCAGGTGGTCCTGCCGATGGCTTTCCCCGGCATCTTGACCGGCTCGATCCTGGCAATGTCACGGGCGATTGGCGAAACGGCGCCGCTGATTATGATGGGGGCGCTGACTTACATTGCCTTCCTCCCGACCGGGCTGGACTCGCCCTTCACCGTGCTGCCCATCCAGATTTTCAACTGGGTCTCTCGACCACAGCACGGCTTCATCGCCGACGCGGCGGCTGGCATTATGGTTCTGCTGGTGACGCTGCTGCTGTTGAATGCCCTGGCCATCTACCTCCGCAATCGCTTGCAGCGGCGCATCTACTAAGCTCGACGAGGTATTTCCGTGGCGACAATACAGCCGGCACCACCACGACCGCAGACGGCGAGCGGTAGCCTCGTCGCGGATGACACGAACGTGAAGTTCCACGTGAAGGATCTCAGCGCCTGGTATGGCAATCAAGAGGTCATCAACTCGGTTTCGATGGAGATACCGGAGCGGCAAGTCACGGCGGTGATCGGCCCCTCGGGTTGCGGAAAGTCCACCTATATCCGCTGCCTTAACCGCATGCACGAGCTTGTGCCCGGTGCCCGCGCGCGCGGCGAGGTGCTCTTCAATGGCGAGGACATCTACGGCCCGCGAGTAGACCCGGTGCGCGTGCGCCGCCATATCGGGATGGTCTTCCAGAAGCCGAACCCCTTCCCCACAATGTCCGTCCGTGACAACGTGCTGGCCGGCCTGCGACTGACCCACTCGCTACGACGCGGCGAGGGCGATGACGTCGCAGAGCAGGCGCTGAAGCAAGCGGCGCTCTGGGAAGAAGTGAAGGACCAGCTCGACAAGCCCGGCGGGAGCCTCTCCGGGGGGCAGCAGCAGCGCCTCTGCATTGCCCGCTCGTTGGCGGTGAACCCGGATGTGCTGCTCATGGACGAGCCGTGCTCGGCGCTCGATCCGATTGCGACCGCGCGGATCGAGGACCTTGTGTACGCGCTGCGCGAGGAGTACACGGTCGTCATCGTGACGCACAATATGCAGCAGGCCGCGCGTGTCTCCGACCGAACGGCATTCTTCCTGCTCGGTGACCTGATCGAGTACGGGCCGACGAAACAGCTCTTCACGGCGCCAACGGATGACCGCACCGAGGACTACATCACCGGCAAGTTCGGCTGACCTGTTCCCCGGACAGAGGAAAGGCAGGTAGGACATGGCAACCGCCACGGAAACACGGGAGCACACCGACCGCGAATACGAGCGCGAGCTGCGCGAGCTACGGCACCGACTGCTGCTCATGGCGGGCCAGGTCGAGCAGATGATCGCGCACGCGACCCAGGCGCTCGTCGAGCGCGATGTTGAGCTTGCCAAAGCCACCATTGAAGACGACTATAAGGTCAATAGCGCCGAGATGGAGATTGACGAGCTATGCATCCATATCTTGGCGCGGCGGCAGCCGGTGGCCTCCGACCTGCGGTTCGTTACTTTTGCGCTGAAGATGGTCACCGACCTGGAACGGACCGGTGATCTCGCCGTTACGATCTGCAAGCGCGCTATCAACTTGAGCGCCCTACCCCAGCCGAAACCCTATGTGGACATTCCGCAGATGGCGGGCATTGCACAGGAGATGGTGCGGGGTGCGATTGATGCCTTTGTCAACGCCGACGTGGAACAGGCGGAGCAAGTCATTGCCCGCGATGAAGAGGTAGACGACCTGTACGACCGTGTCTACGATGACCTATTGCCGTTGATGCACGAAAACCCGAGCCTCATCGAGGCCTGCACGCGGGTACAGTCGGTGAATAAGGCCCTCGAACGCATTGGCGACCACGCGACCAACCTCGCGGAGCAAGTTATCTTCCTCGTCAAAGGTAGCGACATCCGGCACATCGGCAAGCGCGACAGCGAACGCAACGCCTGACGCGCTTGCCCTGCGGCCAGTTGCTCCCACTCCCGACCATCCTGCCTCGTGCGCGGCCGGATACCCTTAGGACCGCTCATGCACGAGTTGTCCGCCCTGGTACACGGCGCGCACTTGGCGCAAGGCCGCAATGTCGGTCGCAGGATCGCCGTCCACGACGAGAAGATCGGCCGCCAGCCCCGGCTTCAGACAGCCGATCTCATGGTCCAGACCGACAGCGCGAGCGGCCCGCGAGGTGGCGGCCGCGATGACCTGCAACGGGCTGAGGCCGGCCAGTACCAGCGCCTCCAAATCCAACTGCAAGTTGCCGAAGTAGACGGTCCCCGGCCCAGAGTCCGAGCCGGCGATGAACCGGTCGGCCAAGCCCAGATCGAGCAGTTGGCGGAGGACGTTGAAGTGGGCATCCACACGCCCTTCGGTCTCGGCCAACTCTTGCTGCTCCGCGTCCGTGAGCGCTTCCGACCCTGCCGCGTCGCGGCGCGCCCGGAGCCGGCAGACGACGTTATAGCCGAGAGCTTGGATCGTCGGACTCAGGAACACGTCGGATTCGCCGAGTAGGTCCGCCGTCTGCTGATCGAAGGCTGCTTGCGGTAGCCGGCCACCGTCTCCGGGAGCCAGGAACTGCAAGTGCTCCATTACGTCAACACCCGCCGTGACGGCCCGCTTCATTCCCTCAAGGCCGCGGCAGTGGGCCACGACCAAGCGACCAAAACCGTGGGCCTCGTCTACGAGCGCCTGTAACTCCGCCGTGCTGTACGAGGCGTGCTCCGGCAGGGTGCCAGCCGTTCCTCCACCGGTGGTCATCACCTTGATGACATCGGCGCCCTCGTGGACCAGGCGGCGCACCGAGCGACGCACGGCGTCCGGGCCGTCCGCTTCCTCGCCGCAAAACCAGAAGTGTCCGCGGGTGCAAGCGATGGAGCGACCGGCGACGAGCAGGCGCGGCGCCGGAAAGAGGCCCTGCCGCTGACCGGTACGCAGATCAAAGGCCACCCGCCGCCGAGCGCCGAGGTCCCGGGCCGTCGTCACACCGCCCTCCAAGTGGAACCGCGCGTTGCGGACCCCGTAGAGGAGGTGTAGCCCATCGGGTTCGGCCATGACCGGCTCGTAGGGCCGACCGTCGGCGGGCAGCGAGAGGTGGGTGTGGGTATCAATCAGACCGGGGAGCACCGTACCGTCGGCGTAGGAGACCAACTGGCTGCCAGGCGGCGCCTCTGCTCCATCTACGACGCGCCGGTACATCTCAGGCGCGGCCGCGGCAGGACCAGCCCAGGCAATACGCCCGCCTGTGACGACGACCAGCCCATCGTCTACCGGCGGCGCCCCGCTCCCGTCAAGCAGTCGCGCAGCGCGGATAAGTCGTGTCGGAGGACCTGCGAGGGACATGAATGCGTTCCCTTCTCGTGCGGTATCAGGCCAGATAGTAGCGCATCCGCACGCCCTTGACATGCCAGGCTCCAGGCCAAGCCGCTCCATGCTACACTGACACGGTGGCGCTTTATTCTAGGAGGAGCACGATGACCAGGGTTCAGCACGGCAAACCTCAGCCAGCATCAGGGAAGCCGAACGCGCGGAACGTGCGCCCAGAAATCGCCGCGCTCTCCCGCCGGATCGTCGCTGAACACCAGGAGGCGTTGGCAATCCTCGCCGCGCATGACCGGGGTGAAACGCCCACTATCTCCGACCAGCAACGACAAGCGCCATCCCCTACACCTATGCAGGCGCCTGCTGCGCCCATCAAGCAGTGATTTGGGTATCTTGGAATCCCTAATCTACCTCAATCTACCTCAGTTCGGAAGAAGTAGTCCGGTTCCATGCCGATGCCCTCGGCTTGACGTGGGAACAAGCCACTGACCATCTACTCGGTGGCGGCATGGAGAAGCTGGAGAGTGCATTGGCGCGGCCCTGGCAGTATGCAGCGTACACCGGCGCTGACCTCGCGATGCAGGCCGCCGTACTGGCGCAGGGCATTGTGGAGGCACACGCCTTCATGGACGGCAACAAACGCACGGCCTTTGTGGCACTCTATGCTTTCGTCCACAACAACGGTTTCGATCTCTCGGCCACTGACCCGCAGAGCGCTGAGTGGCTGCTACGGCTGGCACGAGGGGAGCCGGTCGAAGATGTTGCGGCAGCCGTCCGCCGCGCCCTCGTGCCCTTGGTTTAGCTAGTGGTCTGGCGATGCAGAGGATTGCCAGGCCGGAAGGGCCCTAGACAATCCACGTCGGGAAGAGGGACGCGAGGCGTCCGATGAGGTTGAACATCACGACAAACCCCATCCCGACGAGTAAAGCGCCGCTGGTCCACTCCACCAACTGCGCCTGCCGATTGAGGCGGCGCAAGAAACCCAGCACGCGGTTGAGCGCCAGGGCGGCGATCAGGAACGGCGCGCCGAGGCCGAGCGAGTAGGCGGTCAGCAGCAGCGCGCCCTGCCCTACTGTCTGCGTGGTCGAGGCGTAGAGCAGGATCGCGCCGAGAATCGGCCCGATACACGGCGTCCACCCCGCGCCAAAGATGCTGCCAACCAGGAAGGACGAGGCCACGCCAAGCCGTCGGCTGGGTCGGAATGGGAGCCGTAGCTCACGATACAGCGCGGGAATACGCAGCACACCGGCCACGTGGAGGCCCATCGCGACCAGAATGGCGCCACCAACCCAACGCAGCCAGGGCAGTTGCTCGCGGACGATAAAGCCAACCAGTCCGACCGACGCGCCCAGCACAATAAAGACGGCCGAGAACCCCAGCACAAACGCCAGCGCGTGGGCCAACGTCTCGCTCCGCTGCCCGGCGTCCGGCTCCTTCCCGACGGACCGACCGGCCAGATGCCCGATATAGGCCGGCACCAGTGGGAGCACGCAGGGCGAGGCAAAGGAAAGCGCCCCGGCGCCGAAGGCCACGATCAGCGACAGGTTCACCGGGTCCATGGTCTCACTCGGCCGTGGGGTGCGGCGGAGGCCTCATTGCAGGAGCGCCCAGAGCAGCCGCCACGCACTGACGCGCGACACGAGCGCCTCACGACCATCAACCGCCACTACGGGCACCGCCAACACGTACCGTGCCAGCAGCGCCGGGTCCGCCGCGATGTCCACCTCTCGAAACCGAAAGCCGACGCGCCGCTGCACGCGCTCGATCTTCGCCCTGGCCTCCTGACACAGGTGGCAGTCTTCCTGGCTGTAGAGCACCACGTGGCGCCGCTGCGGCAGTTTCATGTGGGTCGCCTCATGTCCCGCGGCGCCGGCTGCTGCGCCGCGGGCTAGGCCGGGACCAGCTCTTGTTTGACGAGCTTGAGTGTTTCGTCCTCGACGGTCAGCTCAATCGTGTCGCCGGGCACGAAGTCACCGTCGAGCACGGCCTGAGTCAGCGCGTCCTCGACGTACTGCTGCAGCAGGCCGCGCAACGGTCGCGCCCCGTCCAGCGGACCGTAGCCGTGCTCGGCGAGGAAGCGAATGACTTCCTCATTCCACCGCAGCGTATAGCCCTTCTCCTCGGCCACGCTCGCCTCGCGCCGTAGCTGGATGGCAGCGATACGCTGCATCGCCCCGCGCGTTAGCGGGCTGAAGGGGATCACCTGATCGAGGCGGTTGAGGAACTCCGGTGGCAGCCGCCGTTTCACCGCCGCCTCGGCGCTGCGGCGGAGGTCTTCGGCGCTCGGCCCCTCACCGCTGGAACCAAAGCCCAGGGGAGTGCGATTAAGCTCCTCACTACCGAAGTTCGCGGTGAGCAAGACAATTGTGTTTTTGAAATTCACCTTTGTACCGTGGGCGTCGGTAAGGTGGCCGGTATCGAGGATCTGCAAGAGCACCGTCAGAACCAGCGGATGCGCCTTGTCAATGTCGTCGAACAGGACAATCGAATACGGCCGCCGCCGCACCGCCTCGGTCAATCTGCCCGCCTCGTCGTAGCCGACATAGCCCGGCGGGGCACCGATGAGCCGCGAAGTCGTGTGGTATTCCGAGAACTCGGACATATCCAAGCGCACAAGCGTATCTTCCGAGTCGAAGAGATACTGCGCCAACACTTTCGCCAGCTCGGTCTTGCCCACGCCCGGTGGCCCGACCAAGAGGAACGAGCCGATGGGCCGGTTGGGGTCGCTCAGCTGCGCTGCGCCGCGCCGCAGCGAGCGAGAGATGGCATGGACCGCGTCGTTCTGCCCGACGATGTGCTGCGACAACGCTTCCTCGGCGTGGAGCAGACGCTCGGCCTCGGCCTGCGAGACGCTGGCCACCGGCACACCGGTCCAGCCGGCGATGACCTCCGCCACATCGTCGGGGCCAATCGGCGTAGCGGTGGACCGCGCCTCCTGGCGCCAGGCGCCGCGTAGCTGCTCGATCTGAGCGCGCAGGTCGCGCTCCTCCTGGGCGAGAGTGTTCGCCCGCTCGTACTCGTGCCAATCAATCGCGATGTCGCGCTCGGTCTGCATCTGCTCCAGTAGCCGCTGCTTGCGGCGTAGCTCGTGCGGCGGGGTCAGCCGCTTGACCTTCGCCTTGGCCGCCGCCTCGTCTACGACATCAATGGCTTTGTCCGGCAAGGCCCGGTCCATGATGTAGCGCTGGGACAGCTGCGCCGCGCTCACCAGTGCATCATCGCCGATGATGACGCCGTGGAACGTCTCGTAGACCTCGCGCAGGCCGCGCAAGATATCGGCGGTTTCGTCCGTCGAGGGCGGGACCACCTCGACGGGCTGGAAGCGCCGCGCCAGCGCCCCATTACTCTCGATGTAGCGCCGGTACTCGCGCCAGGTGGTAGCGCCAATACAGCGGATCAGGCCCCGCGCGAGGGCCGGCTTGAGCAAGCTGGCCGCGTCCAGTGCTCCCACTGCCCCGCCGGCGCCAAGCAGCATGTGCAACTCGTCAATGAAGGCGATGACGTTTCCGGCCTTGGCAATCTCGGCCAGCAGGCCCTTGAGCCGCTCCTCGAAATCGCCGCGATACTTCGTTCCGGCGACCGCGCCGGCCAGATCGAGCTGGACAATCCGCATCCCGTGCAGGGCGGCGGGCGCTTCTTTGGCGGTGATGCTGCGGGCCAGCCCTTCGACAAGGGCCGTTTTCCCGACGCCAGCGTCTCCCACCAGCACCGGGTTGTTCTTGGTACGGCGCAGCAGCACTTGTGCCAGGCGCCGTAGCTCCTGCGCCCTCCCGACCAGCGGGTCGGTACGGCCCACGCGGGCCAGTTGCGTCAAGTCGCGGCCGTAGGTACTCAGGAGCGACGCTTTGCCTTCGCGCCGCGTCCGCTTGCGCCGCCGCGTCTTCGTCCCCGTCCCCGCGCCGACGCCCGCACGCGCGCGCTCGGTCAGGCCACCGGCCTGGCGATGGAGCGCGGCGATATCCAAGCCGAGCTTGACCAGGATGCGCGTAGTGATGCTATCACGATCATGCAACAT
>JAJDZR010000263.1 GCA_022824545.1 Chloroflexota bacterium
AGAGCTTCTCCAGCGGGACCAGCGGGATGACGGTGCGGGCCATCGCCGTGATCGAACCGAGCGGCGCTTCGAGGATGAGGCCGGCGGCCGGGCGGCGCAGGGCCAGCTCGGCGGCGACGGGAGCGCCGAGCGAGCGGCCATAAAGGACGATCTGCGCCGGCGTCACGCCGGCGGTGCTACGGAGATAGTCGTAGGCGGCGGCCGCGTCGGCATAGAAACCCGGTTCGGAGGGCCGGCCTTCGCTGCGGCCGTAGCCGCGATAGTCGAAGATGAAGACGTTGAGGCCGTGCTCGACCAGCAGAGCGAGGTTGTCGGCGCGGTGGCTGATGTTGCCGGCGTTGCCGTGGCACCAGAGCAGCCACGGAGCGGCCGGGTCGGTGCGGGCGATCCAGCCATGCAGCCGGAGGTCGTCGGTCGTGGGGAAGCTATGCTCCTCGACGGGCAGGCCGCGCGCGCGCTGCTCGGCGGCCTGCTCATCGAACGGCAGTGGGTGGTAAATGAAGTGATCGTCCAAGCTCATACGCCAACCGACCACTATGATACCGGCCACAGCCACGACGATGGCGGCGAGGAGGGTGATGTTTTCGCGGCGGCGCGGCGGGGTGGACCTAACCTGTGACAGGCCTAAGCCGCACGGATAGCGCCAGGTGTGGTGCGGCTTTGGCCTGCCACCCGGCCCCTTCCCTTCAGGGAAGGGGGGTCCGCGCGGCGACCGGCTGCTGCTTCTGTCTAGGGACGGGATAGGTGCCTTCATTCTACGCGGCTCTCGCCCTAAGCCGGCCTGTTCGTGCCTGCGCGGGCGTGAGGCTACTACCCCTGGATTGCGGCTTGCGCCGCAATGACGGTCCAGGTCCCGGCTCCACCTGCCGTTGGTGGGGCTGGGGTGATGGTAGCAGGAGGGGCGGTGGGAGCTTGCGGTAGAATCGGGCTGGTTGTTGGGAGCGTGTGGTACAGATGGAGGGACAGTCGTGAAGCGGTTGATGTTCGAGGGCCTTTACTCGTGGTCCGTGTTCGATGAGGAGAAGCAGTTCGACTTCAATGGGCATCTGTGGGTGCGACCGGAAGGCAACGTGCTGATTGATCCGGTGCCGATGGGAGCCGGGGACCGGGCGCAGCTCGATGCACTGGGCGGCGCAGCGTGGATCGTCTTGACCAATCGGGACCACGACCGCGAGGCCGTGGGCTTCAAAGAGCAGACCGGCGCGCAGCTTGTCGCGCACGAGGCCGACGCGCCGCTGTTCGACTTTCCGATTGACCGGACGGTGGCGGACGGTGAGGAGGTCGTGCCGGACTTGCGCGTGCTGCACCTGGAGCACGGCAAGAGTCCGGGCGAGATGGCGTTGATCTGGCACGGCGGACAGGTGGCGTTCATCGGGGACTTCGTGTGGGGTGCGCCGGCCGGCTCCCTGAGCCTGGGCGCGCCGCCCAAGGTGACGGATCACGCGCAGGCCTTATTGCAGCTCCGCAAGCTGCTGGCCATCCCCGAACTGGATGCGCTGCTGCTCGGCGATGGGCACTCGATCTATACCGGGGCACGGGAGGCGCTACTGGCGCTGCTGGAGTCGCGGCCGGACCTGTATATCAACCGGATCAACCTGGACGAGATACCGTGGGAGACGCGGACGGGGCCGGGACCGTACCGCCTGGAGAGCAAGGACATTGACGCGCTGGTGGGGGCGCGGAAGCTGGGCTATCAGGTGGTGCGGCTGGCACCCGGTCACGCGACGTATCCGCGGCACTATCACCACGTGGCGGAGGAGCTGTTCTACGTGATGGAGGGGACGTGTACGCTCGTGACGGACCGCGGCGAGTTTGTGGTACGGGCGGGGGACTTCATCGCGGCGCCGCCCGGCCCGCGCAGCGCGCACAAGTTCGTCAACGATGGCACGGCGCCCTGCACCATGCTGATGCTGGGGACGGTCTCGGCGGCCGATGACGTGGAGTACCCGGACTCGGGCAAGGTCAACGTGCGGGCGGTGCGCCGCTTATTCCGGTTGCAGGATGCGGTAGGGTACTTCGAGGGAGAGGTCTGATGCGACTCGATGCGACACGACGACCGGGAGCGCCGCCAATGGCGCTTGGTGACGTATGACCTCGCTTGATTTGCTGGCGGTGTTGTCGCGGCTGATCTGGCTGCTTTCCTGGCTGTTCGCGTTGGTCTGTGGCGTGGTGGTCGCCGGTTCGGCGGGCCTGACGGGCTACAGCCTGTACCAACGCGACACGGAGCTGGCGCGCATGGCGGCGCTGCTGCTGGGCGCGGCGGCACTCGGCCTGCTGCTCGCTATTGCCGGGATCCGGGTGGCGAGCGGCGGGTAGCGGGTAGCCGAAAGCTATCAGCTATCAGCCGTCAGCTTTCGGCGGTCAGCCGCGCGTGGACGGACCTAACCACTGACAGGCCAAAGCTGCACGGATAGTGCCAGGTGTGGTGCGGCTTTGGCCCGTCACCCGGCCCCTTCCCTTCAGGGAAGGGGAGTCGGCGAGGCCGTGTGCGCTATTCATTTGTGCGGCTGGATTGCGGCTTGCGCCGCAGTGACGCACACGGGGCCGGAGGGGCGCGGGCGGGGTGCTGGCGGCGGCGGCCCGTGGCCGCGGCGGAGCAAGACCGCGGGTGGGGCGGTACCTGGGTGGCAGGATGCACTTGATGGGTGGTGGGGGATCGGAAGACCTCACCCCCGGCCCCTCTCCACCAAGTGGAGAGGGGTGGATTCCTACTTTCGCGGGATTGCGCGGACCTGGTAGTGAGATGGTACAGGGTGCGGGTGTGGGGGGTGTTCAGGTGGGTATGCGGGTTGGTCAGGGTGTTGGGAGTGGCAGGGGTGCGGGGCAAGTTCTCCTGGCGCAGCCGGGGTTGACCGGCCGGCGAGGGCGCGGTGGCGATGGACGCGGCACTCAGACGGTCATGGCCGAACACCCCCGCCGTGATGGCAAGGGGGCGGCCATGACCCGGTGCCCTCGGGGCGGCACTCTGACAGTACTGACCCGGCGCCCGCGCTGAAGGAGCGCGGGGTATGTCAGCACCCGGTGCCGTAGAAGCGGCACTCAGACGGCCATGCCGCGCCGCGCACAGGGCGGCGTGGGGTCGCTCATGACCCGGTGCCCTCGGCTGGGTGGCGGTGCCACCGTCGTAAGTTGACACGATGGTACGTGTACTTTCCTGCCGGGCGGTGCCCGGTGCTCCAGGATGGTCTTGCATCTGCCACATCCCAACGCGAGAGGATATTGGGGGGGGGTGGGGGAAGACAACGGCCTTGGGGAGGGGATTACGGGCCTCACCCCCCGGCCCCCTCTCCAACATTTGGAGAGGGGGTGGAGGGCGGACCTACCCCCAATGATTAGGCTGAGGGGTGAGGTGGGGAGGAGACTAGGGCGCCCGCAAGGGACGCCGCTACATGGTAGCGGGACTGGCTGTCAGAAGAGAGTATGTATAATGGTGGGTGCGTTGGGTGGGTAGTGTAGGCGGGAGGCGGTGATGGCTGGTAACGCGCTGTACTACGGCGACAACCTGGACGTGCTGCGGGATCACGTTCCCGATGAGTCGGTGGACCTGATTTATCTCGATCCGCCGTTCAACAGCAACCAGAGCTATAACGTGCTGTTTGCCGAGCGGGACGGGTCGCGGTCGGCGGCGCAGATCAAAGCCTTCGATGATACGTGGCGCTGGGATCAGGCGGCGGCCGCCGCTTATCAGGAGGTCGTGGAAGCCGGGGGCAAAGTCTCCGAGGCGCTGCAAGCCTTCCGGCTTTTCCTGGGTGACAACGACATGCTGGCGTACTTGTCCATGATGGCGCCGCGCCTGGTTGAGCTGCATCGCGTCTTGAAACCGACAGGCAGCCTCTATCTCCACTGTGACCCGACGGCCAGCCACTATCTCAAGATGCTGCTGGACGCGATTTTCGGTCCTAGAAACTTCCGAAATGAGATCATTTGGCGTAGAACAGGGTCACATGGGGGTGCCAAACGATGGGGGCCGATTCACGATACGATCTTGTTCTGCTCGAAATCGGAGCGGTACCAGTGGCGGCGCACCTACCAGGACTACGACGCTGAGTATTTGGACAAGTACTATCGGTTCACGGACGAGCGAGGACGGTATCGGCTTGTCTTACTGACCGGGGCTGGGGTCCGGTCCGGTGACTCCGGTAAGCCTTGGCGCGGGATAGACCCAACCGATTCAGGCCGGCACTGGGCGGTTCCCAGGGCCGCTTTGCAAAAGGCGTATCCGAGCCGCGACCTGAGCGATCTTTCTACGCAGGAGAAGCTGGACCTGCTCGACCAAGCGGGCCTCGTTTATTGGCCGGAGCGGGGGACCGTTCCTAGCCAGAAACGATACGTGGACGAGAATCCTGGCGTGCCAATCCAGGATATTGTCTACGACATCAACCCCCTCAGCGCCCAAGCCAAGGAGTATCTCAGCTATCGCACGCAGAAACCGGAGGCGTTGTTGGAGCGCGTGATCCAGGCGAGTAGCCGGGAGGGGGACGTGGTGCTCGATCCGTTCTGCGGCTGTGGGACCGCGATTGCGGTGGCGCAGCGGCTCGGCCGGCGGTGGATGGGTATTGACATCACGCATCTGGCCATCAACCTGATTCGGCACCGGCTGCAGGATGCCTACGGGTCGGACGTGGCGCAAAGCTACGAGGTCATCGGGGAGCCGGAGGCGCTGCCGGACGCGGCAACGCTGGCCAAAGAAGACCCGTATCAGTTCCAGTGGTGGGCGCTGGGGCGGGTGGGGGCGCGGCCGGTGGAGCAGAAGAAGGGGGCGGACCGGGGCATTGACGGCCGGCTCTACTTCCACGACGAGGGCGCGCGGGGACGCACGAAGCAGATCA
>JAJDZR010000013.1 GCA_022824545.1 Chloroflexota bacterium
GTGCGTGCGGTCCATCTGTCGGGGGACTACAAACAGGCCATCCGGCTCTACCAACAGGTGCAGAGCCAGGCACCGCAATCAGCGGCGGCCATTGAGGTCCTGTACCGGCAGGGCCAGGCCGCTTTCGCCGCCGGCGATACCGCTACCGCCATCCACAGCAGTCTCCAACTCGTCATCCATCCGCGCGCGGGCCGCTGGCAAGCGCCGGCCTTGTTGCTCTTGGGGCACGCTTTCGAACGTAGCGGCGCCGAGGATGCTGCACTAGCGGTCTACGAGCAGTATGAAGCGTTGGAAGACAACCTCGACGACTTCATGGCCGTGCGGAAGGCCAACCTGCTCTTCGAGCTAGGCCGAGACGACGCCGGCTGGGAGGTCCTGACCGAGGCGTATGCAGAACTCGACGCCATTCCTTCCCGCGTCGGGCGCATGCGCGTGGCGCGGGCGTTCGGCCACCGCGCCGAACAAGCGGGCCGCACACGGGAGACAGCGGCCGCTTTTCGGACGACCCTCCCGGACTTGCACCTGCTGGGATTGCCCGTCGTCACACACATCCAGGCACTCTGGCGTCACGTCGAACGGGAGGAGGCCGCTGGGCGTCGTGACCTGGCGGACGAAGGGCGTCAAGAACTGATCCGCGAATATCCCCGCTCGTTTCAGGCGCTGCAAGCCTTGCGGACCTCGGGCAACCGTTTCCCCATCAGTGACGATGATCGCACGGCGATCTATTACGCCAACGGGCTGTGGCGCGATGCCATCGCGGCGGCGGACGACTTTCTCGCCGGCAATCCCGAGCCGGCGCGGCGGCTGCGCGCCGGCTACTACCGAGCACTTGCGTTGCTGCGGTCCGGCCAGCAGGCGTCCGGAATCGGGGCGCTGGATGAGATCGCCGCCCGCTGGCCGGACAGTTTCTGGGCTGACCGGGCACTATGGGTCGCTGCGACGACTTTGCTGTGGAATGCACCGGACAAAGGGATCGCACGGCTGGAGCGGCTGGTCGCCGAATATCCCCAGTCGCAGTTTCGTCCCGAAGCTCTCTACCGGCTGGGTCGCATCCTAACCGCGCGGGGTCAGGAGAGCAGAGGCCGCTGGCACTTGGCCGCGGCCGCCGATACCGCCCCGGAGAGCTTCTACTCGCTCCGGGCACGCGAACTGACCGGTAACTTCCAGACCACGCCGTCCGGCCCTTTCGAGACGCAGCGGGGCATCACCCCGGACGAGCAAAAGCAGTGGCAAGCGTGGTTGGTCGAGCAACAGGGGCCGGATTTGGCCGGACAGGAGCGCCAGCGGGCCAAGGTCGCCGCCGACCCGCGATTCCGGCGGGCGTTTGCGCTGCTGGCCGCCGGCTTCACGTCCGCTGGCGAGGAGGAACTGCGCGACTTGGCCGACACCGTTGCCGACGAGCCGGCCGCGCTCGTACACGTCGCCACGACGGCCCACACCGAGGGTCATATTCGTATTGCTATGCGGCTCGGCGAGCAGGCGTTCGACGACATGGAGGGCGTCCGGCTGCTGGAGGTCCCGCGCGTGCTCCAGAAGCTCATCTATCCACTCGGATTCATCGGTCTGGTCGAGCCGGAGAGCCAACGGCGAGCACTCGATCCGCTCCTACTGACAGCGTTGATCCGCCAGGAGAGCGCCTTCTATCCCGGCGCGACTTCCTTCGCGGACGCGCGCGGCCTGACCCAGTTCATTCCCGGTACGGCGCGGGACATGGCCGCGGCGCTGGGACTCACGACATTCCAACTAGACGACCTCTATCACCCCGACGTGGCCATCAAGTTCGGCGCTCACTACCTTGCCGGCTTGCTCGCACGCTTCGATAACAACGCCTACCTGTCGCTCGCCGGCTATAACGGCGGCCCCGGCAACGTCGCACGCTGGGCCAGGGGCGGGGCCGCAGGCGACATGGATCGGTTCGTGGACCAGATAGACTTCTCCGAGACGCGCGATTTTGTGCAGTCCGTCATGACGAACTACACGCTCTACCGGGCGATCTATCAGTAGCACGGAGCCAACAGCGTCTCGCACTGTCCGCATAGATCGCCCGCTGTGCTACTATTCACGTGTCGGTATTGCCGCGCCGGTTGTCGGCCGGTGTTGCCGCCGGACCTCACAGACATACGAGGAGAGCATGAGCCAAACGTCTCCCGCCGCCGGTCAGGATAGTGGTGCTGCTCGAAATGATCCGTACCGTCCGCGCTTCCTCGGCTTCTGGATCGGAATTGTCCTGGCATTTGTGCTAGGTGGCGGAGCAGCCGGCGTCATCGCTGACATCCTCTACCGCGACCTGGTACGCGCCGGCATCCTGCCGCCTATCCCCTTCAGCTAAACCGGACCAGTCCGTGTAGCGCTCCGCAGCCTAGCGCCGGCTTGCCCGCCGCCGCGGCATTCCACTGCGCCCCGGTCCCCCCTTCGGGCAACCCGGGGTACAACTGCGCCCCAACACAGCACCCGCCTGACCGAATGGAATGGTCTCTCTCCGCTCGCGCCCGGCTTTCCGCTGCTTTACTTGACAGATTAGAACTGAAGTTCTATACTGCGTTCCAGGAGCCGCAGTAGGCAGTGGGAGAAAGCTGATGGAAGTAAGAGGAACAGGGTCGCTCGGTGCGCCCACCTACCACGAGATCAAGGCGAAAAGCGCCCTCAACCGCTCCCGGGGCGGGCCGTTCGCTTGGAGCCTCAACCCCTACCGGGGTTGCCGCCACGCCTGCCACTACTGCTACGCCCGGACAACACACGCCTTCTTCGACTTGCATCCGGGCAAGGACTTCGCTCGCCACATCTTTGTGAAGACCAACTTGGCCGACGTGTTGCGACGCGAGCTATCGCGACGGTCGTGGCGCCGCGAAAACGTCGCCGTCGGAACCGCCACGGACCCTTACCAGCCGGCGGAGGGGCGTTATAAAGTGACTCAAGCGTGCCTAGCAGTGTTGGCCGAGGCGCGCACCCCGGCCCGCATCACCACCAAGGGCAGCCTCATCGTGCGCGACATTGACCGGCTGCAGGAGGTTCGTGACAGAGCCGGCTCGTGCAGCGTCAACATGAGTTTGACGAGCCTCGACGCAGCACTGCTCCGGAAGCTGGAGCCGGGCGTTGCGTCACCGCGCCAACGGCTCAGTGCGATGCGGCGGCTGGCTAACAACGGTATTCGCGTAGGTCTGGCGCTCGCGCCGATTTTGCCCGGCATCACCGACTCGCCGGCGGCGCTGACCGACCTCGTTCGGGCGGCCGCCGATCACGGCGCCGCGTTCGTGTGGGCCGGGACGGTACACCTGGAGCCGGCGGTACGAGACTGGCTCCTGGAAACCCTCTCGCCGACCTTCCCGGAGGTGATGGTGAGCTACCGCCGCTGGTTCGGTGCGCCCGGCGGGCCGGCGCGTGCCCGCTACTCGCCTCGCTCCATGGATGAACGCATCGAGCGGTTGGTCAGTGCCGTGGGCGCCGACTGCGGTCTGCCGCGCCCGGAGGCCCGACCGCGCGTAACGGTCCTGCCCCAGATGCCGCAGCAACTCGCGCTGAATATCTAGCCGCCGATACGCCCCTCCCACTCCCGCGCATGTTAGGAATCCAGGGCGCGATTCATCGCGCCCCTACATCCTACATGAAAACCTGCCCCTATCAGGGACTAGAGAGGGGGCCGGCGGTAAGTGCAACTGCCTGCTACTGCAAACATCAGCGGAGCGTTGGCTGCGCGGCCGCACCGGATCCGCTCAGGCGGCGCGTGCGCGCACGAAGCGGTGCTCCAGCTTGCGCTGGCAGTCAATGCAGTGGGTGGCCTGCGGAAGGGCCCGCAGCCGCCGCGCCGGAATCTCCTCACCGCAAAGCTGGCAGACACCGTAACGGCCCTGCTCGAGGCGCCGCCGTGCGTCGTCCAACTCGATCAGCCGCTGCTCGACGAGGTGCCGCAACTCGATGCGGGTGCCGCGCTCCGTGGCCTCTTGGGCGGCAGCTACCAGCCCATCGAAATCGCCACGGTCTACGGTCGGAGCTTCCGAGGCGTCATCGCCGCGCAGGCGGTTGACCAGGGAGATCAACTCCGCCTTCCGCGTGTCCAGCGACTCTGCTGGCTTGAACGTGGGTGCCATGGGATTACCCTCCTTGTTGAAATCTGCGACGATGCCGGTCCCATTTGCACACGGTGCCAACCGTTGGCTCCGCGTTCCGGCATCGTGCTACCAGCGTTGGTTGACCGCAGCGGCAGCACCAACGCTGCCGCACGATCCTCCACGACTACACACCCTCGGCTGTGCTACGTGCTTGGCTTCATCGCCGGCGCGCAGCCAGCCTACAGGTGTAGCGGAGTGTAGCGGCGATCCTCATCGCCGTCTGTGATCGTGGTCACATTCGCAGTCACGGCAGGACCGCCGCCGCGTACCCCGTATCGAGAAATACGACCAGCACAGTCCTGCGGATGTTTCACGCGCCAGCGTCACGCAGCAACACTCCGGTAGAGAACTACTGTACGGGACGATTGTTAACTCCCGATTACAAGGACGTTACAACCGCGTTACGGATAGCGTGAAGCGTAGAGGGGCGAGGAAGGAGAACCACCAGCACATCGTCCCAGGGGCTGTCCGAGAGAAGCCCAGGACTGCTTTCGCTGGTGGAGAGGCTTACTCTTCTTCTTCGGAGTTGGACCGACCGCGCTGCCCAAACTGGTACAGGACCATAGAAATGTAGGCGAGAGCCACCAATATCCCGGCCAGCGTAGGATTGGTCGTCAGCCAGCCCGTCTCCGGCTGGCCGAAGTCGTGTATCAACCCGGCGAGCAGGAGGGCGGCGAAGATCGCGGCGGCGGCCAAAAACCACCCGGCATAACGTCGTAACACAGCGGAATATATTAGCGGCTCTGCCGAGACGAGGCAATAGCGGCCGGCGGCCGGCGGCGCTGCGCTACAATCACGGATGTCCCGGTGGGGGCAGAAAGCCTTGGGCCGACGCTGAAAGTAGCCGGTCACTCCCGCCGCCGGACCACGTGCGCCCCGCGTCGCAGCTTCCGGAGCACCAGATATGACCCTTCCGGCAGGAGACCGCCCCATTGTCGCGCTCGTCGGCCGGCCGAACGTCGGCAAGTCCAGCCTCTTCAACCGGCTCACCGAGGCACCGCAGGCAGTGGTGGAGGCGGTGCCGGGCACCACTCGCGACCGGCTGTATGCCGAAGCCGCTTGGGGTGGCGGCCGGTTTCTGGTCGTAGATACCGGCGGCCTGGCCTTTGACACGCCAGGTCTGCACAGTCAAATGAGGGTCGGTGGTGCGGACCTGGCGGCGTCCGAGCCTCAAGACACGCTGCAAGAGCAGACCGCAAAGCAGGCACAGGTCGCCATCGCCGAAGCGGATGCCATCATCTTCGTCGTTGATGTCATCACCGGCCCTACGCCGCTCGACATGGATGTTGCCGCGCTGCTGCGCCGGACCGAAAAGCCGATCATCCTGGCGGCGAACAAGGCCGACAGTGTCGGGCGGAGCGAGGGAGCCAACGAGTTCTATGCCCTGGGCATGGGCGAGCCGCACCCCATTTCCGCCTATCACGGGACGGGAACCGGCGATCTGCTCGATGCGGTCATCAAGGCGCTGCCGGCAGTTGAGCCACTCACCGAGGATGAAGACGCCCGCCTGCGGGTCGCCATCGTCGGCCGCCCGAACATCGGCAAGTCGCTGCTCCTCAACCGGCTGCTGGGCGAAGAGCGCACGGTCGTCAGTGACGTCCCCGGTACCACGCGCGACAGCATTGACAGTGTGGTCCACTACGACGGCACAGAACTGGTCCTCGTGGACACGGCCGGGATCAGAAAGCGAGCACAGGTCGTGCCCGGCGTCGAGCACTACAGCGTACTGCGCTCGCTGCGGGCCATTCGGCGGGCCGACGTAGCCTTGCTGCTCACCGATGCCACCGAACCCTTTACTGCTCAGGACACCCACATCGGCGGCATCATCGCCGACGAAACGAAAGGTGCGGTGCTGCTCGTCAACAAGTGGGACCTCATTGCCAAAGACCCACACGTGATGCGCCGCTTCCAGCCGGAGGCGCAGCGGGCCTTTCGTTTCATGTCCTGGATGCCCACGCTGTTCGTCTCCGCTCTCACGGGCCAGCGGGTGAACCGCATCCTCGACACGGTCTTGGCGGTGGCTCGGGAGCGAGAGCGCCGCATCCCGACGGGTCGGCTCAACGAGTTGATTGGCAGAGCCACGGCAGCGCACGCGCCCCCCTCCGTGCGTGGTCAGCGCCTGAAGGTCTACTACGCTACCCAAGTAGGAACGCGGCCCCCCCGGTTCGTCTTTTTCGTCAACGACCCTAGTTTGATGCATTACGGCTATCGCCGGTACCTGGAGAATTCCATCCGTCGCGCGTACCCATTCCACGGCACGGCTATCCGCCTCACGGCCCGCCAACGCGACCGGTGACGGCCAATAGTCGGTAGTCAGTGGCCAGTGACCAGCGCCTCACTTCCGGGGCGGCCCAAGTGACCGCGGCGGATTGCTATACTCGCGGCATGACTCCCGTTGGCCAGTCCTACTTGCTGTTCCAGCTTCAGCGGATCGATTCGCAAGGTGACAGCACGCTCCAGCGTATACAGGAGTTGGACGCGAGGCTGGCGGATCGCGATGCAGAGGTAGCTGCCGACCACGACGCGCAGGTGCATCAGGAATCCCTGCACGACCAGCAGCGTGAACTGCGCGATCTGGAGTTACAACTGGGGAGCGTGCAGGAGAAGCTCACCACCGAAGAACGGCGTCTCTACGCCGGGCGGGGCGCTCCGCGTAGTCAGCTTGAGTCGCTCCATCAAGAGGTCGAGAGTCTCCAGGGCCGCGTTACCGAACTGGAGGACGCAGTCTTGGTCGCGATGGAGGCGGTGGAGGAAGCGGAGGCCGCCGCGGCCGCTGCAGCAGAGCGCGCGGCGGCCGCCCAGGCGGCCGGGGCGCAGAATCGCGAGGCGTTGGGGCGCGAGAAGGCGGAAGTCGAGGCGCAGCTCCGACAGTTACGGCGTGACCGCTCCGCCATTACGGCACAACTGGCTCCGGCCTCAACCGCGCTCTATGATCGCCTCCGCCAACAAGCCGGTGGCATCGCCGTGGCGGAGGTCGCCCAGGGACGCTGCCAGGGTTGCCGGTTGACGCTCCCGTCGTACACTATCCAGCAGGCTCGGCAAGCCGACCGTCTGCAGCAATGTCCCACTTGCCGGCGCGTGCTGTACATTGCGCTGTGACCCCTGCACCGTGGCGTGCAGCGGACTGTGCCGGTGAGTCATAGCGAGGGCGGTGTCCACCGTCGAATTGCACACCTCGGAATCCTTGCCGGAGCGGGCGCTGGGCGACGTATAATCTCGGTGAGTGGCTAACGGACGAGTGTGACCCCACGGCAGCCCCGCCACACCTCCTCGCACAACGAACTTAGGCGGCCCGGAAGCCCGTCCGCGCCATTTTCACGAGGCGTATTCGCCGCCGCCATCCTCATGCGTGGACGAGTGGACGAGTAATAATGCGACCATACACGCGCGCCGGTACCACCCGGCCATCGGTCGAGGGCGCTGCCTCGCCGGCGATGCCGGAGCACGTGCCCGTGCTGCGGGCTGAGGTCGTTGATCTGCTCACAACGGTGGGCAAGCGCTTTATAGATGGGACCGTAGGCGCCGGTGGGCACGCTGCGGCGCTCTTAGACGCCACACCGGACGCCCAGCTGCTCGGCCTTGACGCCGATCCGCAAGCCTTGGCCGTAGCCGAGCAGCGGCTGGCCAGCTATGGGCAGCGCGTCCGCTTGGCCCACGGCAACTTCTCGGACCTGAAGATCATTGCTCGTGCCCACGGCTGGGAGCGAGTTGACGGCATTCTTCTGGACTTGGGGCTGTCCTCCCGGCAGCTGGGCGATGACGCCCGCGGGTTTTCGTTCTCCAGCGGCGGCCCCCTCGATCTGCGCTTCGATCCGACGGGCGACCGTCCCACGGCGACTGAGCTTGTCCGCCAGTGGAACACCGACGAGCTGGCACGGGTTATCTGGGAGTTCGGCGAGGAGCGTTGGTCGCGACGCATTGCCCGTGCCATCACCGCCGCTCGCCCACCCACTGGCGCTTGGCGCGCCCGGGACTTCGCGCGGGTGGCCGGCTCGGCGGTGCCGCGGCCGGGCGGCAAGCGGCGGCACCATCCGGCCACGCGCACGTTTCAAGCATTGCGGATTGCTGTCAACGGTGAGCTGGACGCGCTGAAGACGGTGTTACCGCAGGCGATCCAACTGCTAGACACCGGTGGCCGGCTGGCCGTTATCAGCTATCACTCGCTTGAGGACCGGCTGGTGAAGCAAGCCTTCCGGGGCGCTACGGGTGCCTGTCAGTGCCCCCCGGAGGTACCGGTGTGTAGCTGTGGGGCATCCGCTGAGGTACGCCTCGTGACCCGCCGCGTCGTGCGACCGACGGCAGCTGAGGTTCAGGAGAATGCGCGGAGCCGCTCCGCTCGTCTGCGCGTGGTCGAGCGGTTACCCCTCACGTCCGAAACCGAGGGCCATGTGAAGCCACCGATGCACCACGAGCCGGCGCATAGTTAGGTAGTGATCGTGGCAGCAGTAAGTAGGCTATTCCCGATCGGCGGACAGGCGGCAGGGCGTCTGCCTTGGCCACTCGACCTCCCACCAATCGGCCTGGTATGCGCCTCTATCGTGTGCATTGTGGTCGCGGCGCTGCTGTACCTGACGCAAGTGAGTCGGGTCGCCACCTCGGGATACGACCTCGCTCATCTCGAATACCGCCGAGAGCAACTGAAGCGGGAGCACCAGCAACTTCTCTTCGAACTGGCGAGTCTCCAGAGTATCGGCCACGTTGACCAGGCCGCGGCCAGAGAGCTGGGGATGGCACAAGCCCACACGGAGACCTTCCTGCCCGCCGCGACACTGCCGGCAGCGCTCGACATCGAGGCCGCGATTCAAGCCGATGAGCAGGAGACGGGCAACATCCACCCCACGTGGCGTCAACGCCTCGGTGCCCTCATCGCACGTGTGCAGAGTAAGCTCGACAGGACCGACAGCGCCGGGCCGTCGGCCGGTCCCGCGCGTCCACCGAGTTAGCGCATGGTCACGGTTGCGCCACCTGCGTCACGCGCTCTGGAACGATCCGCTCAGAGCTTGCCGGCCCGTATGGAGCCGGCTGCCCTGCCGCCGGGCGCAGAATCCACCGCGACGGAGGTGCTGCCGCCCGCCGCCCCGCCGATCCGGTTGGCCGTGCTGTTGGCCTTCATCTTGATCTGTGTGGCACTGCTTGCTTGGCGGCTCTTCTACTGGCAAGTCTTGCAGCATGAATGGCTCAAACAGCAGGCCAGCAGTGAACAAGTGCGCGAGCAGGTGCTTCCCCCGCAGTCGGGTGTGATCTATGACGCGCGTGGGCATATCCTCGCCGCCAGCGTAGCCGCCGATTTCGTGTCGGCCGACCCATCCGCAGTTGCCGATCCGGGGCTGACGGTTGAGCGTCTCAGTCCGATCATCGGTGTGCCCGCAGCCCAATTACGGGCAAAGCTGACCGAGGACGCAGGGTCCTACGTGCGACTGTCCGGCAAGGTTGACGACCGCGTGCGGCGCCAAGTGCTCGCCTTGCGGCTCCCCGGCATCCAGCTAGAGCCGACCACCCAGCGCGTCTATCCCGAGGGCACCCTCGCCGCACACCTGCTGGGGTTCGCCGACGGTGAAGGGCAAGCCTGGTATGGCCTAGAGGACTACTACAGAAGCACCATCACCGGGCACCCCGGCCGCATCCGCGCCGAAATGGACACCGCCGGCACCGAAATAGGCTTTGGCCTCCGCGAACGCGCCGCGCCGCTGGACGGCTACGATCTCATCTTGACCATTGATCGAACGATCCAGCACTTTGCAGAACGCGAGCTAGAGCAAGCCTTGGAGCGGCACGAGGCCGAGAGCGGCACGATCATCGTGCTGGATGTCACCACTGGGGCCATCGTTGCCATGGCCAGCTATCCCACCTTCAACCCCAATCACTACGACCGTTTCCAAGCCGGCTTATTCCGCAATCCGGCGATCTCGATGCCCTTCGAGCCTGGTTCGACCTTCAAGCTGGTGACAGTCGCCGCGGCAATTGACTTAGGGCTGATCAATCCCCACACGACGTACACCGATACCGGGGCAGTGACCATCGGACCACACACAATCCACAACTGGGATGGGCGCTCGTATGGCCACACCACGGTCACAGCGCTCCTGCAAAAGTCGCTAAACACCGGCGCTATTTGGGTAGCGCAATTGCTCGGACCGCAGCGGTTTTACCGCTACGTCACGGCCTTTGGCTTCGGCAGGCGTACCGGCGTAGACCTGCAAGGCGAAGCACCAGGTCGGTTCAGAAACTCCGCCGCGTCCGGTTGGACTCCGTCCGATCTCGCGACGAACTCGTTCGGTCAAGGGATTACCGCTACACCGTTGCAACTCATTTCGGCCATCGCCGGACTGGCCAACCACGGCCAGCGCATGCGTCCTTACGTGGTACAGGCACGGGTGAATCCAAAGACCGAGGAGGTAGTGGCGACGACTGTTCCGGCCGTCGCCGAACAGGTCGTCAAACCGAGTACCGCTAGAACCATGTTGCAACTGATGGAGGCGGTTGCCAGGCAAGGGGAGACGAGCTATGCGCTCGTACCCGGTTACCGCGTCGGTGGGAAGACCGGCACGGCGTCCATCCCGACCAGCGACGGCTACGATCCAGAGCTGACAATCGCCTCGTATGTGGGCGTTGCGCCGATTGATGTGCCCCGGTTTGCCATCCTCGTCAAGATTGACCAGCCCAAGAGTGTTCCCTGGGGATCAGTTGTGGCGGCCCCGACCTTCCGCAACATCGCCGAGGCGTTGATGGTATACTATCGTATCGCGCCCAGCGATCCCGCCGGCCGCCAGGCCGCGCAGCGGGCAGCGGCCCTGAAGCGCCAAGCGACACCATCTCCCGTACCATCGGACGAAGGCGCGCGCAACGACGGATAACGGAAAAACCTCGATGGATCAAGACTTGGCGCCGGCCGGCTCGACACCCCATCGCCCCGACTACGTTCTGCTGGGCGTGGTTATCGCGTTCCTCGCTTTCGGCCTCGTCATGGTGCTCACGAGCAGCATGGTCATCGCCTACAACAACTTCGGTACCCAGTTCTACTACCTGGGGCGTCAGGGACTATGGGCCGTGCTGGGGCTGGTAGCGATGGTTATCGCTTGGCGCCTGGATTTTCGCCGTCTCGGGCCACTAGCCCTGTGGCTGCTGGTGGGATGCATCATCGCACTCATCGCCGTCTTGCTCTTTGCCGAGAGCATCAATGGCGCCCAGCGGTGGTTGGTGCTCGGTCCCTTCAGCTTCCAGCCATCCGAGCTGACCAAGCTCGGAATTACCCTCTACATGGCCTATTGGCTTGCTACCAAGAGAGAGCAAGTGAAGAGCCTGGCGTATCAGTTCGTGCCGTTTGTCATCATCATTGCCACCATCGTCATGCTGCTGCTCAAGCAGCCGGACCTCGGCTCCGCTTTCGTGATTGTCGCCACGGCCGTGGCGATCTTCTTCGCTGCCGGGATGCATCTGGGTCAGCTGCTGCTCTTCCTCATCTCCGGGATTGTTGGCCTGTACGCAGCGATCACCATGTCGAGCTACCGGATGGAGCGCTTCATCACCTTTTTCGACCCGTGGGGTGATCCGAGCGACTCGAGCTATCACATTAGCCAGGTCCTCAAGGCCCTCGGCGCCGGTGGTGTGACGGGCACCGGTCTCGGTGTTGGACGTGGGAAGTTCAACTATCTGCCGTTCCCGCACACAGACAGCATTTTGGCCGTCATCGGTGAAGAGCTCGGCCTCATTGGCACGTGCGGCGTGCTGTTGGCATTTGGCCTCTTTGCGTACCGCGGTCTGCAGATTGCCTGGGATTCGCCCGATACTTTCAGCCGGCTCTTGGCCACCGGTATCACGTGCAACATCGTCTTTCAGGCACTGGTCAGCATCGGTGTGACCACCAGCTCGCTCCCATATACGGGGCTGACGCTCCCCTTCATCTCATTCGGCGGCTCATCCTTGCTGGTCACACTGGCGAGCACGGGCCTGTTACTCAACATCTCGCGGTACACAGTCTCGTATGAACACCACTCGCTTGCGCGTGGCGGTGTGTGGCGGGGGCAGCGGGGGACACCTCTATCCGGTGCTGGCGGTGGCGATGGCCCTCTCCCGCGCTCGACCTGAGGCCCCGCCGCCCCAACCTCGCCGCTCCGCTGACGGATCGGACCAGCGGGACCCGGGTGCTCCCGACGACACGCTGGACGTGCTCATCTTCGCCGGCCGGACACCCACCGACCGAGCCGTGCTGACCGGGATCCACTGGCCGGTTGTGTGGCTCAACGTCGGTCCGCTGCGCGGCGTCAAGCCGGGCCGCCTGGTGTGGAATGCGCTGCGTATGCTGCGAGCGGTCGGCACGTGTCACCGCCGGCTCCGCACGTTCCGGGTACACGCTGTGCTGGTCACGGGCGGCTACGCCAGCGTGCCGGTAGTGCTCGCAGCGCGACTAGCCGGCATCCCCGTCGTCCTGCACTTGCCCGATACGACGCCGGGCTGGGCGGCACGCTGGATTGCACTGCTGGCCGCGCACGTCACGTTGGCCTTTGATCTCAGTGGTCGCCTGCGTACCGGAGCGCCCACCACCGTGACCGGCTACCCACTCCGCCCGGAGTTCGAGCAGCCATCCGCCGAGCGGGGACGCGAGCAATTCGACCTGAACCCGCGTGAGCCGCTGGTGCTCGTGATGGGTGGTAGCCAAGGGGCCCGGCGCCTCAACCGGGCCGTGGGCGGCGCGCTGGAGACACTCCTGGCCCGCACGCAAGTCGTCCATCTCTGTGGCCTGCTGGACGAGGTCGAGGTGCGGGAGTTTCACGCGGTACTGCCACCGCAACTCCGGCGCCGCTACGTGGTCAGAGCGCATCTCCACACCGGCATCGCGGACAGCATGGCCGCCGCGGACCTCGTTGTCTGCCGTGCCGGCGCCGCCACGCTGGCCGAGCTACCGGCGACCGGCACACCGGCCGTGCTGGTACCGGCCGATTACGCCGGGGGACACCAGCGGCCGAACGCAGCCTATCTAGGCCGCCACGGCGCGGCCGTCGTTGTAGCAGATACGGAGCTTACCGACCAACGGCTGTTGGCCGAGGTGACTGCCCTGCTCAATGATCCGGACCGCAGGCACCGGATGGCGGCGGCCATGCGGCGCCTCGCCAAGCCGGACGCGGCCGTGCGGGTCGCCACCGTACTACGTGCAGTCGCCCGGCGCGATACAACCCGTTGATATTGCTACGCTGGGGGTAGCTAAGGTCTGAGCCATGGTTCAATGTCAGCCGCCTCGGCAGCCCGACGCGGACAAGCGCCTTCCGTCTCGTGTGCATCTCATCGGCATCGGCGGCACGGGGATGGCCGGGCTGGCCGGGCTGCTCCTGGAGCTTGGCTGCCAGGTCACAGGGTCCGACCTGGAAGACAGCGCAGCGGTACGCGACCTCCGTCAGCGGGGCGTGTCCGTCGGTGTACCACACGACGCGCGGCACCTCGCCGATCCCGAAATGGTCGTTTATTCGTCTGCCATCCCGGAGGACAACGTCGAGCGCCGGCAGGCCAGAGCTAGGGGTATTCCCGAGATCAAGCGGGCGGCCATGCTGGGACGGCTCAGTCGCCGGAAAGACACCATCGCGGTGGCCGGTACGCACGGCAAGACGACGACGACGGCCATGCTCGCCTGGATTCTGAAACAGGTCGGGCACCAGCCCGGCTGGGCCGTCGGCGGCGAGGTGCCCGATCTCGGCAGCAGTGCCCGGTGGGGAGCGGGGCCGTGGTTGGCCGTCGAAGCGGACGAGTTCGACCGCTCGTTTTTGACGCTGCATCCGCGGGTGGCAGTCATCAACAACATCGAAACCGATCATCTCGACTACTACGGCCATCCCGTTGCCATCTATCAAGCCTTTGCCGCATTCGCGGGCCGGCTCCCGGCCGACGGTCTGCTAGTCATTGGCGAGGACAGCGCGGCGCAGCGGATAGCAGAACGAGCGCCTTGCGCGGTGCAAGCCGTCGGCCTGGCCCAAGAGTGCGACTGGCGGGTCACACAGCTGGCGCTCGGACAGGACGGGACGGAGTGCAAAGTCCACGCCCCTGATGGGCAAGTAGCACCGTGCCGGCTCCGCGTGCCCGGTACGCACAATGTCCGTAACGCGCTGGCAGCATTGGCGTGTGCTGCCCATGCCGGCGTCCCACTCGCCGCCGCCGCCGCCGCGCTGGCGACGTTCAATGGCGCGGCGCGGCGCTTTCAGCGCGTGGGCGATGCCGGTGGCGTCATCGTGTACGAGGACTATGCTCATCATCCCAGCGAGATACGGGCCATCCTGGCAGCGGCGCGGCAGGTCCACCCGGCCACCCGGGGCCGGATATGGGCGATCTTCGAGCCGCACACCTACAGCCGAACCGAGGCGCTGTTCGACGACTTTGCACAGGCCTTTGGATGTGCCGACCGCGTGGTACTTACCGACGTGTATTCACCAGCGGGCCGCGAGCGCGCCAGCGGCGAGCGCGATTCCGCGGCGCTCGCCGCGGCGGCGAGCCATCCCGCAGTGCAACACGCCGCCACCCACAACGACGCCCTAGGCTATCTCGTAGACTGCTTGGTGCCCGGCGATTGCGTCGTCGTGATGGGCGCCGGCCCCATCCATCGTTTGGCCTATCGGCTCGTAGACCAGTTGCGCCAAGACACCACCCCTGGCGCATAGGCAAACATATGGCACCATCACCAGTCACCGCCCACCACCTACCGCCCACCGATACGAGCGGCCTGGCCTGCGAGCGTAACCGGCCCCTCGCCCGCTGGACCACGCTGCGAGTAGGTGGACCGGCCGAGTGTTCGGTGCAAGTGCGGAGCAGCGCCGAGCTGGCGCGGGCGGTGACGGTCGCCACCGAGCGCAATCTGCCATGGCGCATCCTCGGTGGTGGCAGCAACGTCCTGATAAGCGACGCCGGTGTCGGCGGCCTCGTGATCCTCAACGCCGCGCGTGGCGTACTGGAAGAGACGGTATGCGGCGAGGAGCTGCGGGTACGGGTAGAGAGTGGCGCACCGCTGGCCGGGCTGGCCCGGCGGCTGGCTCGCGCGGGATGGTCCGGGCTGGAGTGGGGCTGCGGGATTCCGGGCACGGTCGGCGGCGCCATCGTCGGCAATGCGGGCGCGCACGGCGGCGAGATCAAGGATGTGCTGGTGAGCACTACCGTGCTGGACAACGGGCACGAACGTGCAGTCGCCGTCACCGAGCTAGGGTATGGCTACCGGACCAGCGCGCTTGCCCGGTCTCCGGCGCCGCTGCCAATCTTGAAAGCGGAGTTTCGACTGCACCGCGCGGCGATAGGCGAGTGTCTGGGGAAAATCGCCGAGTACGAACGCTGGCGGCGTGCCCATCAGCCGCGCGAGCACTCCGCCGGCTCGATGTTCAAGAACCCGTCGGGCGCGGCGGCGGGCCGACTCATTGACGCCGCCGGCTTGAAGGGAGCGGCGCACGGCGGCGCCCAAATCTCGACGCGCCACGCCAACTTCTTCGTGACGCAGCCGGGCGCTACGGCCGCCGACATCGTGGCGCTGATCCGGCTTGCCCGCCGGACGGTCCTGGAGCGGTTCGGGATCCAACTCGAACTCGAAATCATCCCGCTGGGGAGGTGGGAGCACGACCCACGCTATGTGGGAGGCTCCGACTGATGGGATCGGACAGCGGCTCGGGGTGGCGTGTGTTCGCCCACTGGCTGGGCTGGAGCTGGCTCTCGGTCGCCAACCTGCTGGCTCTCTGCGGGGTCATTGCGCTGCTGCTGACTTCACCGCAGTTCCAGGTCACACAGGTCATCATTGCCCGGGAATGGCAGTCCAGCGCCACTCTGGCCCAGGCGCACGAGCTATCGAACGTTGTCGGGAGGAGCATTTTCCTGCTCCAAACGGGGCGGCTGGAGCAGGAGATCGAGGCCCTGCCCAGCGTGCGTGCGGCCCAGGTACGAGCGCGACTGCCCGACCGGATCATCGTAGAGATCACCAAACGCCAGCCGGCCGCCGTGTGGCAAGCGGTCAACGGCGCTTTCCTCGTTGACCTCGAGGGCCAGATCATCGGCCCGGCGGCAGACGACGCACCAGATCAGCCGGCGATGGTCATTCAGGAAACCAGCGGCATCGAACGTGTCCCAGGACAGCGTATCGAGCGCCGGGTACTGTTGACGGCGCGCGAGCTACGGCGTGTGCTGCCCCAACTGGGGATTGACCCGCTGGCTATCGAGTACGGCACCCTCGGAATGGCGGTGGTGGGGAGCAATGGCTGGCGGATCATCTTCGGCGAGCTGGAGCAACTCAACGCGAAGCTGGAGAACCTGGCGGCCATCCTCGACCTGCAACGCCGGCAACCGGAGCCGGTGGAAGTGATTGACCTGCGGCCGGTGGAGCGGCCCTATTACCGCCTCATTCCCACGCCGACGACGCCCGGTGCCGTGCCCACCACGCAGCCCCGCTAGTCTGGATAAGACACCAAGCCCCTTGGGGCGGGTGGTATACTGCGGCGGTAGTTCGACACGCGCGCAGGCAGAGAGACATGGCAACCGAGGTCAACAGCGCAGGCGCAGCCCAGCACCACCAAGGCGACGTGGCCGCGGCAGCGTTGGCCGGTTTGCTCCACGACATTGGTGCGTTCTGGTACCGCACCGGCGAACACGTCCCGCCCGAGGTCGTGTCGGCCGGACGCAGCAGCACGCCGGCCACCATCCACGCGCACTGGTCCGCAGCTTTCGTGGCTCGCCATGTGCTCGTGGGGTGCCTAGACGAGCTGGTGACGGCCGTCCGCGACCATCACCAGCCCCAAGACCGCCTCGGTACCCTCGTGGCGCTGGCGGCGCTCCTGGCGGCGGGCGGTGTAAGGCCATCGCCGGACGGCGGAAACGTCCAGCTTCAGTCGGTGTTGGCTTCTCTCCACCGCACCGACAGAACCGGGGACGCAAGCGAAACGGCCGCGAAGCGAGAACGGCCGCGCCGTTTCTACGTACCGTTGCACCCGCTCGCGCCGAACCGGGCGGCGCTCTTCCCGACCAACGTGCGTCTCTCCGCACGCGAGGCGTCAGCAGCATATACACGCTTGTGGCACGGGCTACTGGAAGAACACGCGCTCATTCCGATGACCAATGACCTAGCATACGCCGATTCCCTCTGGTGGCTGCTGCGAAAGTACACCTGGTGTATGCCGAGCATGGCGGCGGGAGCGAGCCGCGATACCTCACTGTTCGACCACCTGCGCCTAACGGCGGCTCTGGCCGTCGGCTTGGTCCTGAACGGCACTTCCGACGACGAGATCGCCGGTCTGCTGGCCGTGCTGACCGCGGACCGATCCCAGGGAGCGCCGCAACTCCCTCCGGCGGAGGACACACCCGGATTCACCTTCGTCGCGCTCCGTGTGTCCGAGGAGGGCTGGCCGGCCGGCCAACCCCACAACACGAGCGTTGACCTCGCTCGCGCTACATCGTTCTCGCGCACCCTGCTGCGTCGTGGCGTCGTGGCGTGGCTGCGTGAGCGGTGGTCCCTGCCCCAGACGAACGTCCTGTTCGAGGGTGGGGAGACCGCCTACCTACTTGCACCGGCACACGTGTCGGCCGACGTGGACGGCGCCCAGACGGAACTGGCACAGCGCTTGTGGCGGGAAGGCCATTGGCGCGGCCAAGTCACACTCGCCGCCCAGCCCTTGACTGTCGCTGACCTCTGCCCGATGGCCGTAGATTCCCGCTTTCGCGGGAATGACAGGGAAGAACAACGCGGGAACGACGGGAAAGAACAGCATGGGAATGGCGGTGAAGAACAACGGGGGAATGCCGGCGGTGAGCAACGCGGGAATGGCGGGAAAGAGCGGGACGGCCATCTCGGGACGATCTGGCGCGACCTGGGTGAGGCGCTCGCCTGGCGTAGCTCCCGGCCCGGTGCGGTGGGCGAGACGGAGCATTTCTCTACGGAGCTTTTCACGGCGCACGGGCGGGGCGGCAGTACGACGACGTGTCGACTGTGCTCCATCGAGCTTGCTCCGGCGGACCAGGGCGCCGGAGCGGAGGGGACCTGTGACCGCTGCCGCAGTCTCCGCGAGCTTGGGCGCCTGCTGCGGAATCCAGGCTTCCTGGTGTTATCGCACTCCCAGCCGTCGGTAGACCTGTCCGCGCCAGCCCTTTCACCAGGGCTGGTGGCGCCGCCACCATCGGATACGGAACCGGCCGCGGCGGCCGTGCCCGATGCGCCGGCGCCCAACGATACCGGGCAGCCGAGTGTACCAGGTTGGCAAACAGCCCTGGGCGCTTTGGGACTGCGCGCAGCGTTGCTGCCGGCCACCGACGCGCCTCCCGACCACCAGGCAGAACGGCTGCTTCATGCCCTCCCGCCGCGCGGCTCGGCGACCGTCCTGCGCCTGAACGACATCGCCGGCGGCTGGGCCGAGCTACAGCAACTGGCGCGCACCGACCGGCCGCTGATAATCGGCTGGCAGCTGCTCACCGACGGTCACGAGCTACCTGCCGGTCGGGTTGACCTCCGTTCCCTGGGCCGGCGCGCGCGGGGCGTGCGGACCGCTGCCTTCCTACGCAGCGACGTAGACGACGTGCTGCAACATCTCGCTGTAGGCCTAGGCCGGGCGGCGGTACCGGGACGAGTGCTGACCGTAAGCGCGCTGTTGGAGGTCTTCACCGAGCTATGGGTACCGGCCATGCTAACGGGCGAGGGCGTGAGCGATAGCGTCGCCGAGCGCCGCCGCTCGCGGGTCTGTGGGATCATGGCCGGCAGTGGCGGCTTTGGCGCGGTTGGCGCCTGGAACACCGTTGTCGAGCTAGCGCAGCAACTTGCGCGCGACCTCGTTCAGTACGGCTGCCGCAATGCGGCCTTGCACCTCTCGGCGGGCATTGTGACTGTCCAGCCGCGGATGTCCGTGTTGATGGGCGATGCGGCCGCCATGGCCGCCCTAGACCAAGCCAAGGGCCGGCAGCCACCGGCCGTTGCCGATGCCGGCGCTCAGGCCAAAGACGGCGTCTGTTTCTTGGGGCAGACGCTAGGATGGCCGGCCTTCAACGTCGCCGCGCGCTATCGCCGCACGCTGATGCAGCCCCAGGGACGCGCGGCCCTCGTACCGGCCTTGCTGACGGCGTTCACCCAACTGCGGGCCGCCGCAATGGACTGGCCGGTCGGTGACGAGCCGGCTGGCAGCAACGGTGCCGGCGAGCAGAGCAATTCCCCGCAGCAGAACCGTTTGCCCATCGGCCCCTGGACGTGGTACGCAGCCAGTGAAGCTCAGACCGCCGCGCGGGAGCTACCGGCCGACGAGGCCCGGCGGGTGCTGGTGCTCACGGAGCTGCTGCGTAACCCCCAAGAAGTGGGCTTGCCAGCGTTGATGGTAGCAACGGCGTGGGCGGCACTGCTCTCCGGGGTAGACGCCCGGCTGCAGGAGGTGTCATGGTAGCGCAATCACCGGAACGGAGTCCGGCACAGGCCGACGATAAGGCGGCTCCGACTGCCACACAACCCCAGCGCCGGCCGGGGCGTGGTCCGCGGCCCGGTCGAGGGCCGCGTCCGCCCGCGCCGCCGCTGGCGACGCCGCGCGACATCGAGGCGATCATCGTGGATGGCGACGCGCAGCGAATGGTGCGGAAGGCGGAAGAAATCGGGCGCCGGCTGCGGGAGCCGTTGCAGGCCGCGCAACTGCGCTCGATCTACGCCGCGCTACGCTTGATCGAGGCCGAATGGCAGAGCGCCGCGGCAGAGAGCCTGGACGTGAGTCAGCGTCTCACCCAACTCCGGCCCCGGATCGCCTATCTGGCGGCCAAGCACCGAACCAGCATCGGGCCGCTGCGCCCCGTGCTGGAGATGGGCATTGGTCGCGTCGAAAGCGATGGCGCGCGGCTCGTCCGCTTGGTGGACTTTGTTACCGCCATTCTGGCGTACCACCGGGCGGCTGGCGGCGAGGTGAAGACAACATCCTCCTAACGGTAGGGAGATCAGGAGCGAGCGGAACGCACCGCTCTAGCGAGGATACGCGGTAATGGCAACAGACACTAGGCGCCCAGTTGGACAACTCTGCGGTCGCGTATTGCTGCGCGGCAGTATTCGCTGCCTGACGGGACTGCACATCGGCACCAGAAATGACGATCCGGCCGTCGGGGGCATTGATGAAGCGGTGTTGCGCGATCCGCTGACGCTGCGCCCTTACATCCCCGGCTCTGCACTGCGCGGCAAGCTACGCAGCCTCAGCGAGCAAGCCGAAGGACGGGAGCCGAACCGGGAGAGCGGCGGCGTCCACATCCACCTCTGCACGCGGCCGCCGGCCTGCGTGGTATGCCGGCTCTTCGGCGTGCCGAGCCAGCTGGAGACGGCCCGACCGGCGCGCCTGATCGTGCGCGACGTCTACCTGAGCGAAGACAGCGCGCAACGCCTGGCGGCGCTGCGGACCGACCTCCCCTTCACTGAAGTGCGCGTCGAGGCCGCGGTTGACCGCCGCTCGGCCGCCGTCACGTCCCGTGAAATCGAACTGGTACCGGCCAGCGCAGTGTTCTCCGATATGGAGCTGGTGGTGAACGTCTACGAAGACCAGGACCTGACGGACTTCGGTACGCTGGTCCGGGCGCTGGCGCTGCTGGAAGACGACTACCTGGGTGGCGGCGGATCGCGTGGCGCCGGGAGCGTGCGCTGCGAGCAGCTGGCGGTAATCCCGCGCAGTGTGGCCAGCTATGGACAGCCGCCGACCAGCAGCCCCTTGCAGCTTGAGGCAGCAAGTGTGCGTGAGCTGCTTGAGCGCAGCGAGGAGATACTCGCGTTCCTGCGCGAGCAGATTCCCGTTCCCGCGGCCGAAATGACCGCCAACACGGCGCCAGCGGAGCCGACCGCCAGCGACGAGGAGCAGCCGTCTCCCTAGTCCGCACGGCGACCGTTGACCCCGGCCCGGAAGGGAGGGGGCGAGGCGCAGGTGTCGTGGTCCGGCCGAGTCGGAGTCATTGCTGCATGGGTCTGTTGCCGCTATGTTCCCGACAGAGAAAGCCTCGCAGCCAGCCTTGCTCGACCTGAGCAAGGCGGCGCCGGCCCCCGCTTCCGGCAAGCACGACGGCCAGGGGCCAAGCCGGGAGGCGCCAGGGGAGAAACATCCCCGAAACCAACTCAACGAGCTGACCGGGCAGGAGTGGGTCTACTTCACCCGCAGCGTGCTCACCACAACCTACGCCTCTGCCTACGGGCATCAACTCCGCAAGGCGCACGGCGCCAACAAGCCGCCGGAGCTGATGAAGGAGTTCATCGAGTTCTTCACGCGGGCCGACGAGGTGGTGCTCGATCCGTTCGCCGGCGTCGGTGGCACACTGATCGGCGCCAGCATCGCCGCCGCGCCGCGCCGGGCCATCGGCATCGAGATCAACCCGCGCTGGGCGGAGACTTACCGGGAGGTGATCGCCGCCTCTGCCGGCGAGCTAACGGCGCAGCCCTTGCTGGTCGGCGACTGCCGCGAGGTCTTGCGCGACCGGGAGCGCTTTGCCGATGAATCGGTGGACTACGTGCTCACCGACCCGCCGTACAACGTCCACCTCCCGCAAACGATGTCCAATGCTCCCCGCTACCGCGAACGGCACACCAACCGGCGCACGGACTACAACATGCGCTCCGAGGCAGCCGGAGACCTCGCGAATCTCGGCAGCTACGCGGATTACCTATCGGCGATGCAAGAGGTGCTGAGATTGTGCTATCGCGTGCTGCGGTCCGGGCGCTATCTCACGCTCATTATCCGCAACGCCTATCAGGACGGGCGCTACACGTTTACGCACGCCGAGGTCGCGCAACGCGCTGAGGCAGCCGGGTTCGTCACCAAGGGAGAGCACGTCTGGTATCAGGCCGGCACACGCCTACGCCCCTACGGCTACCCGTTCAGCTATGTGCCCAACATCGCCCATCAGCATATCGTGACTTTCCGGAAGCCGCCGCGGCGCAACTCACCCCGCCGCCGGCCGCCACCCACTGCCCCGGCGTAGGCTACCTGCTGCTCTAGGAGATGAAGCTCGCCCTACTCCCGACGTTTGCGGTAACGATGACCAAGTCCGAGTATCTTGGTCGGCAAGGTCGCGATCAGCAGACTGAGCACAGCCATAACCAAATGGAGGTAGATAAGGAACTCCCAAGTTTCCCACAGAAACATGTAGATGAGACAGATGAGCACGTTCCCGCCGGCATAGATCAGGTTGCGCTCTCTGGTTCGGTAGCCGTACTCCTTCTCCTCCTCGCTCATAGCCGTCCCCTTCACGCCTTCGGCCGGCTCCCGCTGCGCTTCAGTATACTGCCGGTGAGTAGTCATGCCTAACGGGAACTGGTCCGTCCCTACGTCTCCACGCAATCCGGCCAAGATACGGGAGGAACTGCGTGTGCTGGCGGCGCTGCTGCCGAGCTGGCGGCTGCGCGGCATGGCCTGGGCACCCAGGACGGGTACCCAACTGGAGTTCGGGCGGGCACTACGGCAGATGCCGGGCCAAGTCGAGTCACAAGACAGTGCCCTCGCAGAGCGCGACTACCTGGGCCAGGTACGACCATCCGCGATCAAAGAGGCGCCAAGTCTGCCCTTCCAACGGCAAGCCGAGCAGCTTACCGACGACAATTTACGCTGGACGGCGCGCGCCCGGTTCGGCACCTATAAGTTCTTCGGGTTCGTGGCGCTGGATGCTGGCCGGATCGCCCGCTTCACCCCGGCCGGCGAGCGTCTGATCCACGGTCCGCGGCCCCACGAGGTCTTTTTGCGCCAGTTGTTGAAGTGGCAGTATCCCGATCACCAGCATCGCGGGCAACGTTACCCGCCCGACCAGTTCTCGCTGTTCCCCTTTCGTGCCGTCGCGGAGCTTATCGGCGAGCTAGACGGCCTGACCAAGGAAGAGATGGGCCTCTTCTGCTTCACCATGCGGCGCATGGAGGAGGTGCCAGCCGTCGCGGAAGCTATCATGCACTTTCGGCAAACCTGGGGCCGGGTGCGCGGCCGTGTGAAGCGCCGGCAGCTCGCGCAACAGCTTCTGTCGGCGCAGCGCCGCGAACTGGCCGCCGCGGGCTTGCGCGTTGCAGCGAGTATGGACGACTACGCCGACGCGCTGGCTCGATACTTGCGCTACACGCGGCTCTACTCCGCCCGCGGCGCGCGCCTCGTCGTGGCCAGCGGGCGCGAGGACGACGTAGACGCGCTGCTTGCCAACCCCCAAGTCCCGTTCGCCGACTACAACGACCGCGAGGCCTTCTACGCCCACTACGGCGCTGCGGGTACGCCGCGGCTGCCCTGG
The DNA here is from genome assembly GCA_022824545.1 of Chloroflexota bacterium. Classification (GTDB taxonomy): domain Bacteria; phylum Chloroflexota; class UBA11872; order UBA12225; family JAJDUF01; genus JAJDUF01. The sequence continues at coordinate 23,307 of JAJDZR010000013.1, forward strand.
GAACATCCGCAACAACTGCAACGGACCATCCATCGCTTGGAGGAACGAATTGCCACGCTGCAACGGCGCGAGTTCTTGCTCCGCACCGGCCAAGCGCCACGCTTCGGCGAGCCAACCGGCAGCCGGGATGATCTTCCGGTGCCGGCGTTGCCGCTGCAACCGCTGTTGATTGACTTTGGCGATGCAGCGCCGGAGACGGAGGTGGATACGCTTTGGCGCAAGATTGACACGCTCCAGGGTGAGGCAGCACGCCTCGAAGTGGCGATTGACACGGTGGAGGCGCGCACACCGGAGCGCCTCGCGGCCGCGCTGCGACAGTACGAGCCGATCGTGGCGCGGCGCGTGATTGATCCACCGACCTTTCTGGAGTGGAATACGTGGCGGGTATTCGTCTCGTTCAACCACGCCCGTGAGATCAGACCGTACTTGCAGCTCGATAGCGACTTGCAGCCGCTCGGTCCGGCTCCTGGCAATGGTCCCGACCTGGTCGTCACGTTCGACGATTACCTGCTGGTCGTGGAAGTGACCCTGCGGCGCGGCGCGGACCAGCGGCAGCACGAGAGCCGCCCGGTGACGCGGCACGTGCTGGACATTCAGCGGAACGCGCAGCCGCGGCCCGTCCTGGCGCTTTTTCTCGCGCCCAGTATTCACAGCGATACTGCGACCGACTTCTTTGTCGCTCTCAAGTATCGCGTCATCAAGCGCGAGCAGATTGCTGTCATCCCGTTGCGGATCGCCCAGTTCATCAAGATCATGCAGCCGTTTGCGTCGGCGGATTCAGCGACACCACCCGACCCTGCTACCTCTCTGCGCGCGCTCTGCGAGGAATTCATCGCTGCTTGCCTCGCGGCGGAAACCGGTGAGGAATGGCTAGAGCGCATAGATGAGGTGGTGGTCGGCTGGCGCTCGTCCCTCCGGGGCGACGATGCCGAGGACGCTGCGCCGCTACCGACGCTGCGCCCGCAACCGCTGTTCGACGCTACGCCGGCACTCCCGCGCTAGGCAGTGCGTTGACGCTTCGCGCTATGATGCATGGGTAGGGTCGCAACTCCGGCCGGTCATTGGCCGTTGGTGACAGTAGAGGCGATCCATAGGCCATGTGTTCTATAATGCGGGCGGTATTCATGATTCATGCCGCAGCGAGCCATCGGCCGCGCGGTGAAGGCAGCTGAAAGCCGGCACGAGGAGTAGATGACTGTGGCCGTAGCGACTGCAACCCGGAGGTCGAGCCGAAACGGTACCGCGCGTAAGGCGCGGCGCGGCACCGGGGAGCCGACGTACACGGCGGCCGACATCCAGGTGCTGGAAGGCGTGCAGGCCATTCGCCGGCGTCCGGGCATGTACATCGGCTCAACCTCCACCTCCGGTCTCCTACATCTGCTCTGGGAGGCATTAGACAACGCCTGCGACGAGTACAGCGCCGGTTTCGGCAAGCGGGTCAGCGTCACGATTGACCGGGATGAGCAGGTGACGGTGCGCGATAACGCGCGCGGCATGCCGTTCGACCTGATGAAAGTGAACGACAAGCGGTTGCCGGCGGCGACGGTGCTCTTCACGG
>JAJDZR010000127.1 GCA_022824545.1 Chloroflexota bacterium
CCAAGCCGTAGGGGCGCAGCATGCTGCGCCCGTCCCCCCGCTGCGGCGGGGGGACCATAGGGGGGCCAGGACCGTCATCGCTCGGCCCCCGTCACTACTCTGAAAATGGTCCCCATCGGTCATTCCCGCGCCCGCGGGACCTATCCCCTCTCTCCCTGCTGACAAGGGCAGGGAAACGAGTGAAGCACGCCACCGTAGGGGTACGGCATGTCGTGCCCCTACCCCGGATGCAAAGCACCCGGGCACCCTCCACCAACCAATACCTACCCCTATCAGGGCGGGGAGTACCAGGGACTACTGTGTACTGTGCCGGCTCTTGACGCGCTGCACAGACGAGCATACAGTGTAACTGCACCGCTTAATCGTAATGCCGATTTCAGGTGAGGGGGCGGCTGGCCCCTCGCCGCGTGGGGGTAGCGCTAGTCAGCCTATCTTCTGTTGACCGGAAGGAGGTCGGCAATGGTAGCGATGACCCGGCGGCAATACCTCGGCATTGGTGCCGTACTCGGCGCCGGCTTGCTGGCCGCCGCGTGCGACATCGTGCCTGCCGGTGCTCCCGAAGAGCCCCAGGAACCCCAGGACCGGCCGGTGGCCCCCAAGCGGCCAGACCCAGACCTCCCCCGCCAGACCCAGCGGCAGATCCCCGTCCGGGTGCGTTACGCCCCGGGCAGTGGCGGTGGCAACGCGTGGTCTGAGGACCAATTCCGCCAGTACACGAGGCCGTTCACCGAGGCGCACCCGCACCTCACCATCGAATGGCTAACCTGGTCAGCAATCCCTGGTTCGTCCCAGGTGTTCCGAGAGGCTATTGCTACCGGCCAAGCCACAGATGTCTTCCAGGATCAGGATACCGTGCAGGTGTCCTGGGCGGCCGGGGATGCCGTTCCGCTGCTGGTGATGCAGGGGACACTGCTGGGATTGAACCAGTTCATCAGGCGCGACGGCTACGACCTCACCGACTTCTGGCCCGGGGTTCTGGAGCACAGCACCTGGCGCGGCGAGTTGTACGCGCTGCAAACCCATGTGGATACGCAGCTCGTCTTCTATAACCCGGACCTCCTGGCCGCCGCCGGCGTGTCCGCGCCGCCGAGTGACTGGACCTGGCAGCACCTCCTCGATCATGCCCGCGCGTTGACTGGCCAGCGGGGGGGCAAACCCGTCTACGGATTTGCGCTCAGCCACAGTTACGGCTATCCGTTAACTTGGCATCGAGTAAACCGTAACTACCCGGCGACGATCCCCTGGATCCGGGCGAATGGCGGCGACATTGTGGACACGGACCTGACCAAGAGCTTGGTAGACGAGCCACCGGCCCGGGAAGCGCTGGAATGGCTCTTCGAGCAGCGCGATACCCATGCCGTGTGGCCGAGCACCGACGATGTCAGTGGGGATGAGCTATTCAGTGTCGGCCGGCTGGCAATGCTGTACGGCCACCGCAGCTTCACGGGCACATTGATTGTCCCGCAGGCCGAGTACGGGTTGAAGTATGGCGTGGCAGCGGCGCCCCATGGGCCGGTCAAGCGGGCCAACTGGCTCTTCCCACAAGCAGCGTTTCATCTGGGCGCTGCGACCAGCGTGCCGGACGAGGCCTGGAGCTTTCTCCGCTGGTGGGCCGGCACGGAGGCACAGCGGGCCTTCCATCACGGGACGGTCCGCCGAGGCCGAGTGACCCTGCCCAGTATGCCGCCACCGGCGCGGCGCTCGGTCGCGCAGGAAGTGGCGCCCTATTTTGGTGGCGATGCAATCGTGGCGGCGCTGGAACACGCGCGCGATCTGCCGCTGCATCCGGCGCGATACAAGCTGCTGCAGGCCTTTGACGCGGGCATGGCGCCGGTGTGGGCGGGCACGCAGTCGGTTGCAGAGGCGACGGCGGCGATTGCCAAGGCGCAGAACGCCATCCTTGCGGGCTAGGGCGTGTTTGCAAAACGGCTTTGATGCTGCATAAAACAGACGCGAGGGGGAGGACTGTGCTTCACCGCCCCGTCCCCCCGCCGCAGCGGGGGGACCATAGGGGGGCCAGGACCGTCATCGCTCGGCCCCCGTCATTGCGGCTTGCGCCGCAATCCGGATCGCCCGGAGCGGTGGCCGCTGCTCACGGCACACCGCGCTCCCAGAGACCGATCCGTTGGCGCTGGGCAGCACCTTCGGCAGCGAGCAGGTCGCCGGCGTAACAGGGATTGAGGCGGAGCGAGAAGATATACGCCCGGGCAAGGCCGGCGGCGACCAACTCCCGATTAACGTGGCGCTCACCGACGAATAGGTGCCGGAGCAACCGGCCGTACTGGTCCTCTTCCTCCTCGCAGCGCTCCATCCGCACTTGCTGGCCGGAAGTCAAGCGGGCGGTCATTGCGGTGGCTTCCTGGAACAGCCACTCGCCGCGCTCCGGCGTGTCAATGCCGAGCAGCCGTACCCGCGCCTGCGGGCAGCACACATCCACCGTATCGCCGTCTACAACCCGGGTGACTCGTACCGTCGGGGCGTCCTGCTCTGCACTGCCCGCCTCGCCTGACGTGCGCGTGTCGCCGCCCCCGGGTTGCACGCGCAGGGTGATCGCCACGGTGAGGACCACGATAGCGGCCAGCGTGGTGGTGGCCAGGAACGCATACCCGAGGCGGCGAAGCATGGCGAGAGCATAGCGGACCGGGTGAAGCTATGACGCGGGGATGGGGAGCCACAGTCCATCCCCGGCCCGGTAACTAGAGCGTAGGCCAGTTGGGGGGAACGGGAGGGAACTACATACCTAACTAACCAGATATGGCCCGGTGCGATGATGCAAAGCCGTAAACATCGAAGACCACGACTGCTCCCCCGCGAACATCTGGCGCGAAGATGAGCGTCAGTCGCTTCCTCTGGTGCAACGCCGCCATGAAACGGTCAGTATCCGGCGGTGTATAGGCGAGATAGCGACTTCGCTCGACGGCTATCCATGTTTCCTCTGCTCCGCGCTTATTGTCCCACTGCACTAACACCGGCGTGGAGTTTCGATACTCTAACCCTGGTGACTTTCGCACGGTGACGAACACACCAGTAATTTGGTGAAATCCAATAGCAGCTTTGGTCGCTACACCCAGTGGTGATATCGCCTTTGTGGCCTCAAGATGCAGTGACTGTTTCGCAATATTTATTCTCCATAATCCATTAGCTGGTACAAGCTTCTTAGTATCTATTATCGCATCTGCAAGTCCTTTTTCACGCCATCTTACCCATACTCGCCAACACCAACGCACACCTTTTATAATCCGTCGCAGAATCATGACTGTGACGGGGATAGCGACAATGATCGCAGTGAGTGCCGCGAGTTCGAGCAAGTCCATGAACGTCCAACCCTAACGATAGCATGCTGCTGCGCCAACATAGTCGAGGCTGGGGCTGAATACGCGCCGCGCGGCCGGCATCGAGACAACAGCGCCCCATGCCGGTACACTACTCGACGGGGAGAGAGGCGTATGAAGGTAGTGGTCGCTGGCAGCGGCGCTCGCGAGCACGCAATCGCGTGGAAGGTGAGCCGGAGCACGCTGGTATCGGAGTTGATCGCGGCGCCGGGCAACCCCGGCATGGCGCTGCTCGGTCGCACCGTCGCCCAGGACCCACTAGACGGAGCGGCCTTTGCGCGCTGGGCGCGGGATGCGGGCGCGGACTTGGTGATCGTCGGAGCGGATGATCCGATCGCCATGGGGCTGATTGACGCTTGCGAGGTGGCCGGCGTGCCGGCGTTCGGCCCCACGGCGGCGGCGGCGCAGATCGAGGCGAGCAAAGTCTTCGCCAAAGACCTGCTGGCCCAGCACGGCATTCCGACCGGGCCATACCAGGTCTTCGACCAAGCCAGTGCGGCGCACCGTTATCTCGATGCGCCGGGGCGCGACTATCCCGTCGTCGTGAAAGCGGACGGCTTGGCGCGCGGCAAAGGGGCCATCGTGGCAGCCGACCGCGCCGAGGCACATGCAGCCGTGGCAGCGATGCTAGAAGAACGGGTCTTCGGCGCTGCCGGCGACCGTATCCTGATCGAAGAGTGTCTCGTCGGGCCGGAGGCGTCCGTCTTTGCCATCTGCGACGGCGAGCGGGCGTGGCCCAGCGGCACGGCCCGCGACCATAAGCGTATCGGCGACGGCGACCGCGGTCCGAATACCGGCGGCATGGGCGCCTACGCGCCGACTAACCTCGTACCACCGGACGTGCTGGAAGACGTGCGGCAGCGCATTCTACAGCCAACCGTCGAGGCGCTGGCCGCCGCCGGTCGTCCGTATCGCGGGGTGCTCTATGCCGGCCTGATGTTCACCGCCGCCGGTCCCCAAGTGATTGAATTCAACGCCCGTTGGGGCGACCCGGAAGCGCAGGTACTCCTGCCGCTGCTCAAGAGCGACTTTGTCGAGATTGCCCTAGCCGCATTGGCCGGCCGGCTGGACACGGTACCCATCGAGTGGCACGCCGGAGCGGCGTGCGGGGTTGCACTCGCCTCGGCCGGCTACCCGGACGCGGTGCGCGACGGTGAACTGGTCGGCGGGCTGGATTCGTGGGGCGACGAGGCGCTGCTGTTCCACGCCAGCACGGTAACCGACGCCGACGGCGCCATCCGCACGGCGGGTGGTCGGGTGTTCACCGTCGTCGGGACCGGGCCAACCTTGGCGGCGGCCCGCGACGTGGCCTATCGCAACGTCGAGCGAGTGCAGTTTGCGGGTCGCTACTATCGCCGGGATATTGGCGCCCGCGAGATCGCCGCCACAGCGACCTGACGGGCGCCGCTGAACCGATTGGCCTGCCCAATCCGTTGGAGAGCAATGACCGGGCAAGCTCAACAACACCAACATCACCTACTGCGTCGTGAGGAGGACGGCCAATGCCGCAAGTAGCCATTGTGATCGGGAGTCCGTCGGACGAGTCCTATCTGGAGGACGCCCGCGCGCTGCTCACCGAGTTCGGGGTGGAGTACGAGTTCCGGGCAGTCTCCGCGCACCGCAACCCTGACGCGACCCGCGAGTTTGCGACCACGGCGCGCGACCGCGGTGTGGAGGTCATCATCGCCGCCGCTGGCATGGCCGCCCATTTGCCGGGCGTGGTCGCCTCGCTGACCACCCTGCCGGTGATCGGAGTGCCGCTGCCGGGTAGCGAGCTACGCGGCCTCGACTCGCTCTACGCCATCGTGCAGATGCCGGCCGGGGTGCCGGTCGCCTGTATGGCCGTCGGCAGTCACGGCGCCCGCAACGCCGCCCTGTTCGCGGTCCAGATTCTCTCCCTGCAGGACGAGCGCCTGCGCGACGCCTTTGCCGCGTACAAGGCCAACCTCGCCCGGCCGCGCTCCTAACCGCAGCCACACGCTGGCATAGCCGTTAACCAGGCGAGGTCTCCGCATTGCCGGAGGTCCGGCGGCAGCGTGGCGCGGCCGAGCGAGTCCGATTAAGCGTCGGCCGGAGAGTGAGGCGTGCGCCAACAGCAACACACGCCGGGGACGGTGCGCTTGGAGCGGATGGACTGCCTGGACTTCCTACGCTCACTCGCCGACGCTTCCGTGGACATCATCGTCACCGATCCGGCCTACAGCGGCATGAACCGGCACTTGCAGCTCGGTCACGGGAGGATCGTCGGGCACTACGGAAGCAAGAGCGACCCTGCGGAGCGGAAGTGGTTTCAGGAGTTCCATGACGATCCCGCTACCTACCGGCACTTCCTGACGGAATGCAAGCGTGTCCTCCGCAATAATCGCCATCTCTACATCATGTTCGATAGCTACTCGCTGCTCACGCTCGGCCCGATTGTGCGCGAGGTCTTCGACGTGAAGAATCTCATCACCTGGGATAAAATTGCGATTGGGATGGGGCACTATTTCCGTCGGCGCCACGAGTATGTCCTCTTTGCCACAAAGGGACAGCGCAAGCTCTCGCGCCGGGACATTCCCGACGTATGGCGCTTCCGACGGATTCACCGCGCCGCCTACCCCACTCAGAAGCCGGTGGAAGTGTTCGCGGCGATGCTGTGCGGTAGTGTCGAGCCAGGCTTTGTGGTATGCGATCCGTTCGTGGGTAGCGGCTCGGCAGCGATTGCCGCGCTCCAGCAGGGATGCTCTTTCGTCGGTGCGGACGTATCCGAGCAAGCGATTGCGCTAACGCGCGAACGTACCGAGGTCTACCGGGCTACCGGGCACGACCCGCTCCAACGACAGAGCGCAATCGAAAACGAGGGGGACGCAGCATTTCTGGACATCCCCGCTCAAGACAACCAAGCAGTAGGGGCACGGACCGCCCTGCGATAGATGCCCCTACGATGAGGATAGACAGACGATGATCGAACGGTATACGTCCAAGGAGATGGGCGCGATCTGGTCCGATCAGGCCAAGATGGACGCCTGGAAAGATGTCGAGATCGCCGCCTGCGAGGGGTGGACAAACGAAGGGGTCATTCCCCCGGACGACATGGCCAAGATCAGGCAGGCCACGTTTACTCTGGAGCGCGTGGCCGAGATCGAGAAAGTGACCGACCACGACACCGCCTCGTTCGTGCAAGCACTCGGCGAGAGCTTAGGGCCGGAGTCGCGGTGGGTACATCACGGCCTGACGTCGTCCGACGTGGTGGACACCGGGCTGGCGCTCCAACTGGTGCGGGCCAGCGACCTGCTCATCGAGGCCGTCCAACGGCTCGTCGCCGTCCTGGAGCGGCAGGCCCTGGCCTACAAGGATACGCCCACCATCGGCCGCACCCATGGAGTCCACGCCGAGCCGACGACCTTCGGGTTCAAGCTACTGATCTGGGTCGAAGAGATGCGGCGCAACCTGGTCCGGCTGCAAGCGGCGCGGCGGACGGTGGCCGTGGGCAAGATTTCCGGGGCGGTCGGCACCCATGCGAACGTGCCCCCCGCAGTCGAGGCCCACGCCTGCGAGGCGCTCGGCCTCGTGGCTGCGGCGGTCTCCAACCAGATCGTGCAGCGCGACCGCCACGCCGAGTTCGTCTGCACTATCGCCATCGTGGGCGCCTCGCTGGACAAGATGGCGACCGAGATCAGGCACCTCCAGCGGACCGAAGTGCTGGAAGCCGAAGAGCCGTTCGAGAAAGGGCGGCAGGGATCGTCGGCCATGCCCCACAAGCGCAACCCGGCCCGCTGCGAGCGGGTGTGTGGCCTGGCGCGGGTGCTCCGTGGCTACGCGGTGGCGGCGCTGGAGAACGTCGCCTTGTGGCACGAGCGCGACATCTCCAACTCGTCGGTCGAGCGGGTAATCCTGCCCGACGCCTGCTGTGCGCTCGACTATATGCTGCGCCTGTTCACCGGCGTGATGGACGGGCTGCGCGTGCTGCCGGAACGGATGCGCCGGAACCTCGACCTCACGCACGGGCTACTCCACTCCCAGCGCGTGCTGTTGGCCCTGATCGAGGCGGGGATGACCCGTACCGAGGCCTACCAGATCGTGCAGCGCCACGCGATGGCCGCCTGGGAGGAACAGGCCAGCTTCCAAGCGTTGCTGCTCGCAGACGAGGCTGTCCGCCAGCGACTGTCGGAGGCGGAGGTGGGCGCGCTGTTCGACGAGAGCTATCACTTTGCCCATATTGATACGGTGTTTCAGCGCGTCGGGCTGCTATCGTGAAGGGGGCCGGAAGGAAGACCCCTAGGCGCGATTCATCGCGCCCCTACTGAACACTAACCACCGACCACTACTTGAGGAGGCTACGAACGATGCAGGAATCGAGTTTGCCGGGCGTACCGCTACTCACCCGCGGCAAGGTACGCGATATGTACGATCTGGGTGACCGGTTGTTGATCGTCGTCAGTGATCGCATCTCCGCGTTCGACGTGGTGCTGCCGACGGCGATCCCCGGTAAGGGCAAGGTGCTCAACCAGCTCTCCGCCTACTGGTTCGAGCAGACCCAGGACCTCTTGCCCAACCACGTCCTGACAACGGACGTGGACGACTATCCGGCGGAGTTGCAGGCGCACACCGCCCAGCTCACCGGTCGCAGCATGGTGGTACGGCGCGCCGAGCGGATTGACGTCGAGTGCGTCGCGCGGGGCTACATCACCGGCTCCGGCTGGGCCGAGTACCAGAAGTCGGGGACCGTCTGCGGTATTCGGCTGCCGGTGGGGCTGATCGAGGCCCAGCAACTCCCGGAGCCGATCTTCACACCAACCACCAAGGCCGAGACCGGGCATGACGAGCCGTTGACATTCGAGGAGGTGGAAACCATGGTCGGCCGCCCGCTCGCGGCCCAGCTACGCGACGCGACTCTCGCGGTCTACTCGGCCGCAGCGGAGCAAGCGCGGGAGCGCGGCATCATCATCGCCGACACGAAGATGGAGTTTGGCATCGTCAAGGACAACGGCAGCGCCGAGGGCCGGCTGATCTTGATTGACGAGTTGCTGACGCCCGACTCGTCACGCTTCTGGGATACGGAGACCTACCAACCGGGCAGCAACCCACCCAGCTACGACAAGCAGTACGTCCGTGACTACCTCAGCGCCACCGGCTGGGACAAAGCGCCACCGGCCCCACCGCTCCCGCCCGAGGTCGTCGCGCAGACCCAAGAGAAATATGCCGATGCGCTCCGCCGCCTGACCGGCCGCGAGGTCGCGTAAAGGCATATCCGGCCCATGCCTTCTGAATAGGAGCAGGGGGGTCTAGCAGGCACGGGCGCAGAGTGCGGAGTAAACGGCCCAATGGCAACACTCACCGTAGGCCAGACCTTCCAGGTCACGCGACATGGCGTGACGTATGAGTTCGAGCCGGCTGAGGAGGGCGGCTACGTCGTTTGGGTGCCGGCCTACCCGAGTTGTGTTTCGCAAGGGGAGACGTTCGAGGAGGCACTGGCGAGCATTGAAGATGCTATGCAAGGGTCGCTGGCCGCTGCTCAGAACCTAGAACTGGACATCCCCGACGAGCTACGGCACCTCCTAGACTGAGGTAACGGCAATGCTGCAAGCGCATATCCGGGTGACACCGAAGCCCGGCATCAACGATCCACAGGGCCTCGCGGTACGCGGGGGACTGTACCAATTGGGGTTTGCCGGCGTCGAGAGTGTGCGGGTGGGTAAGTACCTGGTGCTCACCCTCGATATCGACGACGAAGCTGCGGCCCAGCGCGAAGTCACGGCGATGTGCGAGCGGCTGCTGGCGAATCCCCTGATCGAGGACTACACGCTAGAGCTGGTACGCCTCGCGCCCGCTCCGCAGGATGGTGGATGATGGGTCGTACCCCGGAGCTTACGGCAATCGAAGAGCAGTATCCCAACGAATGGGTCGCCGTTCACGTGACCAAACGGGACAGCGATGGCTTTGCCCTCGACGGCAACGTGGTCGCGCATGATCCGAACCGAACCGTCTTTCACGAACGGGTCCGCTCCTACAAGCGCGCACACAAAGGCACATTCCTCTACCTCTTCTATACTGGCGATATTGTGCCTCCAGGATGGGGCGTTCTCGTATGACAAGCGGCTCTCGATTCGGAGAACGTAGCCGCTTTTCGTTAGTGCGCCGTGGCAATAACTTCATCGTCAATGTGATCTTAACGGGAGGGGACGGTGTTCCACAGCAGGTACAGCTTCTGGTAGACACCGGCGCTTCATATACTGTCTTGGATCGCGATGTTGCACTCGAATTGGGGTTGGACATCACGCAGCCGCTCTACCATCGGCAGTTTGCATTAGCACACGGCGCTACAGTTGCCCCCATAGTGAAGCTGCAGCACTTGCAGATTGGCTCCCTAGTCATAGCGAGCTTGGACGTAGCCATACTCACACTGCCACCCGGCTTGGGGGTTGATGGCCTGCTGGGGATGGATGTGTACCAACGTCTGGGCATCAGGCGGCTGACATTGGAATTGGATACGGCGACCTTGGTGCTGCGGCGGTAGTCGAGAGGAAGGAACCGGTGATGAAGTTCGGCGTGGTGGTGTTTCCAGGATCGAACTGCGATGCCGACGTGTTCTATGTCGTGCGTGACGTGCTCGAACAGCCGGTCGAGTACATCTGGCACAAGCACACCGACCTGCGCGGCTTCGACTGCATCATCCTGCCCGGCGGCTTCTCCTACGGCGACTACCTGCGCGCGGGCGCCATCGCCCGCTTCGCACCGGTCATGCCGGCAATCGGTGCGTTCGCCGTTGAGGGGGGCTTGGTGCTCGGTATCTGCAACGGATTCCAAATCCTGCTGGAAGCCGGCCTGCTGCCGGGGGCCATGCTCCGCAACCAATCGTTGCAGTTCCGCTGTGAGTGGGCCCACATGCGCGTCGAGCAGCCCGACACGCCGTTCACCAGCGAGTACCGGTCCGAGCAGATCGTGCGGATGCCCATTGCCCACGGTGAAGGCAACTACTACGCCGACGCTGGAACGCTCGCGGACCTCGACCGCCGCGGCCAGATTGTTTTCCGCTACTGCGACTCCCAGGGCCACGTCACCGCGGCAGCGAACCCCAATGGCGCTTTGGCGAACATCGCCGGCATCTGCAACGAGCAGCGCAACGTCGTCGGCCTGATGCCCCACCCGGAACGGTGCAGCGAAGCGCTGCTCGGCGGAAGCGACGGCCTGCCGCTGTGGCAATCGGCCGTACACGCGCTGGTCGCAGCCGCGTGATGCGTGTCTCCAGGCCGGTACCGTGACTTGGGAGTTGCGTCGGAGCGAAGCGACCGCCGGCTACGCGGTCAAGGCCCGCGAAAGCCTGGCATCGGCGGAAGCCGACTTTGCGGCGGGCCGCTACAATTCGTGTGCGCGCGGTGCCTACTACGCGCTGTTTCAGGCAGCAATCGCAGCCCTGCTGCTCGCCGGCGAGCCGCCCCGAGAGCGCTGGTCACACAAGTACGTGCAGAGCCGCTTCAGCGGTATGCTTGTCGGCCGTCGCAAGCTGTATCCTGCACCGCTGCGGCGAGCTTTGAATGACGGCATCGAACTGCGGCATGAGGCTGACTATCGTTCCGGGCCGGTCGGTGAGCGCGATGTGCGGCTGACCCTAGCTCGTGCTCGCCAGTTGGTGACATTAGTAGACCAGGCGCTACAAGGAGTATCCCCATGATCTACAACGATCCTCCACCGCCCGAACCACACCCAATTGTGATTACTCATCTCGACAGCCCGCGGGTGCAAGAACACCTTGCCTGGTTGAAAACGCTCATTCGCCAAGCCTATCCCGACGCCCGCTTCAGTGCATACGAGGCAACGGAACCGGCAGAGGGAGTGTATCTGGAAGTCTATCTCTCAGACAACCAGGCCGAATTACCGGAGTCCGTTCGAGACCACCAGTACGAGGCGCTCGACCGGGAGGGGCTTTCTCTTTATCTCGTGAGGCAACCGCTGCGCGCGGCGCCCCCGGAGGCCGCGTGACAACCGACGATGACTGACACGACCGCCGCACCGATCACCGATGCCCAACTGCGCGAGGTGGCGCTCACCCGCGCCGAATACCGGCGCATCGTGCAAAGCCTGGAGCACGAACCCAATCCGCTGGAGCTAGGCATCACCGGGGCGATGTGGAGCGAGCACTGCGGCTATAAGCACTCCAAGCCACTGTTGGGCCGGTTTCCCCGCGATGGTGAGCAGGTGTTGATCCGGGCCGGTGAGGAGAACGCCGGCGCGGTGGCCATCGGCGATGGTCTCGCCGTCGTCATGAAGATCGAGAGCCACAATCACCCCAGCGCCATTGAGCCGTTCCAAGGGGCGGCCACGGGCGTCGGCGGCATCGTGCGCGACATATTCACCATGGGTGCGCGCCCCATCGCGGCGCTCGACTCCCTGCGTTTCGGGCCACCAACAACCGCCCGCAACCGCCACCTGTTCGAGGGCGTGGTGGGCGGAATCGGCTGGTACGGTAACTGCCTCGGTCTGCCCACGGTCGGCGGTGAAGTCGTCTTCGGACCAAGCTATAGCGCCAATCCGCTCGTCAATGCGATGTGCGTCGGGGTGGCGCCGGTAGACGATCTGGTCCGTGCCCGCACCGGCGAAGCCGGCAACCTCGTGCTCATGGTCGGCGCCGACACCGGGCGCGACGGTATTCATGGCGCCACCTTTGCCTCGGTGGAAGACCCCGAAGCATCGCATCGCGGCGTCGTGCAGGTCGGCAACCCCTTCCTGGAAAAGCTGCTGATCGAGGCCTGCCTGGAAGCGGCCCAGGACCCGGACGTAGTCGGCATCCAGGACCTCGGCGCCGCCGGGCTGACCAGCTCGTCCGTCGAGGCAGCGTCCCGGAGCAACGGCGGTATCGAGTTGGACATCGCGCAGGTGCCCCGGCGCGAGACCGGCATGACCCCGTATGAGGTCATGCTCTCCGAAAGCCAGGAGCGCATGGTGGTGATCGTCCGCCCCGGCGCGGAGCGGCGCATCCAGCAGCTCTTCGACCGCTGGGGACTGCACTCGGCGCTCATCGGACGAGTTACCGGCGACGGGCATCTGGTCGTGCGTGACGGCACCGCGGTCGTGGCCGACCTGCCTACCTTCTTCCTGACCAACCCACCGCTGTACCGGCGCGAGGGCGTCCCCTCGCCGGAGCTGGCACACTTGCAGGCATTTGATCTCAGCGCGGTGCCCGTCCCGGACGACCTGAACGCCACCTTCCTCACCCTCCTCGCGGCACCCAACATCGCCAGCAAGCAATCCGTCTATCGGCAGTACGACCACATGGTGCAGGCGGCAACGGTCCAGGCACCGGGCGGCGACGCGGCCGTGCTGCGCTTACGCGCTTCACAGCGAGGGTTGGCCGTCTGTACCGATGGCAACGGCCGCTATTGCTCCCTCGATCCGCTCATGGGCGGCCGGGCCGCCGTGGCGGAAGCAGCACGCAACGTCTCCTGCACGGGCGCTCGACCGTTAGCGATCACGAACTGCCTCAACTTCGGCAACCCCGAAAAACCGCACATCTACTACCAGTTGCAGCAGGCCATCGAGGGCATGGCGCAAGCCTGCGAAGCCTTGGGCACGCCGGTCATCAGCGGGAACGTGAGCCTGTACAACGAGACGGACGATGAGGCCGTCTACCCGACCCCCATCGTCGGGATGCTCGGACTCCTCGACGACGTGAGCCGGCATTGCCCGGCATCCTTCCAAGGTAGCGGCGACCGCGTCGCGTTGCTCGGTGCAACGCGCGACGAACTTGGCGCCAGCGAGTACCTGGCAACCATCCACGACACGGTTGCGGGATGCCCGCCGGAGGTTGATTTGGAGCGCGAGGGCGCGGTGCAGGCCGTTGTCCGCGCGGCGATAGCGCGAGGCCTCCTGCACTCGGCCCACGACTGCTCCGATGGCGGGTTAGCGGTCGCGCTGGCCGAGTGCTGTCTGTCGGCCGCCGGACCGGACATCGGCCTCGACGCCACCTGGGCGGGAGACGGGGAGGATCTGCGCGCCGATGCCGTGCTCTTCGGCGAATCGCAGGCGCGGATTGTCGTGTCGCTCCCGGCCGCGCAGTGGGACGATCTCGCTGCCCTGGCCGCCGCGTCGGACGTGCCACTCACGCCGCTGGGGACAACCGGCGGCCGCCGGTTCCGCCTGGCACCCTATCTCGACGTATCACTGGCGGCTGTCGCCGACGCTTATCGCACCGGTCTCGAGCGCGCGCTGACGGCAGCGGGCGATACGGATTCACGCTAACCATGCGCGGCCTACGCTTAGGAGTCGTCGGTGTGATAGCATGGCTCACGTGTCGGAGAGCCATGGCCTAGCATCATTGCAGACCGGCGGGTGATGATTGCAGTTGCCACATCAGGGTCCCAGGGGGCCTCGCCGGAAGTAGGAGGGAAACATGGAACTGTCCGAAGTGAAACACGCGGATTTTCGGGAGAACGGCTTTATGGTGGTGCGGAACCTCCTCGCAGCCGACGAGGTGGCGACGCTGCGCCAGCGCGCGGACGAGATCATCGGCGAGATTGACGATTACCAAGAGCGCGACACTGCCGAGCGCCAGCGGTTGGCGAACCTGCACCGCCAGGAGGGTCATGTCGCTGATGCGCGGTCATCGGACTACGTGGAGATGCCGCAGGAACAGATCGTGGGGCGCTACGCGCGTCGCGGCGACCGGGTGTACCCGGCGCGGCAGCATCCGGTTGACGAGGCGACCGTGGCCGCGGTGAAGGCCTCCGATAACCCCTGGAACCATTTCGGGGGCACGATCAACCATCTGGCCGACAACGACGCGGTATTCCGCAGGTTCGCAGCACACCCCAACGTGGTGCAGGTGCTCCAGGAACTCCTGGCACCCAACCTCAAGCTGTGGTTCGACCACCTGTACAACAAGCCGCCGTACAACGATGGCGGCACCTATGGAGGTGCCAACCGCTTCCATCAGGACGGCTTCTTCCAGTACGACCGTCGCAGCGTGACCTGCTGGATCGCACTCGATGAAGTGACCGTGGAGAACGGCTGCTTCCACTACGTGCCGATCACCGCTGACTACGGCCAAGTGCGGTTCGATGAGGGCGTGGCGGCGGAACTGACGGCCGCGGAGCTAGAGCAGACGGTGCTGGTGACGCTCAAGCCGGGCGACGCCGCCTTCCACGACCGCTGGACCATGCATGCCACGGGGCCAAACGAAACCGGCCGGCATCGCCGCGGCTGGGCCATGCACTACTGCGATGCCGCGTCGCGGTACGGGGATTTCGCGAACGATCCGGGCTGGGAGAACTACCACTACCAAAGCCCCGACGGCGTCCACATCCGCAACGGCGCCGTCCACGGCAATCGCCACTACCTGCTCGTCGCCGGGCAGGAGTTTCCCGGCCGGGTGTAGCACCCGGCTACGGACAGCCCCCCGTCCCCCCGCCGCCACGCCCCCAGCGGGGCAAGGCCGCCGTCCCCCCGTCGCAACGGGGGGACCATAGGGGGGCTTGCCCCATCAACTCAGATGGTTGACAGCAGCCATACCATCGGTTAACGTGACCGTGAGCAATTGTTCCGGCCGTCGGGTATGGGGATAGAAAGGAGAGGCGTGCTCGTGCGGCCGCTCCCGGTTGGGAGCAGCAGCCATCCCCGGTCAGTAACTGAGACCGACTGAGGCGAGTGTACTCCGGTAAGGAGGAGAGGGACCATGGCAGAGATAACTCGGCGTAAGTACCTCGGTGGCAGCGCAGTCGTGCTGGCCGGCGTGCTGGCAGCCGCCTGCGGTGAGACGGAAGAGACTGGCGGTGGCGAGACGCAACCGGCAGCCCAGCAGCCAGCGGCTCAGACCCAGACCCAAGCCCAGCCCCAGCCGGCCATGACCAAGGGGCCGAAGACCATCGGCTTCCATACCGACTGGGTTTCGCCGGCACGCGCCGCAGCGATTGACCGCGCCCTGAAGATCTGGGATGAGATGCATCCCGAGTGGAAGATTCAGGGGCTCTTTGTACCCGGCCAAGACGACAACCTCTCGCAGGTCGTCATCTCCATGGCTGCCGGTACCGAAGGCGACATCACGCTGTGGGAGATGTATGCCGTCGAGTTGTGGGCTTCGCGCGGGGCGTTCCTGAACGTCAGCCCCGCCGTCCAGAAGCTCGGCTACAACATCGAGGACCACTACTACGCACCCTGGACGGCCCTCTATCAGGGCAACCAGATCGGGATGCCCTTCCAGTGGAACGTCCAGTACTGGCAGTTCAACAAGACGATCTTCGATAACGCCGGCGCGCCGTATCCACCCGAAGACTGGACGTGGGAGGACATGCCGGAGATCGCCAAGACGGTGACGGACCAGGAGAAGAACATCTGGGGCGTCCATTTCGGCGATGTCCCCTTCTGGCACACCTATCTCCTGTGGGACGCCCCAGTGCTCAACGATGACTTTTCGAAATCCGGGTTCGATACCCCCAACGGCCTGGCGATGTTGGAGTGGTATCACGACCTCATCTTCAAGCACGGGGTCGCGCCGAAGTACGACGAGTGGCGCGAGACGCTGAGTCAGCAAGGCGGCGTCGTCGCCTTTGGTCCCGGCAGTGGCGTGCCCTGGGGCCGCTACAAGAATACCCTGGATAACGATGGCTTCGAGCTTGACATCGCCACGTTGCCGATGCTAGAGCGGACCGGCAAGAAGATCGCCGGCGTGTTCGACCAGCCGCACATGGTGCTCAGGGCAGCAGAGCGGCACGATGTGGTGGATGAGGTGACCCACTTCCTGTTCTTCATGGCCGGAGACGAGATGGGGCAAATCCTGTCCGAAGAGCTACCGGGCGGTATCCCGTCCAAGAAGTCCATCGTGCATAGCAAGGAGCACTTCCTGCGGCAGCCACCGGAGCACGTAGACCGGGTGCTGGAGAGCTTCCAGCACATGGTGTGGAGCTATCCGCCGTTCCCGCACACGCTGCCGTGGATCAACGCGCACCGTTTCCTGGCACGGGATATGTGGTCCGGCAAGCTGTCCGTGCGAGAGTTCGCGCAGCAGGCGGATATCGCAGTGGATCAGGCCCTGCAGGGGTCGCCCGACGCAGCCTACCGGCGCTCATAGCGCAGCCAAGCCGTGCCGCGGCACGGCATCGCGGCCCAGACAACACTGTGGCCCCGCTCCTCTCGGAGCGGGGCCATTTGCTTTGGTGATGCGTGCCTACTGTGCCCCACTCCATGCCTCCGCTCCGTCACCGAGCGATAACGCCGGGAACCGAGCGTTGTTCTTCACTCATGGATTGTCCTTCTACCACAGTCCAGAGGCTTATTGAGGCAGACTCTAGCGGCGGCCTGTCCCAATGGGAAATCCTGCCAGGAGCAGTGTCGGGAAGCCATCCCTCGTCCCGTCTAACTTCATCGTCGGCGTAGATTCTTGCGATCCCATCCAGAATGCCAGGTTCATATCCGCAAGCGACAGAATCCTCACGAACTCCTGGTCCTCAAAGCGGACGACGGCTACCGCAGTCCTCGGGTCACCGTCACTGGGACTGAAGAGACCTGTAGGATCTATGACCAAGGCGCCGTCGCTGGAGGTGACGCCGCTAATCGTAGGTGTAGTGCTGAAGACAAGATGTCCCCGGGGCAGCGCTCTGGGCCCCGGGACGACGCGCCGGGCCGCGACCTTCTCGCCATCTGCGCCAAAACCTGGTCCATCCCAGAACGTAACGTCAAGCCCATTGGAGCTACTGTCCACTGTCCACAGGTAACTTGTCCTGAACTCCCTCAATCCAGTTTGCTCCGGCGAGCAGTCGGGGCACTCGTAAATCAACATGAACCGCTGACCACCGTACACGTCGAAACTGTCAAGCTCCAGAAGGATCGGATAGCGCTTCCCGGCTGCAAGAGAGATGTCGTTGGTGGGGTATTGACCGTGTCTGAATTCGCGGCCAGAGACCCTTGGCTTCGTGTTGCCCTCCCTAAAAACGGGACGCTTTCCCTCTGGGTTGACCAACTCCTGGCCCCCTACCGAGACCCGCACGTTGCCAAGGCTATAGGTGAAGAAAGTATACTGGCCACTGGCAGGAGGGACGAACCATCCCTCCCAGCGCGCCGAGAAGGGCACTGGGAGGGATGGTGGGAACATCGCTTCTTCCGGTAGGGGAACTAGAGAGTGTATGTCGATCTCAGCACCCGGGAACACTTCCTCGTCCCGGTCGGCTACCATGAGCCGGACGCGGTGCGGCTGCTCGTACTCTACCCAGTCCCACACGTTCTCAGTTTCATAGGAGTCCCAATAGTTACCGAATGCACCTGGGATTCCGTTTCCTCCCCCTCCGTTCATGGCCCCCACCCTAGAAGGAACATCTCGATTCGGAATAGGCTGAAAGCGATAGGCCAAAGTGTGTGCAGCGTACCTGGATAGCCCGAGGGAGTAATCCCCATTCTGCATGACTCCGAACACTTCTTGTCTATCACCAACAAAGTCGGTCGCTGGCGGAATGGCTAGCGTCCCATCGTTCAGCACCATGGGCGCAGAGCCAGGGACGAACACATACCCTCCGTATATCTCGCGCTCGTGACGGAGAGCCATATGATGACCCAATTCGTGAATCAACGGATATTCAACAGTACGAAAGTGAGGATTGTAGTGCCCCAGCCATGTCCAGAACCCCTGCGGCCCAGGTGTGCGGCACTCTGGCGGGAAGTGTGCCTGATCGAAAGTACTTTGAAATCCCCATACCAGGTCCAGATCACCCCATTCCCCCACTGCTTCCAGGCCTGAATTGCTAGATCTCACCTCCTCCTCTTGCACGACCGGTACGGCCTGCAGAGCCACTCTAGGTAAGCTGTGGCGTACACCGTCGAAATAGTCGTCTTCAGCCTTTCTGAAGTACTCATTCATCTGCTCGATCTGCCGCTGTGCCCACGACTCAGCCCCGAACACCTCGGGGCGGGGCGGTAGGCTGGACGAATCACGGGTAAACCAGTAGAACCGCCCAGTGTCTCTTTCTCCATTCATTACCGAACTCATCCAGTCGTAGAAGGACTCTGCGAAGACCAATCCAACAAGCAGGGCGTCGGTAAATATCTCTACGGAGTTGTTCACCAACGTCCACTCGGAGATTGTGTCCCCGGGGTCCACCTCGAAGGTAAGCCGGTTGGGACCGTCTTCCCAATACCATCCCAGCTTGAATGCGGCTATAGCATTGGGTGGAAGGGACAACTCATAGCTCCTGGCGAGCTCAAACAGGACATCTCCCGAGGGTGACAGCATCCGCCAAACGACCGTAATTTCGGAGGAGCGTTCCGCGGTGTCCACGCCGCCCCGGTTGGCCACATGGGCCGTGTAGGTGACGAACTCTCCGATGTCTG
Source organism: Chloroflexota bacterium (assembly GCA_022824545.1). Taxonomy (GTDB): domain Bacteria; phylum Chloroflexota; class UBA11872; order UBA12225; family JAJDUF01; genus JAJDUF01. The sequence goes on from JAJDZR010000127.1 coordinate 18,621, forward strand.
GGAAGGTCTTTGCCTGCCGGTAGCCGTACACCGGTTCACGCGCTACGTAGAGCACGTCCAGGTCCACGGTGTCATTGATGCCCGAGGCCTCTCTCAGTCGCAGCGGAGGCACGTCCCTCGGACAAATAGGCGACTGGTAGGCAAGCTGTGCGGTGCGGTCGGGCGGGCGGCCGCTCACCACGTCAACCTCGGCGAAGACGAATGGACCGCCAGGCCTTGACGTCGGCGTAGACATAGGCTCAGTCGCTGTCGGTGGAGAGGTTGCTAACGCAGCCGATACTAAAACACCTTGTCGGAGACCGGTAGCAGGGATACCGAAACGTTGCTCCCATATGTCCCGATCCAATACGAAGTTGCCGTAGTTGCTGTCGTTGATACCGAATAGCTCTACATCAGCAATGGACTGGATATGGAGAAGTCGCGGCTGAAGCCAGTTGGATTCCCACTTGACCAGATAGATTGGATCACCGTCTTTCAGCAAGCCAGCAGACAACCAGGGATCGCCAATAGGCAGCCTGCGTAGCTGGTTGAGCTTCACCTCGACGCGGTTGTTCCAGGTGATGTGTTTGCCAGACAGGGCACGAGTATCGCCGCCCCAGTGGAGGATGCCTTGGTGATCTGCGAACCAAAGGTGCGGTGTGCCTTGTAGTTGAATAACAGTACCAGGTGCGAATGTGACTTGTGCAGAAGTCGGTGTAGAGAGTACAGCAAGCAAAACAGTGACCGCAGCGAACAGTAACCTGACGTTTCTCATTAGGAACTTCCTTGAAGATGGGAATAAGCGCAGGCATGGATCAGGACGCGGCCAGAGATAGGGCCTGGAATGGGCTACATCCTGCTCTAATGCAAGCCGGGGGGTGAGGCGCGATCAGACGCGGCCCTCGACCTCCTCTCGTAGTGCCGCGAGGAAGCTGGCGGCGCCGGGAGCAGCGCCTGCGGCGGGCGGATGGGTGCGGAGCCACTGCTCGGACAGGAACTCTAGCTGCTCCGATAGGGCCGGGTTGCTGCGATGCTCCATGAAGTAGCGGACGATGGCAGTCCCGCCGTGCGCCAAGGCGGTTTCGAGGTCGTCAAGCTCACGGTGCAGCTCGACGAGAATCTGCGAGAGGCGCGCGATGCGCTCCTGCGCCACGCGCCGTCCCGTTGCGGTGGTCATCTTGGGGATGAAGTCCCGCCGCTTCCCGTCAATCCAGGTCGCGACGCGATCCGTCAGGTACTCGTGCATGTGTTCGGCCAGGTTGGCCCGGAGCCACTCGGGGAAAGACTCGCCGCGGCCGGCGAACGTCACGTCCTGGCGGCGCATGCCGATCTGGATGTTGCGGTAGAACGCGGGCAAGCCGATGTTGGCATCAATGGTATCGGCATCGTACAGCGACCGCCCCTCTACGGTGGCGCTATCGCCCGCCATCAAGTGCGCCTCGATAGCTGCGCCGACCGCGTCCCGAAAATCCGCCGGAAACCCCCGCTCCGAGAGCAGCCAATCGGCCATGCGGGCGCCGGAGACGTTGTGGAGCTGCCCGGCCAAGTCCAGCCGGCCATAGGCCTCCGTTACGACGTTCTCGCGGGCCGGCACCAAGGTTTCGTTCTGCCAGAAGCCGTTCTCGTCCAGCACACGGTTGCCCTGCGCGTCGGTGATGATCTCGCCGTCATAGGCCTTCGTGATGTCGTGCAGCAGGCCGGCGAAGTTAAGCACGCGGTCGTCACCGCCTTCCTCCGCGCCGATAGTACGCCCCAACGCCCG
>JAJDZR010000115.1 GCA_022824545.1 Chloroflexota bacterium
GGCCGCGAACATCGCTTCGGCGTGGCGGGCCGCTGCCAGTGCCTGGTCGGCGTAGAGATCGAGGTAGCAGTTGAGGTGCGGCTGCACGACGGCGCTGCGGTCGAGCGCCGCCGTGACCAGTTCGACGGGCGAAACCTGCCGGCGCGCGAGCAGCCGAGCCGCGGCGGCGAGGGGGAGTGTGAGCAGATCGTGCTCGGTAGACATCGGCGGCAACCGGCGGACCTTCAGTAGTGCCTACAGCACAATGTCGAGCACGTAGAACCGGCGGTTGATCGTCGCGCGACCACCGTGGGAGGCCATGCTGTAGGTTAGCTCGACGTAGAGACGCCAGTTCTCGCCGCGGGTATGCAGGAACTGCTCGGCCGGCCCCAGGATGACATAGCCATGCTCCTTGGAGCGGCCCTCGTGCGGCTTGACGTCGTAGAGATCGGGCAACTCCTCATCCATCGGACGCGCCAGCGCTTGGACGAGTTGGGCACGATCCATCTGGTCGGGTGGCAGGAGCATATGGAGCCGGATCGTACCCGTGCTCTGCACGTGCTCGTAGGACGGGGTCGTGCCTTGACGCACTTCGCCGGAGGTTAGCTCTTTATAGGGTTTAGGTTCGATTTGTTGCGCGTTGGCGTAGTCTTCCTCCACCTCGCGGACGTAGGCGTCGAGGCGGCGGCGAACTTCGGCTTGCTCCCGCTCCTGGCGCTGCCGCTCGCGGTTCCGGAACTCGCGGAACGGCGTAAGCAACTTATCGAAGAATCCACCCGTCTGTGTGGTACTGCCGGCTTCATTCATATGTGCTCCCCTTGCGTCACTTTCCCCAGTATGCACCCGGAGGCGGCCTTGCCTGCATCTTAGCCTGCTTTCGAGTTAGCCGTCAAACGTGACCATGGGGGGCCGCGCCGAGTGGGTACCGTGGCTTGGCGCGTTGTACCCAGGAGTCCGTACTATGCTTGCCAGTAGTTGGGTGGGGAGGAGGCCGCCTCCGCACAGTGAGGCGACAGCATTGTGCCGTTAGCGCGATTTCGCTGCGAAGTAGAGCACAATCCGGTTGAGTTCGGGGAGTGTCTGACCTGTTCCCGCGCTGAATCACCACCGCGCGGCCGGCGCTGCCAGTTCACCTATCCGCTGCTGCGGGCGCTCGCTCAGAACGACCAGGGGCGCGAGGGCATCGTGCTGTCGGCCACGCGGCTGACCGGCTGCACGCGCCAGACCGCGCTAGAAATGCTGGTTGACTATACGGCGTATCCGCACCAGCTCTATCCCCGGCTGCGTGGTGCGCTGATGCACGACGGCATCGCAGCGCAGCAGGGCGATGACGACGAGATCATCGTCGAGCGGCGCTTCCGGCGGCAAGCCACACCGGAGGTCGAGCTGACCGGTCAGCCGGACGAGATTGATCTGCGCCGCCAGCTGATCGTGGACTACAAGACCGTCAAGGCACTGCCGCGAAAGGTCCGCGAGGAGCACGTCTGGCAACTCAATCTGTACCGGTGGCTCGTGCAGGACGGTCAGGACCTCGTGACCGGGGAGCACGTCGCCTACGATATTCAGCAGCTTGGGATCGTGTACCTGGCACCCAACGAAGTGCATAAGCGTCGCGTGCCGCTCTTGCCCCTAGAACAGGTGGAGCACTTCGTAGTGGAGCGAGGCAGCGCCATCCTGCAGGCACTGGACGGGGAGACGCTTCCGCCGCGGGCATGGGACCCACATTCCCATCCGATTTGCCGCGGCTGGTGTCCCGTGCGTCAGCAATGCCTGGACGCCGGGGAGGACGGGACCGGAGAGTTTGCGTTGGATGGCGAGGCGGTCAGTAGTCAGTAGTCAGTAGTCAGGGGCCAGTGGCCGCGGGCGTTGACGCTCGCCGGGGGGCGTGGGTAGACTTCTGCCGATTGGCTTCGGCCGGTCTCTATCACCGCTATCGAAAGGCTCTCGACACGATGTCCACAGCAGCACCGCATGTCGCTCAACGCATTCGGGCCATGGCGCCGTCACCGACGATGGCGATGGCGGCCAAGGCGGCCGCCATCCAGCAGCAAGGGCACAAGGTCCTCAACCTGACGCTGGGCGAGCCGGACTTCGAGACACCGGAGCACCTGAAAGAGGCCGCGCGGCGCGCTATCCGCGACGGCAAGACGAGGTACACGCCGGCGAGCGGGATCCCGGAGCTGCGGGAGGCGATCTGCGAGAAGTTCCGGCGTGAGAACGACCTGGAGTACCAGCCGGCCGAGGTGATGGTCGCCGTCGGCGCCAAGCAGATACTCTACAACATCTGCATGGCGATCTGTGACCCGGGAGACGAGGTGCTGGTACCGATCCCGGTCTGGCAGACGTTCGTGGAGCAGGTCAAGCTCGCGGAGGGGAAGCCCGTGCTGGTCGAGCTAGGCAGCGATCACCGGGTCCGCCGGGCCGACCTGGATCCGCATATCACCGCGCGCACACGCGCGATCTTTCTGAACAGCCCGAACAACCCGACCGGGGTCGTCATGGACCCGGACGAGGTGCGGGCCGTGGCCGAGCTGGCGGTCGAGCGGGGCATCTATCTGATCGGCGACGAAACCTACGAGCACTTCCTGTACGGCGACGCGAGGCACGTGATACCGGCGGCGCTCGATGAGGAAGTGAAGCGCTGGACTATCGAGGTCAACACGGTCAGTAAGACGTATGCGATGACCGGGTGGCGGGTGGGCTACGCTGCCGGCCCGGCCGAGGTCATCAGCGCGATGGCGGCCTTGATGGGGCAGAGCACGACACAGACGGCCTCCGTCTCGCAGTGGACGGCGGTCGAGGCGCTGACCGGCCCGCAAGACTGCGTGCAGGAGATGGTCGGCGAGTTTTCCAAGCGCCGCGAGTATTTCATCAACGGCCTGCACCGGATCGGGGTGGAATGCGCCTGGCCGGAGGGCGCTTTCTATGCGTATCCCAGCCTGCCGGCCGGCGAGTCTTCGTCGCTGGACTTCTCGGATCGCCTGCTCACCGAGGCGCATATCGCCACCGTGCCCGGCGCCGACTTCTATGGCGAGGGCAACCTCCGCCTCAGCTACGCCACCAGCATGGATGTGTTGAGCGAGGCGTTGGAGCGGCTGGAGCGGTACCTGGGGTAGGTGCTCTGGCCTCACCCCCCGGCCCCCTCTCTACAAGACGGTGAGGGGAGGGCAGCGAGGCGGACCTAACCCCCGGCCCCTTCCCTGCTAGGGAAGGGGAGTCAGTGCAGCGACCGGGGGACGAGTCCCGTGCCCCTCGTGACTCGCCTCACCACGTCCGGTCGTTGAAGCCGCCTAGAACTCCTTGAGGGCGGCGACGAGGGCTTGGATCATGTCGCGGCCATCGCCGAAGAGCATGAGGGTGTTGTCGGCGACAAAGAGGGGGTTGGGGATGCCGGCAAAGCCGGGGCTGAGGCTGCGCTTGACGACGATCACGGACTGCGCCTCGTCCACGTTGATGATGGGCATACCGGCGATGGGTAGCGAGGGGTCCGCCTCGCGGGCCATGGGGTTGACCACGTCGTTGGCGCCGATGACGAGCGCCACGTCGGTTTGCTGAAAGGTGGAGTTGACCTCGTCCATCTCCTTCAGCTTCTCGTAGGGAACGTCCGCCTCGGCCAGCAAGACGTTCATGTGGCCCGGCATACGCCCGGCGACGGGGTGAATGGCGAATTCCACCTCCACGCCACGGTCCTCCAGCAGGGCTACGAGGTCGCCGACGACGTATTGGGCCTGGGCCGCGGCCATTCCGTAGCCGGGGACGATGACCACGCGCCGGCTGCCGTCCATGAGGAGCGCCACGTCGTCCGGCGACGCCGACTTTACCCGCCCGGCGTAGATGTCCTCGGTTTCGGTCGTGGTGGCTACCTCGGCACCCACGCCGGCGAAGATCACGTTGGTCAGTGAGCGGTTCATCGCCCGGCACATGAGGACGGTGAGAATGAACCCGGCGGTGCCGACGAGGGAGCCGGCGATGATGAGCACGCTGTTGTTGAGTACCCAGCCATGGCCCGCGGCGGCCAGTCCGGAGTACGAGTTGAGTAGAGCGATCACCACCGGCATGTCGGCGCCGCCGATGGGGAGCACGAGGAAGATGCCGAGGACGGCGGCCGCGGGCACCAGGAGCCAGAAGGGCAGCGAGGAGGTCGGGTCCAGGATCAGCCAGACGCTCAGGCCCAGACAGATCAAGGCCAACACCACGTTGATGACGTGGCGGCCGGGGAGGAGGATGGGCCGCTCCGGGATGAGTCCCTGGAGCTTGCCGAAGGCGATGGCGCTGCCCGTCAGGGCTACACCGCCGATCAGCCCAGCGGCGACGGAGGAGATGGTGAACTGGACCGAAATCTCCTCGACAAAACCGCCCTTGAGCGCTTCTTCCAGCGCGGCGCCAACGGCGAGGGCCGAGGCGCCACCGCCGAAGCCGTTGAAGACGGCAACGACCTGGGGGATACCGGTCATGGGGACGCGGTAGGCCATGACCGCGCCGATCAGCGCCCCCACCACCAGTCCCACAATGATGATCTCGAAGCTGACGATGCGGTGATCCAGCAAGGTGACCACGATGGCCACCAACATGCCCGCCGAGCCGAATAGGTTGCCCCGGACGGCCCGACGCGGGTGGGACATGTCCCGCAAGCCGAGGATGAAGAGGGCCGCGGCGAGGAGGTAGAAGAGGTCTATGAATGCCTGCGACATGCTACGCCTTCCGTCCGCGGAACATGCCCAACATGCGGTGAGTTACGAGGAAGCCGCCCACCACGTTGGCGGTCGCCATCGCAACGGCGACCACTCCCAGAATGGTGGTGAAGAGGGTGAGCTGCTGGCCGGCGGTCACCAGGGTGCCTACCAGGGTGATGCCGGAGATGGCGTTGGCCCCGGACATGAGCGGGGTATGCAACAGGGGCGGAACCTTGCGGATGACCTCAAAGCCCACAAAGAGCGCCAGCACGAAGATGGTCAGCGCCTTGACGAAAATGCTCAACTCTTCCATTAGGAGCTACTCCCTTCAGCGGTGTGCGCGTGCATGGCGGGTAGGCCGAGCAACTCGCGCACCCGGGTGTTGCGGACCTCGCCCTCGTGGGTGAGGAGAGTATCGTGAATGATCGGGTCTTCCAGGTTTAGTCGGAGTTGGCCGTCGGCAAAGAGGTTGCCCAGGAAGGCGGCGACGTTGTTGGCGTACATCTGGCTGGCGTGATAGGGGACGGTGGACGGGAGGTTTACCGGTCCCGCAATGGTGACACCGTGGGCCTGCACCGTCTCCCGCGGCCGGGTTAGCTCGCAGTTGCCGCCGCCTTCGGCAGCCAAGTCTACGACGATGGACCCCGGGCGCATGTCGGAAACCATCGCTGCGGTGATGAGCGTCGGTGCCTGGCGGCCGGGGACCGCGGCCGTGGTGATGACAACGTCGCTCTCGGCCACCACCTGGGCCATCACTTCGCGCTGGCGGCGATAGAACTCCTCGCCCATGGCGCGGGCGTATCCCCCGGATCCCTCGGCGCCCTCGGTCTCCAGGCCAAGCTCGACGAACCTGGCGCCCAGGCTTTCGACCTGCTCTTTCACCACTGGACGGATGTCGTAGGCATGGACGACGGCGCCGAGGCGGCGGGAGGTGACGATAGCCTGGAGACCGGCGACGCCAGCGCCCACCACGAAGACGCGCGCGGGCGTGATGGTGCCGGCGGCAGTAATCATCATGGGGTACATCTTCGGTAGGGACTCGGCGGCCATGAGCGCGGCCTTATAGCCCGCGATGGTGGCCATGGAGGAGAGAGCATCCATCGGCTGGGCGCGGCTAATGCGCGGGACCAGCTCCAGCACAAAGGCGGTGACGCCCTTTTCCGCCAAGTCGCGGGCCGCCTCCGGTGCGCCCAGCGGATTGAGCAGCCCAATCACGACCTGACCGCCGCGCAGTAACTCCAGGTCAGCGGAGCTGGCGTCCGGCCCATGCACGTACACGAGCACGTCGGCCGAGGAGAACAGCGCGGTCCTGTCCGGCGTGAGCCGGGCGCCCTGCGCCTCGAAGGCCGAATCGGGATAACCGGCCTGTGCGCCAGCGCCTGACTCGACGAGCGTTGTTAATCCGGTGCCTGCGATCTTCGGCACCATCGCCGGTATCAGGGCTACGCGCCTTTCGTCCGGATACGTCTCCGCGGGTACGCCGACGATCACCTCTACCCCCACTCGCTAGGTCAGCTGCAAGACGGTCTCTGTGGACCGGTGCTCAGTGCGGTGCGGGATAGTATAAGGTAGAGCCACATCATGAGTCTCTCTTCGCATGACGCCGCCGAGGCTGCACAATCAACTGGAAATCGGTGGTGCAGACCCGGCGTGTCACAGCCGCTCGTTGCGGCACTGCCCCTCGCCCGCAAGAGCGTCAGGCGGCCTCAACGTCAGTCAGTGCGAAGTCCTGGCCCTTGAACAGGAGGGGTTCGCGGGTGGCTTCTGCCAGCGCGTAGGCAAAGCAGTCACCGAAGTTCAGCCCCGCCGGGTGGTTGCCCTTGCCGAAGCGCCGCCAAGCCCGGCGCGCGGCGTGGGCATGGCCAGGAGTGATCGGCACTAGCTCAATCGGCGCTCGTTCCAGGAGGAGGTCAAGCTCATGACCAGCCGCGGCGCCGGCGCGGCTTTCGAGCACAATGGCCGCCTCCAGGAAGCTGGCGACCGACATCCGGCAGCGCGACGCTTCCGCTATCGCCCGCTCGTAGTGCTCGGCGTCCGGCTCGCCGAACAAGACTGCCAGGACCGCTGACGTGTCGACAATCACTTGGGCAGCCCGTGCTCGTCATAGAGGAAATCGCCATGCGCGACGGCTGATGGCCCATCGCGCAACAGGCGAGCACAACGTTGCCCGATGGCATGCAACTCCCGGATACGGGCCTCAACGCTGCGCTCGCGTCTCTCGCGCTCCAAACGTTCCTTGAGCGCGACCGTGATGGCACCGGTCATCGTCTCGCCGGTAAGACGGGCCAACTCGCCGGCCAGGCGACAGGTCTCCTCGTTCTTGATGTTGAGACTCATCGGAATCCTTGGGGTAGAACTGCAATCAACATGTCTACCATAGCCCTTTGCACTGCCGCGCGCAACGTCGGCCAGGCGTTGGAATCCGTTTCACAGATGCACCCAGGGCGCCCACAAGGGACGCCCCTACGGCTTGGCCCACACCTACTCCAGTCAGCGGAGAGTGGATTCCCGCTTTCGCGGGAATGACGGTTTTGCAAGGGTCTTCTTATGTCGGCTGCGAGACGGTCTCTGTGGACCGGTGATCAGTGCGGTGCGGGATAGTATAAGGTAGAGCCACATCATGAGTCTTCCCTCGCAAGGGCCGCTCGCCGGCTACCGCGTGCTCGATCTGACCCGCGCTTTGGTCGGACCGTACTGCACGATGCTGCTCGGTGACTTGGGCGCCGATGTGATCAAAGTCGAGCGACCGGCGACCGGCGACGAGGCCCGGCACTGGGGGCCGCCCTTCTACGGTGGGGAAAGCTCCTACTTTCTCTCGATGAACCGGAACAAGCGGAGCGTGGCACTCGACCTAAAGGAGGCGACGGGGCTGCGGCTCTGTCTCGAACTGGCCGCGCAGGCGGACATCGTGATCGAGAACTTTCGCCCCGGAGTGGCGGACCGGCTGGGGGTGGGCTATGAAGCGGTGCGTGCGGTGCGCCCCAACGTGGTGTATTGCGCGATCTCGGCCTACGGTCAGGACGGGCCGGACGCCTGGAAACCGGGCTACGACCTGATTATGCAAGGCGAGGCCGGGATGATGAGTGTCACCGGCCACCCGGACGGGCCGCCGGTCAAGGCCGGGGTCGCGGAGACGGACATTCTCGCGGGGACCAACGCGCTGGCGGCCCTGCTCGGGGCACTGCTCGCGCGGGAGCGGGCCGAGCACGCGGGCAGTGAGCCGGCGGCGCAGTACATTGACGTGGGGCTGCTGGAGGGGCAAGTCTCCCTGCTCGGGTATCACCTGGTGGGCACGCTGCTCTCCGGGAAGCTGCCGGGACGGATGGGGAATGCGCTGCCGTATATCGTGCCGTACCAGGTGTTCGAGACGGCGACGTTCGAGATTACCATAGCGGTGAACAACGACCAGCTTTGGCAGTATTTCTGCCGCGCGATGGGAACGCCCCACCTCGCCACCGATCCGCGCTTCGCGACGAACGGCGACCGGGTGCGTCACCGTGACCAGCTTTTGCCGGAGTTGGAAGCCTTGTTCATGACGCGGCCGGCCGACGAGTGGCTGGCGCGGCTAGAGCAGGAGGGCGTGCCGTGTGGCCCGATCAATACGATGGACCGCGTGGCAGCGCATCCGCAGGTACAGGCCCGCGGACTGGTGCAGGAACTGGACCATCCCATCGGCCCGGTACCGACCACGGTGCTACCGTGGCGCTACGGCCGGCCGGCCGACCGCGGCGATGATCCAGAACCACCGCCGCGACCGCCGCCGTTGCTCGGCCAGCACACCGAGGCCGTGCTGGTTGACCTGCTGGGCTGCTCAACGGAGGAGGTGAGCGCCTGGGCCGGGCAAGGGATTGTGCAGTGTGCGGACGGATTCCCACTTTCGCGGGAATGACGGCAGGGGCCTGGACTGCGGCTTACGCCGCAGTGACGAGACGGGAGCCGGAGAGGAAACGAGCGAGACACGATGGGCATGCTTGAAGGCAAGGCGGCTTTGGTCACGGGTGGCGGAAGGGGTATCGGGCGGGGCATTGCGCTGGCGATGGCGCGAGCCGGGGCGAGCGTCGTAGTCAACGACATCGGCGCTTCGCTGACGGGCGAGGGCGCCGACGATGGGCCGGCCAACCAAGTGGTGGCGGAGATTCGGGCGGCCGGTGGCGCCGCCGTCGCCAATACCGGCTCGGTGACGGAGCACGCGCAGGGCCGGCAGATGGTCCAGGACTGCGTGGACCAGTTCGGCACAATTGATGTTGTGGTGCATACGGCGGGGATTCTGCGGGATCGGATGATCTTCAATCTCACCGAGGACGAATGGGACAGCGTGACGGCGGTGCATCTCAAGGGCGCGTACAACGTCATCCATCCGGCGACACAGCAGTTTCGTCAGCAGCGCTCCGGGCGGATCATCGCCTTCTCCTCGACCTCGGCGCTCGGCGCTCCGGGACAGCCCAACTATGGCGCGGCCAAGGCCGGAATTCTGGGCCTGATCTGGTCGTGTGCCAATGCGCTGACTCGCTACAACGTGACGGCCAACGCGATCATGCCGTTCGCTGACACGCGGATGATTGACACGACACCGCGCGCGCAGCAGCAATTCGAGCAGACGGGGAAGTGGCCGAGTGAGGTGGCGGTCGGGACGGAGCGTGACCCCGAGAACGTGGCACCGCTGGTGGTGTATCTGGCGAGCGACGCGGCGCAAGCGGTCAACGGGCAGGTCTTCGGCAGCTTCGGCTACGAGGTGGCACTGCTGGCGCAGCCGCGCTTCGTCCGGGGGCTGCGGCGCGGGCGGCGCTGGGAGCCGGAGGAGCTGCGCGACTTGGCACCGACTACGCTGGCCCGTGATCTGCAACCGCCGCCAGCGGTTGGGGGCGCGTTCAGCCTACTCGAACAGATTCCCGAGGGCGGTGACGACGTGGCGCCTGGGGTTCAGTTTTGGGAGTTGGATTGAATAGGACCTAACCCCCGGCCCCTTCCCTTCAGGGAAGGGGAGTCAGTGCGGCGACCTATAGCATCTTCCCTGGAGGGGGCGGAGCTAGGTCTGTGTCTCTGGAGCAGCAACGGCTATGGAAGGACTGAGCGGAAGAGTAGCCATCGTCGGGGTGGACGAGTCCGACGAGATCGGTGTGGTGCCGCAGAAAACGGCGCTTCAGCTTCACGCCGAGGCGGCGCAGAACGCCATCACCGACGCCGGCATCGAGAAGGATGAGGTGGACGGGCTGTTCACCGCCGGGCTGTCCACTATCGAACTCGGCGAGTATCTCGGTATCCGGCCGACGTACACGGATGGGACGAACGTCGGCGGCTCGTCGTTTGTCATCCATATCGGCCATGCCGTGAATGCCATCGCCAACGGACTGTGCCGGGTGGCGCTCATCAGTCATGGTCAGAGTGGGCGCTCGCGCCAGAGCGGCCCGCCGCCCGACCTGTACGGGCAGAACGTCGCGCAGTTCGAGGAGCCGTGGGGGCTGCCGCGTCCGCTGGGCGCCTACGCGATGGCCTGCGCGCGCCACATGCACCGCTACGGCACGACGCACGAGCAACTGGCCGAGATCGCGGTCGCGACGCGCAAGTGGGCGTCACTGAACCCGAAGGCGCTGATGCGCGAGCCGCTGACCATCAGCGACGTGCTGGCGAGCCGCTGGATTAGCTGGCCGCTCCACCTGCTGGACTGCTGTCTCGTGACCGACGCCGGCGGCGCCGTAGTCCTGACGAGCAAGGAGCGGGCGAGAGATACGCTGAAGACGCCGGTCGCCGTGCTGGGCTTTGGCGAGCACCACGACCACGCGATCATCAGCCAGATGCCCGATCTGACGGCGGGGCCGGGGCAGGTATCCGGCGCTCGGGCCTTGGCGATGGCCGGCGTCCAACACGACGACATTGACGTGGCTGAAATCTACGACAGCTTCACGTATACCGTGCTGCTGTCCCTGGAGGACCTGGGCTTCTGCCGGAAGGGCGAAGGGGGAGCTTTCGTCTCGGGGCAGCGCACCGCGCCCGGCGGCGACTTCCCACTGAACACCCAGGGCGGCGGGCTGTCGTATACGCATCCGGGGATGTTCGGCATCTTCACGGTGATCGAGGCGGTTCGTCAGCTGCGGGGTGACTATGCTGCTGCCGGCCAGGCGGCGCGACAGGTACAGGACGCGCGGCTGGCGCTCGTACACGGCACGGGCGGGGTGCTATCGGCAACCGGCACAGCGATCTTGGGGGTGTGACCTGTGCGATGGGGGACAGGGATGGGAACAGGCCCCCCTATGGTCCCCCCGTTGCGACGGGGGGACGGGAGAGGCGCGAGAGGGTGTGGCGTGGAGAAGGGGACACGATGACTGACGATGGTTACAGCAAGCCACTGCCGCAGCCCGACCCGGTGACACAGCCCTTCTGGGACAGCGTCAAGGCGCACGCGATGACCATTCAGCGGTGTCGTGCTTGCCAGAAGTACGTGTTCTACCCACGGATGCACTGTCCGGCCTGTTTCGGACGGGACCTGGCGTGGAGGCCGGTGAGCGGGCGAGGGGTGGTTCATGCGTTCACGATTGTCCACTACCACTCCACGCCGGCCTTTCGAGCGGATACACCCTACGTCGTGGCCTTGATCGAGTTGGACGAGGGCGTGCGGATGATGAGCAATCTCGTGGAGGTGACTCCCGATCCGCAGCACGTGCGCGTCGGATTGCCTGTCGAGGTGGTCTACGACGACGTAACGCCGGAGCTGACCTTGCCCAAGTTCCGGCCCGCATTGGGCGGATAGCACGCTTTTGCCACAGAGCACACGGATTAGAGAGCCTGGCCTGGGGCAGAGAATGACCCCCACCCTCGCCCTTGTATCTAAGAGCGTGTACGACACTTATGAAGATGGGCACAAACGGCGGAGTAACAACGCACACATGGCCAATGCAATCCAGGTTTCGCTGGTGGCCGGGTCCGCTTCATAGTCCTTGCTCAACCGGCGGCAGCGGCCCAGCCACCCGA
>JAJDZR010000041.1 GCA_022824545.1 Chloroflexota bacterium
GGCGGGTCGGCCTCACAGGGGCGGTTCTCCGACTTTCAGGCCGTGCTCAAGCTGAAGGGCCGGCCGCTCAACGTCGCAAAAGCGGACCTCAAGCGGATCGTCGCCAACGAGGAAATCCGCACGATCATCAACGTGCTCGGCTGTGGTACGCGCCAAGCATTCGACATCTCAAAGTTGAAGTTTCACCGCATCGTCATCCTCACCGATGCCGACGTGGATGGCCTGCACATCCAGTGCCTGCTGATGACGCTCTTCTTCCGCGAGTTCCCGGGGCTGATTGACCGTGGACACGTCTTCATCGGCTGCCCCCCGCTCTACTCGGTGCAGTACCGCGGGCAAACCCGCTGGCTGCTCGACGACGAAGAGCGACGTCGGTTCCTGCGGAACAACCGCAAAGCGGAGGGCTTGGAGTTCCGCCGCTACAAGGGCTTGGGCGAGATGACCGCGAAGCAACTGCGCGCGACGACGCTGGACCCGGAGCGCCGGATGCTCAAGCGCGTCACGATGGACGATGCTGCGGTCGCCGCCAAGCTCGTCCACGTCCTGATGGAAGAGAGTAACGCCGAGGGCCGGCGCTCGTTCCTGGCCCAGCACTCGCACAAGCTGGCCGATCTGGACGTGTAGGGCGGGCCGACCGATGGACCTAGCGAAGCGCACCGGGGCGCAACGGCGCTCCGAAATCCCGCCGGCGGTGCTGGCCGGCCTGAACGCCGGCGAGCTGGAGAGTGTCAACCTGGTCGAGTGGCTGACGATTGACATGCCCACCTTGTTACGCAATGTGGCGCCGCAGGTTGGGCTGGCCGACGAAGCGGCGGCGCTCGGCGCCGCGGCCGATGCCCTAGCGGGACTGGGCATCGTGAAGCGCGAGAAGGGTATCGGTGCCGCGCTGTACCACGTGCTGGGCGGTCGCCCGGACCGCGCAGCGATCTTCGAGGCCCTCGCTTCCCACACATCGGACATGGTGCGGGCTTGGGCCGCCTTCGTGCTCCTCGCGGACGAGCGCTTGACCCAACCGGAGCGGCTGGCCGCGACGCGACGCTTCGCAGCCGATCCGGCGGTCGGCGTGCGCGAGTGCGCTTGGGACTCGTTTCGGCCCTACTTGGTGCAGGACCTGAGCAGCGGCCTCATCCTTTTGGAAGCCTGGGTCCATGACACTGATCCGAATATCCGTCGTTTTGCCAGCGAGGTGACGCGGCCGCGCGGCGTCTGGTCACCGCACATTCCGGTGCTGAAAGACAATCCGCAGCAGGCGCTCGGCCTCCTGGAGTCGCTGAAGTCGGACCCCAGCCGCTATGTCCAGAACTCGGTCGCCAACTGGCTCAACGACGCGAGCAAGTCACAGCCCGATTGGGTGCAGGCGGTCTGCGCGCGTTGGCTGGATGAATCACCGACCAAGGAGACAGCGTACATCGTGAAGCGTGCCCTGCGGACGCTGCGGAAACAGGGCGTCGTCGCATAGCGGGGGTGGAGTGAGGCGGAAAGAGGTCAGAGAGTATGGCCGCAACGACAGAGCTACGCGAGAACATCCGCCAAGAGGAGTTTGGGGCGCTTCTGAGCCATGCCTTTGCGCTGTACGGTCTTTCGGTCGTCACCGACCGGGCACTGCCCGACGCCCGCGACGGCCTCAAGCCGGTGCAGCGGCGCATTCTCTACGGCATGTACTTCCGGCGCTACCTGTCCAGCCGCCCGACGGTGAAGTCGGCCGAGGTCGTCGGGAATATCCTCGGTGATTACCACCCTCATGGTGATAGCTCGGTCTACGACGCCGCCGTGCGGCTGGCGCAGGACTTCACCATGCGCTACCCGCTCATCGAGGGGCAGGGCAACTTCGGCTCGATTGACGGCGACGCGGCCGCGGCGTACCGCTACACGGAAATGCGCCTCACTCCCCTCGCCGAAGAACTCCTGCGCGACATCGAGAAGGAAACGGTCCCGCTACATCCGACGTACAAGCAGGACCCGCGCGTGCTGGAGCCGGACTACCTGCCGGGCCGTTTACCGCCCGTCATCAACCCCACCGCCGGCATTGCCGTCGGACTTTCGACAAACATCCCGCCGCACAACCTGCGGGAGGTGCTGACCGCCTGCATTGCGCTGCTCGACGACCCGGAGATGAGTGTTCACCAACTCATCAGCCACATCAAAGGCCCCGATTATCCCAGCGGTGGAACGGTCGTGGGAGAAGAGGGTATCCGCGAGTACCTGGCGACGGGCAAGGGACGCATCATCGTGCGCGGGACGGTGCGCTTGGAGGACTCGCCGCGGCAGCGGTCCCTGGTCATCACCGAGCTGCCCCCCATCGGGAAGGATCGGCTGAAGACCACCATCGTCAACGCGATCAACGCCCGCAAGCTGGAGGGACTCGTGCCCGACGTGCGCGACGAGTCGGACACGGAGAAGGGCATTCGGATCGTCCTTGATCTGCGGCGGGACGCCGACCCGGCCCAAGTGGTCAACCAACTCTACAAACGCACCGATCTCCAGATCAGCCAAACGCTTCAGATGGTGTTCCTGCTGGGTGAGTCGTGGGAGGCGGCCCGCCAGCCCAAGCAGATCGGCATGGTGGAACTGCTGAACTACTGGAACACCCACCAGCGCGATGTGCTCACGCGACGCACACAGCACGACCTCGAACGGGCGCGGGAGCGGTTGCACGTCGTCGAAGGGCTGATTATCGGCGCGGCCAATGCGCGAGAGATCGTGGAAATCTTCCAGCGGGCGCGGGATCGCGCGGCGGCCAAAGCGCAGATCCGGCGGCGCTTCGAGCTATCCGAGCGGCAGGTCAACGTCATCGCCGACATGACACTCTCCCAGGTAACACGTCTCGACGCGGCCAAGTACGAGGAAGAGCAGCGCCAGCTACGCAAACGCATTGCGGAGCTAGAGGCACTGCTTGCCGATGAGTCCAAACTGATCGGCCTGCTCAAGGAGGAGATGCGTGCGATCATTGCGGAGCACGGCGACGACCGGCGGACGGCGATTGACGCCGCCGGGCCGGTCGAGGTGGCCGAGGTGGCTCCCGTCGTGGAATCCGAGCCGCTCCACCTCGCCCTCACCCACGACGGCCGGCTGAAGGCATTCGCGCCAACGGTCTACCGCGTGCCGGTGCGCGGTCGGACGCCGGCAGCGGCCCGTGGTGACGAAGCCCTCGCTTCCTTGGTGCCGTCCACTACAACCGACGACGTGCTGCTCATATCGAACCTGGGGAAGGTCTACGGGCTGCGGGCACAGCAGATTCCGGTCGGGACTCGCGTGAGTAAGGGCGAGACCGGACGGCGACTGGTCCAGTTGGAGCCAGGCGAGGAACCGGTCGGAATTACCTCGCTGGGGGCACATGACCTGCATCCCGCCCGTCATTCCCGCGAAAACGGGAATCCACCACCGCGCTATCTGGTGCTGTTCAGCCGGCAAGGCAAGGTGAAGCGCTCGCTCCTGACGGAATATCAGAACGCCGATAGTCGTGGCGCCGTAGATTTCCGACTTGCGCCGGGCGACGCGGTCATTGCCGCCGCACTGGCCGGCGAGGATGACGACTGCGTGCTGCTATCAGCGGCCGGCAAGGTACTTCGCTTCCCGCTGGCGGCGGTCCGCGCGACGGGTCGCGGCACGCGCGGCGTCGCAGGCATGACCTTGCCGTCGGACACCCAGATTGTTGGCGCGATCATTAGCCCAGCAGGGGTCAACAACGCTGTCGTGCTCCTTACGAGCGCCGGCATTGCGAAAAAGGTGTCGCTCCGCAGCTTCCCGCGGAAGGGCCGCGCTACCGTTGGCATCTTGGGACTGAAACTCCCACCCGGTCGTGAAGCGGCGGGGCTGGCGGTCGCAGCGCCGGGGTCGCACGTCATCATCAACGCCGCCAAGCAGGTTGTCCGCCTCGCTACGGACGATCTGGCGGCGCAGAGCCGCACCGCTATCGGGACCCAAGTCCTGCCCGCCTTCGACCTGGAGACTGTGTCCGGTACGGCAATCCTGGTGCTGTCGTAGCGCCCTCATGTCTCCGCTCCAGCCGCTTGCGGCACGCGCCGACCGGCGTCCATGCAGCCAATTGGGGACCTTAAGGCGTCCGGTGGCTTGCCAGCGGGTACAATGCTGCCGAGGACCGAGTAGTCTTGCTGCGGTAGAGTAGAGAAGCACCGGCACGTCAACATCGCGATCTCACCCCTAGAGAGGAAGCAGAGCCACATGACCTCAGAAGAACTGTCGCCGCTCGACGAAATTGTTGAGTTGGTCGAAGACCTAGCCTTTGAAATCGCGCACAAACTGGACTGGGTAGACCTCGTGCGGCGCAACCTACCCCCGCTGACGCCGGCTCAAGAACGGACCCTGCGCGACATGGCCGATGCGTTCGCAGCCGGGCAAATCCTGGAGCGCGAGTTGGACGGCAACGCTTTGAGCGCGACGGACCGCCGGTTTGTCCGCGAGGTGGTGCTGCGGCTGGCCGGTCAGTACGCGGACGGGATCGAAGCGGCCCAGCAGCAGTACCTCAACCAGTGGAGCGGCGGCTAGGGAATGTTTGCAGAGTGGCAGCGCCCCTATGGCCCCGCTCCGCAGGGGGACGTGGATTCCCGCGCAGGCGGGAATGGCGGCGACCAGAGACGGGTGGTACTAGCCCGCGGCTGCCGCACGCATCTTGGCGGCGTAGGTGCGGAGTGCGGCGGCCTGCTTTCGCGGCGGTGTGCGATCAAGCAGGTCAATCAGGGCACTGCCGATGATCGCGCCGTCGGCGAGCCGGGCGACGGCGGCGACGTGCTCCGGCCGGGAAATGCCGAAGCCGACTGCCAAGGGCAGGTCAGAAAGTGCCCGGACACGCCCGATGAACTCCGGCAACTCGTCCGAGAGGCGGCGGCGAGCGCCGGTCACGCCGAGCAGCGAAACGCAATAGATGTAGCCGCTTGCCGCCGCGGCGATCATTGCCAGGCGCTCCGGCGTGCTGGTGGCCGCGGCCAGGTACGTGATATCGAGATCGTGCGGCCGGCAGGCTTGACTCATCACCGGGCCTTCCTCCGGCGGCAGGTCCGGCACGGTAAAGCCGTCCACACCCGCCGCTGCCGCGGCAGCGGCGAGGCGGTCCAGGCCATAGGCCAAGAACGGGTTGTAATAGCCCATCAGGAGCAGCGGCGCCCGCACGCCGGCTTCCTGGCGCAGCCGGCGGGTTATGTCGAGGCAGGTGGTGAGCGTGACGCCGCGCTCCAGCGCCGATTGCGACGAGCGCTGGATTGTCGGTCCTTCCCCGATGGGATCGGAGAAGGGAACACCCAGCTCCACCGCATCAAATCCGCCTTCCAGGAGCGCCGGCACCAACTCCATGGTGGCCGCGAGCGTCGGATAACCAATGGTGAGATAGCCGATGAGCGAGACACGACGTTCGCGGCGACTCTGCTCGAACGCTGGCGCAATACGGCTCATGTGTTTACCTACAAAGGGGAATGAAGGCTGCTGTCCCCGGCTCGGCACAGGCCGGTACGAGCGGCCGGTGATAGGGTAGACTACTATCCTATCCACCACGCCGGCACGAGGGCGCCAGTGATTATGACAGGTCCGCGCGGATACCGCACCGGGAGACAGGCAACGTGCTCTACCTGATTGTCTTCGTCGCCGGGATGACGGTGCTGGGCGTCGAGCTGGCCGGCTCACGGCTGATCGCGCCCTACTTCGGTACATCGCTCTTTATCTGGGCCAACCTGATCGGCTTTGTCCTGCTCTACCTCGCCGTGGGCAACTGGTTGGGAGGGCGGCTGGCCGACCGCTATCCGCGCCGCACGGTGCTCTACCAGATCACCGCGTGGGCGGCCTTCTTCTGCGGCCTCATTCCACTGCTGTCGCGCCCCATCCTGCGCTTCTCCGCCGACGGGTTTGCGAGCTATTCGCTCGGTATCTTCTGGGGATCGCTGGTCGGAGTGGTGCTGCTGTTCCTGGTGCCGATTACGCTGCTGGGCTGCGTGGCGCCGTTCGCCATTCGCGTGCGGGTCGAAGGGGTCCGGTCGAGCGGGAGCACGGCCGGCAGTCTCTACGCGCTCTCGACTATCGGCAGTCTGGCCGGCGCGTTTCTGCCCGTGCTGGTGCTGATCCCGAACATCGGCACCACGCGCACCTTCATGCTTTTCTCGTTGACCCTCTTCGTCTGCTCCCTCATCGGCCTGTTCATCGAGTGGCGGGCCGCGGGGGGCGGGCCGAGCTGGCTATCGCCGCGGCTGTGGCTCTACTTCCTGATGCTCATTGTGCTGGTGGCTCTGACCGTCTGGCGGCCGGGGGTCATTCGGGCAGCAGCGTATGGTGAACTCCTCTACGAGACGGAATCGGCGTACAACTACATCCAAGTGGTGCAGTACGGGGACCGCATAGACTTGGCCTTGAACGAGGGGCACGCGGTCCACTCAATCTACCATCCTGAGCAACTGCTCACCGGTGGACCCTGGGACTATTTCCTGGTGGCGCCCTACTTCATCCCGGACACGCAGCCAGCAGACGTACAGAGCATGCTCATGCTCGGCTCGGCCGCCGGCACGACGCTGCGCCAATACACCGCCGTCTATGGGCCAATCGCGCTGGAAGGCGTCGAGATTGACCCGCGCATCATTGACGTGGGACGGCGCTTCTTCCACATGACGATGCCGAACGCGCGGGTCATCGCCCAAGATGGGCGCTACTACCTGCGTACCGCCGATAAGACCTACGACGTGGTGGGGATAGATGCTTATCGGCAGCCCTACATCCCGTTCCACATGACGACGCGCGAGTTCTTCCTCGAAATCCGCGACCTGCACAACCCCGGCGGCGTAACCGCGATCAACGTCGGGCGCACAGCTACGGACCTGCGACTGGTGGATGCGCTCGCCTCGACGATGAAGCTCGTGCATCCACACGTCTTTGTCATAGACATTCCCTCGGCAATCAACAGCATTGTGGTCGGCACCGATGAGCGCGGCAGCCTGCAAGCCTTCCAGGAGAATCTGGCCCGGATCGAGCATCCGATACTAGGGCAAGTTGCCGCCATCGCGCGCGCGAACGTGCGTGAGTACAACGAGCGCCCCCAGGGAACGCCGGTCTTTACGGACGATCTCGCGCCCGTGGAGCAGGTGATTGACCAGATACTCCTCGGCTACATCGGCCAGCAATCCGACTGACCGGTCGGCTCGCAGCATCTTCGCCGGCAGAGGGTCGTGGCGGGCCAACGGACAGTGGGTGGCGCTGGGTCTGATCCTGGCGTTCGTGGCCACGCGCGGCCTGCTGGGCGCACTCATCAATCCCCCGTTCAACGGTCCGGACGAACGGGGGCACTTCCTTGAAGTAGCCACGTCCCTGCAGGTCGACGTGTCCGACGAGGAGCGCGCCTCTCAACACCAACCGCGCCCCTACTACTTTGCAGCGGCACTTGCTATCCGCTTATTTGGCACCCCCGTAGGTCCAGAGCACCTCGATTGGCAGGCGCTGTTCCCGCTGCGGCTGGCCTCGGTCTTACTGGGCACACTGACCACGGCCGCCACCTACGTCACGGCTCGCTACGCTCTGCGTGGCGGCCCGGCCGCGGCACCTACCGCGCTGGCCGCCGCGCTCGTCGCCGGTTTGGCGCCGATCCACCAATTCACCATGGCTAGCGCAGCCAATGACCCGCTGGCGATTGCGCTGGCAGCAGCGAGCACGGCAGCAGCCATCGCTACGGTAGCCCACGGCTGGACACGTCGCCGTGCCCTTGTGCTGGTTGGCGCTGCGCTGGCGGCCGTCGCAACCAAGTCAACCGGCTGGGGAGCGGTCATCATCACCGGTCTGATAGTGGTCACGGCCCTGCGGCGACCGCGGCAAGCGGCCCGACAAGATGGCACTGCCGTCGCCGATGGGACCGGACAGCGCATACCTAGCCTGCGGTGGTCCATCTCCGACCGTTGGCTAGTCGGCGCCGGTGTGATGAGCGTGCTGGTTGGCCTCGCTGGCCTCCAAGTGGTCGTCCGCCTGGCACCGGAGAGCCTCTTCGTCATACACCAACTGCCGTTCCTGATCCCGGCCGCATGGCGCTTGCCAATGAATTACTTGCTCGCACCGGGCGGTCTGAGCGAGACGTTTCGCACGTTTTGGGTGCAGCCGGACTACGCGGTTCCGGCGCTATCGGCGGCGACCATCGGCGCCGCGCTGCTGGTACTCGCGGCGGTCGTGGGCGGCCTGCGGATGGCTCTGGCGCGCGGGGGCAGCCCGCTGCGGCGGGCGCCGGCCCTGGTGTTGATCGGCTCCGTGTTGATCCAACTGCTGCTCATCGGCTATCGCTACAGTCTGGGGGTGGAGAAGGAAATCCTGCTCGGCGGCGCGGCGCAAGCCAAGTTTATGCTGCCGGCGCTACCGGCCATTGCGATCCTGCTGGTCGTCGGATGGGCCGGGCTGTTGCCCGTCGCCCAGCGACGCTGGTTGCCGGTGCTGGTGCTCGTGCTTATGCTGGCGGTGGATGCGGCCACGCTGCTGCCGTTCCTCGGGCAGCACTATCAGTGGCTCGAATTGCGGCCGGTGTAGTGGGAGGCGTGGCCCCCTCCCTAGCCCTCCCCCGCTCCGGCAGGGGAGGGAACATAGGGGGGCAGGCGGGGGTGATAGCATACTGTGTCCCTACGACGGAAGGAGACTGAGCAGGCTATGAGTACGACGAGCACGGTAGGTTTCGGGATTATCGGTACGGGGATGGGCGGCAATCGCGCCAGGATGACCCTGGCAACGGAAGGTGCAGCCTTGCGAGCCGTCTGCGATCTGCGCGCGGAGACGGCGCAAGCACGCGGTGAAGAGTGGGACTGCGCCTGGACCACCTCGCCCGCGGAACTGATGGCCCGCGACGACGTGGACGTGGTCGGCGTGTTCACGCCGAGCGGCACGCACGGAGACTTGGCAATTGCCGCCGCGGAGGCCGGCAAGCACGTCATCACGACCAAACCGCCGGAGGTGACGGTGGCGCGGGTCAATGCGATGGCAGCGGCCGCGCGCAAGGCCGGCGTGCTGCTCGCCGTGGACTATCAGTCGCGCTACATGGACGACATGCGGCGGGTCAAGCAGGCGATTGACGCCGGGCGGCTGGGACGGCCGTTGCTGGCGCAGCTGCGGGTCAAAGCGTATCGCACCGCGACGTACTTCACCGGCGGCTCGCCGCCCGGCTGGCGGGGGACCTGGCGTTACGATGGCGGCGGCTCGCTGGCCAATCAGAGCATCCACGAGCTGGACCTGCTCCAGTGGTTCATGGGGCCGGTGGTCTCCGTCCGGGCACGCACGAACGTCTTCAAGCAGCCTATCGAGACGGAGGACACGTGCCAGGCCTGGCTGAACTTCGCATCGGGAGCGTGGGGCACTATCGAGACGACGACGATCTCCTACGGACAGGGCGACCGGACGATTGAGGCGCAGGGGACCAACGGATCAATCCGCCTGACCGACTGGCGCGTGCAGGAATGGCACTTCCAGGACGAGGCGGACGACGGGAGCGAGACGTGGGAGCCGGACCTGCCCGCCGGCCGGCCCATGAACATCATCGAGGACGTGGTGGGTGCCTTGCGCGACGGCACGCCGCTCGCCTGTCCCATCGAGGAAGGTCGTAAGTCGGTGGCGATCCTGGAGGCGATCTACGCCTCGGCGCGAGCGGGTGGCAGCGAAGTGCGGGTCTGGCAGTGAGCGGCCGGGAAGGAGACGAAACATGGCGACGACCATGACAAAGCTGCTGACCGCCGCCGACCTGCTGCGCCTGTCGGGCGAGGGAGTGCATGGCGAGCTGATCCGGGGGGTGCTCTACGAGACCATGCCATCAGGATACGCACATAGTAAGGTGGCAGCGAATCTGACCATTCTCTTGGGGAGCTTCATCAAGCCGCGCAGGCTGGGCAGCTTGGCAACCTCGGACTTGGGAGTCTGGCTGGAGCGCGACCCAGATACCGTGCGCGAGCCGGACATCGCCTACTTCTCGGCGGCGAACATCCCGCTGGATGCAATGGATAGCGGCTACGCCGAGGTACCGCCCGACCTGGTCGTGGAAATCGTCTCACCCAGCGACGGCCGGCGCGAGGTATCCGACAAGGCGCGGATGTGGCTTATGAGCCGGGTCGCGCGGTCATGACACTCAATGAGCACGATACACTCGACGGCCTGGCGGTACTGTCCGGCTTCACCTGTGCGGTGAGCGACATCTTCGACACGTAGCATCAAGGCAGGTAGTTGCCCATGACCAGTCAGCCACGACAGAATCATGGACCGCCAACGCAAGAACTTGACGGGAAGCTGACTCAATGCTACCGTAGATATAACTTCGTCCCCGCCTGCTGGATGTGGCTTCGGTCATCATCTCCGGGCGGGTGTTTTTGTACGTAATGACGCTTTGGGGGCTTGATCTACACGCCGCTTTTTGCTAGAATATATGGTCTAGTAAG
>JAJDZR010000092.1 GCA_022824545.1 Chloroflexota bacterium
AGCCGCCACCCCGCCAGCATCCATCGCCACGCTGACCAGCTTGAAGCCGTCACCGAGCGCGGCGCGTTGCTGCGCGTAGAACTGCTGCCACCCGGGCAGCTGGGCGCGGCACGCTCACCAGGAGGCCCAGAAGAACAGCAACACCGGCTTGCCGGCGAGGCTCCGCAGCGACAGCGTGCCGCCGTCCGTCCGCGGGAGCGTCCAATCCGGTGCCCGTTGGCCCACTTGGGGGCCAGTAGTGAAGACAGCCATGCCGGTCATAGTCCCCCTAATGGGGTTTCCTCGAGGTTTAACTAAGCGAGCCATGAGTTGAAGGAAGGTCTGCCTACTGTGATTGCTCGTGCTAGAGGGTAAGCCCAATCAGGCGGTAGCAACGTCGCGACACGATATACTTCTCGCTCGTCGTTTGCTACTAATGCCGCCACAAGATCAGGTGGCTTGCTGTGGTCATCATGTGTGATGTATAGAGGTAAGAACCATTGATAAGCTCCGTGGTGGTATTGTGGAACAGCCAATTGTCCCCATAAGCGATGTGCGAGTTCAATTGCACCGAAGATGCAGAGGAAGCGAGGTCGACCAGTTAGGCCGGGAATATGTTGCTCAAGCCGGCTGGAGTGATCGGACTCCATGTGCCCCCAACTGTATTCTATCTTGTAGTCTGGGTGATAATCTCCACTACGGTAATCCGGTTCCTTTGGAGGATCCTGAATCGCAATCTGTGTACTACTTGAAAAGCGATCTGGACTGTATGTGACCATAAGACTATGCTGATGAAGGAAAGTGACGAACGCAAATGCTTGCTTCCCTTCCAACCTATTCTTGGGAAAATACGCATAAATCGGTGTACCATCGCTAGTGGTAAGAGTTCCGACTCTCCAAAGAGCAAATCGTCCTGCCTCGTCCTTATGCAGTAAGTCTTCCCTGTAAGCAATGTCAAAGTTGGTTTCACAATAGACCTGCAACGCTCTATGATCTTCGCCCCAATTCTCAGGCACGGCGAGGTCCGCCAGCTTTTTCAGCCAGTCCGAACGCATAAAAGCAAAGTCGTACAATTTCATACTTGCCTCCTTGGCTCGCGGCTGTGGGTCACAGTATAGGCGAGCGGAACCAGGACTGTCCAGTCCCCGGTGCTACACGTTCAGCGAGTATACACCTACGGTAGCGAGGTCGCGCCAGCGGGTGAGGCCGTCGGTAGCGCACAAGCCGGCGTGGTGGCGCAAGTGTAGCAGCCATGGCACCAAGCCCTCGACGGGGTGGAAGTAGAGCAGGTGCAGCGCCTTGGCGGACTTGCTGCCCGGCCGTCCGGCGGCCGATGGTCCGTAATAGGCGGTGGGAAGCTGAAAGAGCGTGTGGCACTGCACGCTCGTCGCGCCGCGTAGCCCGTACTCCACGGCGATACGCCCGGACGACACGTCGCCGGTACCGGATAGCTCCGGCATGGCGTCGAGCCAGCCCTCGGCACGTGCCTGCCGGCGGGCCGTGTCGAGGACGGTGAGGTTGCGGTGGCTCAAGTCCGGACCACCGTAGGCCGCGCCGACGGTATTGCCAACGCGGCGCCGAGGATCGAAGAGACGGTTGGCATACGTGACGTAGTCGGCGCGCTGCGGGGGCGGTGCTATGGCTAGCTCGCGCAGCATGGCGACTTGGAAATCATCATCGAATAGGGTGTTCATCACCTTCATGCCCACGGTCACGTCCGCCGGGTCCGGCAGCGCTTCCTTGACCAGCTGGGGCACCACGCGCAGCCAGTCGAGCGTCTGTGCTCGCTGGCCGGCCAGGTCGGAGCCGGCGAGCGTGGGACTGAAGTCCTTTTCCAAGATCAGCGGCCCGGCCGCGCCCGCGGTGCGCCAGGCCGCGGCCAACTCGCGTGTCGTGTAGCGGTACTCCCCTGTCCGGTACCCGGCCTCGCCCGGGCCGGGCAGATGGTACTTGCACGAGGGCGCGATGACCATTCCGGCGTCGTTTCCAATGCGTATGGCTGCCTGCATCAACTCCAGGTACGCTGCGAACGGCTCCGACCAGCCGCGTCCCTTCCAGGTGACGTTCCAGCCGAGGCGGGCGATGCGCCGGCCGGCCAGCGGCTCGATGGCCATGTGCGTTTCCGGTGTGGCCCAGGCGGCCATTGCCTGCTCACCGCCGGCATCTTGCGCGATCACCGTTTTCAGCACGACAAAGCCCAAGCCGGCGGCCGCGTCGGTCTCGACTTGGCGCCGGTTGAGGGAAAGCTGCCCGGAGGCTTTCCCGACGGGACTGCGCGTGGGGCAACCGGCGTACTGACCGGTTATGTCGAGTTGATAGGCGCTCCGCAGGTACGCTGGCAGGTCGCTCTCCACCAAGGCGCCGCCGCGTTCCCAGTCGGCTACGAGGCGCTGCGCTTGCGCCGGTGGCAACCGCGGCGCGGCCGGCAGCACGAACGGCGGTTCGGAGGGCTGCGTAAGCATGGCTGTTGCGTTCATCACCCGGCTACCCTACCGAGTGCGCGCAGTGGCGGCAAGACGCACCTCATCGGCTGGCTGGCCCCCGCCCTCGCCCTCCCCCGTCGGGACGGGGGAGGGAACTCACTATAGGCCCGGTCCGCGGCTGGGGGTAGCTCTCTCTGCTAGGATGCCCTGCGATGGATGGTGCGAGCGTGGCGATGCTGGGCCGGTCATGGGTGCGGAGCGCGCTGCTGCCCTTGCTGGTAGTGGCGGTCTGCGGTGCCTGCACAATCGGACCGTTCGGGACGCAGAACGAGGCGTTCGCTACGCCCGATCACGTCGTCAAGCCGGCGGGACCAACACTGCCGCCCTCGCCGACGGAGCCGCCGGCAACGCCAATACCCCCGACCGTGGCCCCGCCCACGCTGACTGCCGTGCCGCCAACGGCCACCGCGCTCCCGCCCTCGCCCACGACACGGCCGGCCACCGCAACGGTGCCGCCAGCGCCAAGTCCCCCTCCACCTACGCCGACGGTTCCCCCACCCCCACCAACGCGGCCGGTGCCGACTGCGACCGTGCCACTGCCGACGGCCACGTCTGCGCCATCCCCTGCGCTCGCCCGGCCCGTGCGCCCGGCGCCCGGCCAGTATGGGCTGGCTGCGGTCGCGTCGGGGTTCAGACGACCGCTCTACCTCACCGCGGCGCCCGGCGATACCGCTGATCGGCTCTTTGTCGTGGAGCAGGACGGGACTATCGTCACCGTGCATAACGGGCGGCGCCCGGCCCCGCCTTTCCTGGACATCCGTGACCGGGTGAATGCCCGCGCCAACGAGCAGGGACTGTTGAGCGTGGCCTTTGATCCCGACTTTGCCGCCAACAGCACGTTCTACGTCTACTACACCGACTCTCGTGGCG
>JAJDZR010000230.1 GCA_022824545.1 Chloroflexota bacterium
TACATGGTTTTCGGCAGTTGTGCGTTGGACCGTTGCGGTCGGCTTTACCTGATCGACCATATCCCTTTTACCTGCGCGGACCTACCCCCCGGCCCCGTCCCTGGAGGGACGGGGCCGGGGGGTAGGTCCGCCTCCTATTGCTCCCGTTCCCGGCTTGCCGTCAGGCGGTACACGTGAATCATACGCTGGATGACGGTGTATTGGGAAAGCACGGCGAGGATGATCAGACTGACGATGGGGACAGGGCTAGGCAGGAGGAGGCCGACGCCGAGCACGACCATCCGCTCCGGCCGCTGGAACCAGCCGACCGTACACTCCAACCCCAGCCCCTCGGCGCGGGCGCGGGCATAGCTCACCATCAGGGAGCCGAGCAGCGCGAGGTAGCAGAGAAGGGCACCGAGCCAGTGGTCGGTGCGCGTGAACCAGATCAGCAAGCCGCAGAACAGCAGCGCCTCCGAATAGCGGTCCAGCGTCGAGTCGAAGAACGCACCGAAGCGCGTCTCGCGGCCGGCGACACGCGCTAGGGCGCCGTCGAAGAGGTCGAAGGCGCTGGCGACGAGCACGGCGACACCGCCGGGCACGAGCCAGCCGAGCGCCAGGATAGCCCCGGCTGCGGCGTTGAGCAGCAAGCCGGCGACGGTCAACTGGTTGGGCGAGACACCCCAGCGGGCCAGCGGGCCGACGGCTTGCTCCGCTGCCGCGCGGGTCCGCCGTTGGATTGTCTGCCGCCAGCCGGACATGTCTCCCGTTCCCTCCCCAAACCGCCCCGCCCCGGCGCCGTCACGCGCCGTTCGACATGATCGGCAGGGCGGTGTGCGGCAGGAGGCGGCGCGGTTGCTGCCGCTCGATGGTTTCCGCATAGAAGTCGAGCAGCTGCCGCGCGACGATGGGCCAGCCGTACCCTTGCGCTCGCGCCAGTGCTCGACGCCCCATCTCCTCGCGCAACGCCGGGTCGCTGAACAAGCGGACAATGGCGACGGCCAGGGAGGCCGGACTCTCCGGTGGCACCAGTAGCCCCTCAAAGCCGTGGCGCAGGACGGCGCGGTAGCCGTCAATGTCGGAGGCAATGACCGGTTTGCCGGCCGCCATGGCCTCCAGCAGGACAATCCCCTGGCTTTCCCGACCGAGCGCGGGAGAGACGAAGAGGTCACACGTCTGGTAGTAGCGGAGCTTATCTTCCGTCGAGACAAAGCCCTTGAAGACGACATCGCGCAGGCCAAGCTCCGCGACAACCTGCCGATACTCCCGCATATCCTCTTCGTCAAAGGCACCCACCACGATCAAGCGTAGCTGCGGGAAGTGGTGCCGCACATAGGGCAGGGCACGCAGGAGATAGACCAGTCCCTTCCGCTTTTCGAGGCGGCCCACAAAGAGCATGGTGAGCTTTCCGTCGTTCAACTCCGGGAAGAGCGGCCGCTGCACGCGAAAGGCATCTACGTCAACACCGTTCGGAATAATCCGATAGTCGCCGGGGAAGTAGTGGCTCACGAAGTCCCGCGCGGCATTGGAGACGCAAATACGGCCGTGGATACGCCGGATGTAGCGTTTGAGGAGGGGACGGCCGTAGTAATACCCGAAATACTTCCGGCGACTGGCATGGAACGTGCCGACATTGACCGTGTGCGAGCGCCGTAGGACGGTGGGGGTTAAGGCTGGCACCAGCGGCTCGTGGAGATGGATAACGTCGAAGTTCTCGGTCTCGAGGATACGCTTGACGGCACGGGAGAGGTTCAGGGAGAGGGTGATGCGGGCAATAGACTGGTTCGCCGGGACACCGATGATGCGCTTGCCGACGCGATACACATGCTGCATCCGCTCTTCAACATCGTCATGGGAGGAGGGCGCCAGAATACGCACCTCATGCCCGGCCCGCTCGAAGTGGCGGTTCAGGTACGAGATGTGCTCGGTAACGGCGCCCGGATAGGGGTAGTCATACGGCGACACGAGTGCAATTTTCATCGTTCGCTTGGTCGGCTCTCGCCGGCCACCCCCACGCTTCACGGTGTCTCTTAGTGTGGCACTCGCTGCGTCAACTCGCGCGCCTGTGCGCTCCCACACACATGATGATCGCTGGACGCGCCCACGTCAACAAAACTGTCGGGCGACGGTGAGGCGGGGAGGGCTGCTGCCGCGTCCTACCTCCGGGTGTACCGGGCAGGCAGGCCGTCCCCCTCGGCCGACCGACAACTGCCGTCGCCTGGCTCCTGAGTAGTCGCTACCCGCTCAGGACTCGCCGGTTGGGCTGCAACCCGCGGGGCCAGGCGCACGCTGCGCGTTGGCTGGCCGGGGCCAGACCGGATGAAAGAGCACCCATTGCGTCGGGTCTCGTCTGATCGCAGCCTCAAGCGACGCAGCGACGCCCTGCATGATAGCAAGGATACGCTGTTCGGTGCCGCCGGTAGCCGCTGCGACGATGGGCGGCTCCACCCACACGGCGTACCGGCCGGCCGGGCGACGATGTACGTAGCAGGGGATAATCGGTGCTCCGGTGCGGAGATGGAATACGGCCGGGGCAGCCGGGAGTTGGGTCTCGCGGTCGCAGAACCGGACCGGCACCCCGTTGCCCAGCCGATCCCAGTCATTTATCAGCACGACAACCCCACCCTGCCGCAGGGTCCGCAGCGTCGGCCGCAGCGCGGCGTCGGCCGGGACCAAGGTCAGGCCGTGGGACGCACGCAGCGCCGAGACGTAGCGGAAGAGGCGTGATGACCGGACGCGCTCGACGGGAACCAGGGTAGGGTGTCCACGCAAGGGCAGTGCTTGTCCGACGACATCGAGGTTACCGATATGACCGCTGATGATGATGACGCCGCGTCCGGCGGCGTGTGCTCGGCGGAGATGCTCGTAGCCCGACACCTCGATACGTTGGAGCAGTGTGGCAGCCGGCAACCGCCCAAGTTGCAAGAGGTCTACGTAGTTGAGCGCCTGGTGGGTGAGGGCAGCGCGGGCCGCTGCGCGCACGCCGGGGTCGGCAGCCGGGCGGCCGTGGACAACCGCCTGGTTCGCCGCAGCGGCGCGGAAGCCCCCGGCGCCAGCGCCAGCCAGGAGCGTCGCAAAGGCCCGGGCACAGGCATACGCGAGCGATCTAGGCAGCCAGGGGGCAACGGTCATACCCAGGCGGAAGAGCGTTGTCGCGATCACGGCCGCCTACTCATGCTCCCGGTACACTAGGACAACGCGCGCGGGGGAGGCTGCCCGCCAGCCTGCCGGCGCCAGAGTATACCGTGCCAGGAAGGGCCGATAATCGCGCCTGGCGGAGAGGCGCATAGACGGGGGAGCGCATCGGCGCGGCGCCAGCGAGGGGAGACTGCTGATGTCCGGCATCGCCGCACCCGCCCCCCGGCGCGTGCTCATCGTGACCGTGCCTGACGTAGCGCCGCCGGTTGCAGCGGGTGGGCGGCGGTTGCTGAACGAGTTGGATCGGCGAGCCATCCGACCGCGCGTGCTCAAAGTGGTGCCTTGCTATGCTGGCCGCTGGCCGCTGGCCGGCGACGATGAGTTGTGTGGTCTGCTGCGGACCGAGGTGGCCAACGGCAGCGAGATTGTGGCGCACGGCTGGAGCCATCGGGCGCAGGGCGCCTTGCGCGGTTCGCTGGGGGCACGTTGGTGCGGCGCTTGGCTGGCCGGAGGGGCGGCCGAATTCCTGAGCCTGCCGGCCGCGGCCGCCCACGACGCGGCGCGATCCGCCCGGCGCACGCTCGCCGATACGCTGGGGGTAGAGCCGCAGGGGTTTTGCGCGCCGGCGTGGCTACTCAACAAGGAGGGCCGTGAAGCCGTCACAGCCGCCGGGTACGACTATCTGCTGGAGCAGATAGTGGTGCGCGACCTGCGGACCGGCCAGACCATCGCTACTCCCTGGCAGGGCTTCATGGGCGTGGGTGGCTGCCACGAATGGCTGGTGCAACTGGGGAATGAGGCCATGGCGTTGGGCTCCCGGCTCGCGTGCGGTGGCCTTTCCCGTTGCCCGGTGGTCAAGGTGTTTCTCCATCCCCAACGCCTGGAGGACAGTCGGGCGCTGGAGAGAGTGCTCGACGGCCTGACGGCGCTGGCCGCGCAGCGGAAGGTTGTGACGGCGAGCCAACTGGTCTCGCTCCGGCAACACGAGCGGACCGCGCGGCCACCACTCGTGAGCGGCGCTACGCCGCCGCCGGCAGAGCAGCCGTTGCCGTTGATCTCCGTCATCGTGCCGGCCCTCAACGAGCAGTCCTACATCGCGCAGGCGCTCCGCTCGGTGGCAGAGCAGCGGTACCCGCTGGAGCGGGTGGAATGCGTGATCGTGGACAACGGCTCGCGTGACGCCACCGCCGCCGTCGTGCAGGACGTAGCGCGGCGCTGGGACGCTGCGCCGGACACCATGCCGCAGGTGCAATTGACAGAGGAGCCGCGCCGCGGCACGGCACGGGCGAAGAACCGGGGCGCAGCGGTCGCGCGCGGCGACGTGCTGGTCTTCCTGGATGCGGATTCCACGCTGGAGCCCACGGTGGTGCCGGAGGTGGCCGCGGCTTGGCGAGATGGTGCGCGTGGCGGGAGTATTCCGGTCCTGGCTGATTCGGATGATCTCTGGGAGCGAGGATTTTTCCACGTGCTCGAGTTCGGTAAACGGCTCTTGAATATCCATTGCCAGATGTTCTACGTGGACCGCCGGCTCTTCCGCCAGCTGGGCGGCTTCAACCACGATCTGCACCTGGCCGAAGACCTGGATCTGATGCGCCGCGCCGCAGTGTCCTTGCAATCGGGCGATGGTCGGCTCCAACGCATTGGCGGTACAGGCCTCCAAAGCCGCAACAACAGCGGCGCGCAGATTCGCACCTCGCCACGGCGGCTACGTGCGCTCCCCTGGCGGCTGGGCATGATCTGGATGTTCGTGCGCTGGTCACTGGCCTTTCTGGGGATTGGACGACGTTGGTATGAAGCTGGCGGTCCGGCGCCGGAGGCCATGTCCAAAGCAACCCGGCTGACCCGCCGGGTGGCCCACGCGGGGCTACGCCTGGTGCTCTTCACTGCCGGACGGCACGCACCGGGGAAGCCGGCCGGGCTACTTTGGATATGGTGGCTATGGGAACGGATCTATACCCGCTGGTACCACCTGCGCCCGGTGCGCCCCGAGGGTATCTTTCAGTACGACCTGGGATCGTACACCGGCTCCCAACCGCTGACGCTGCCGGACGGCACGCGGATTACGCGGGGCGATACGCTGTGCCGGTTGCACTTTCGCAATGCCTTGCTCGTCCAGGGGGACAGTACATCAACGCATCGCCGAGCCTGGCACGTGAT
This sequence comes from Chloroflexota bacterium, assembly GCA_022824545.1. GTDB lineage: Bacteria > Chloroflexota > UBA11872 > UBA12225 > JAJDUF01 > JAJDUF01. The sequence continues at coordinate 5,275 of JAJDZR010000230.1, forward strand.
AGAAGCGATGCGCGGCGATCTGGCCGTGCTGGCCGAGCTAGCGGCAGCCGGGACCCTGGACCGCCCCGGTCATCCCGTCAAGGCGCTCACCGGCACGACGGTCTTTTTTCGGGGCGCCCGGCGGGTGGGATTTACGGTCCGGCCCCGGTCGCGGGGGTGGTGGCTGGAAGTGGACCGTTTCTACCTGCTCGGCCTGCTGGCCCTCTACCGCCCGGACGGAGCCGCGCGCCTGCACCAGGAGACTGCCACCGCTCCTGAGACCAACTCCGCGGATGAGACAGCAGCGCAGCAGCGTGGTCGCTCCCTAGAACTCGGCGACGTCTGGATGAGCCGGGCGGCCCTCCTCGACCAGTATCTGCCCGAGGGTGGCGAAAACTGATCCACGGCGAGGCTCACCTCCGGCAATCCTCATCCCCCGGCTCCCTCTCCACCATGTAGAGAGGGGGAGTGTGGAGGAGGCCGCGAACACGTACCCGGCACGGGCCACATGCGGCGGAACATATACCACTGATCCGGGTGGCGGCGGATGATCTGCTCCAGAGCATCCACAATGCGCTGCATATTGCGCCGCAGATCGCCGTCGCGGTCGCCGGTCGACTCACAGCGGATCGGCGGCGCCGCCATGATCGAGTAGGTATTGTCGGGATTGCGCCAGCAGCCGCCAGGCAGGATCAAAGCATCGGTCTTCATAGCCAGCGCCGCGGCACCGCCCGGCCACCGGGTATCACGGCCGAAGAGGCGTACCGGCACACCACCTTCATGCTCGTGGACGGGGCGATCAATAACGAGTGCTACGACCTCATTGCGCCGCAGCGCCCGGAGCACTTTCCGGAGAGCGTTCTCCAAGGGGATGGTGGCCATCCCGTGAGCGGTGCGTGTCTCTCGCACCAGTGCATCTAAGCGCGCCGGCTGAAACGTCTCGGCGACGACCGACATCGGATGACGCGCCGCGACGACCGACCCACCAACGTCCCAGTTCCCGAAATGCACGGTGACGTAGATGACGCCCCGGCCGCGCGCCAGCGCCGCCTCGATGTGCTCCCAGCCGATCAGCTGACTGACCTTTGCCTGCAAGTCGGCCGAGGTGCGAAACGGCAGTTGGAAAAACTCCACTAAATACTTCGCATAGTTGTGAAAGCATTGCCGCGCGACGGTCCGCACCCGCCGGTCGCCTGGAGGCAGGTTGAGCACTTGGGCAGCGTTTTCGAGCGTAGCGCGGCTCTTGTCCCGCCACAGATGGAATATCAACTCCCCTACCAGCACGGCGAGACGGTACTGAGCGGGATTGGGCAGGGTTGCTGCGAGGCGCTGGGCCACGCGCACTCCCCAGTATTGCCACATGGTACTTGCCTCGATGCACGCCAGGGCCGGTGACCGGCAGCGGAGCACAGCCGGTCACCGACACGGCAATGCCGATATTGCTCCAAGGGTAGCAAAGCCGCCGAGTGACGAGCGGCAGCGGGCAGCGCCGCTAGTACACGCTATAATCCCTGTGGGTAGCGCCGGACCTGGCCGAAAGCAGGCTCGCTGCCGCGTAGCCGTGCGCTGTGACTAGCAGCGTACCGAGCAAACAAGACTTGAGAGGTTAGTGGATGGGTACTGCGGAGCAGGCCAAAACCACAGCGAAAATTGCCCGCGGACTGGAAGGTGTGTATGCAGCAGCTACACACATCGCTGAGGTTGACGGTGCCAATGGGCGGCTGACCCTCCGGGGCTACGATATTCGCGAGCTGATCGGCCGGGTAACGTTCGAAGAAGTCGCGTATCTGCTGTGGTATGGCCGGCTCCCCAACCGCCAGGAATACACCGCGCTCCGCGACGATATGAACCGCGCCCGTGACCTGCCACCGGCGACCATCGCTGCGCTGCGTGAGCTGGCTCCGCACACCGGCGGGATGCACATGCTGCGGATGGCGGCCTCCATGCTGTCGCTCGACGACTCCGACGTGGATAGCCTGGACATCAACGCAAATCTGCGGCGCGCCGCGCGGTTGCAGGCGCAAATCCCGGCGCTCATCGCCCACACCTGGCGCCTCAAGAACGGCCAGGAGCCGGTGACCGCCAAGCCCGAGCACGGACTGGCGGCGGGCTTCCTGTACATGCTCGAAGGGGAAGAGCCGTCGCAAGCCCGCGTTGACGCCTTCGACGCCTACCTGGGTGTGATCGCCGAGCACGGCCTCAACGCTTCTACCTTTACCGGCCGGGTGGTCATTTCGACGAACTCGGATATGGTGTCCGCCTTGACCGCGGCCATCTGCGCGTTGAAAGGACCGGCACACGGCGGGGTACCTGGCCCCGTGCTGAACATGCTCGAAGAAATCGGTACGCCCGATCAGGCCGAGCCGTGGGTGCGGGCCGAGCTAGCGGCGGGTCGCCGGATCATGGGGTTTGGGCACCGGGTCTATAGGGTGCGCGATCCGCGCGCCGCAGTGCTTACCACAGCCGTCGAGCGGATGGCCGCCGCAACCGGCGAGCGCACCCTGCTCGAATTGACACAAGCCGTCGAGCAGACCACGGTGAAGGTGCTGGCCGAGGTGAAACCGGGCCGGGATCTCTACGCCAACGTGGAGCTATACGCCGGATTGATTTTGCATACCGTGGGGATTCCCTCCGAAATCTTCACCCCGATGTTCGCCATCGGCCGAACCGCCGGCTGGACCGCGCACATGGTCGAGCAGCTCGACGGCAATCGGCTGATGCGGCCCCTCGCGGTGTACGTCGGCCCCTACGACCGCACGTGGCAGCCGATGGACGAGCGCGACTGATGAGGAGTGGGAGATACATTCGTTGCCTCACCCCTCGGCCCCCTCTCCACACGTGTGGAGAG
>JAJDZR010000267.1 GCA_022824545.1 Chloroflexota bacterium
GTCTCCACACGTGTGGAGAGGGGGAGTCCACTGCCCTCCAGTCCCCCCATCGCTCGGGAGCAATGAACCGGTATGACGGCCTCCGATCAACCTGACGCCACCGCGCCGCTGATCCGGACCATCGTGGCCGGCCCGCTGGACAACAACGTCCTGCTGGTGGCGGATCGCGCAATGCGAGCGGCCATGGTGGTTGATCCGGCGCTGGGCGCCACCGCGCCGGTCCTGGCAGCCGCTCGCGATCTCGAGGTCGAGATCGTCTCGATCGTCAATACACACGGCCACTGGGATCACGTGGCGGACAATGCGCCGCTGGCCGACGCCACCGGAGCGCCAATCGCGATCCATACGGCCGACGCCGAGCGACTGGCACGGCCGGCCGGTGTCCTGGGATCGCTGCCGTGGGACATTCCGCCGAGTCACGCCGACCGCCTACTCACTGAGGGCGACGCGGTTCAGGTCGGCGCGATCACCTTCACCGTGCTGCACACGCCCGGCCACACGCCGGGGGGCAGCTGCCTCTACAGCGCCGCTTGGTCGCTGCTGATCAGCGGCGATACGCTCTTTGCCGGGTCCTACGGTCGCTATGACCTGCCGGGTGGCGATCCCGGCGCGCTGCAGGACAGTCTCACCCGCTTGGCGGAGCTTCCGGCGGCGACGCAGGTCTATCCGGGCCACGGCGGCACAACCACCATCGGCGCCGAGGGCTGGCTGCCGCTGCCAACGCGGTAGCGCCGCACCACCATCCGGCCCCCTCGCTCGGAAGGCTTTTAGCCACAGAGCAGGGACGGAGCGGGGGCCTGGATTGCGGCGCGAGCCGCAATGAGGGGGGCCGATGGGACAGGGAGTGATGCTCCGAGTTCCTCTTTGGCTGACCATCCGGCTGCCGGCGTTAGGATGGTAGAGTGTGCGCGCTACGCACACTCACTCATGGTCGCACTACCGATAGCGGAGGAGGGATACGGATGAACGCGGGATCACAACGGGTGCGGGAGCTGCTGGCGGCACCGGGGATTATCGTCCTGCCAGGGTCATACGACGCGGTCTCTGCGCGGCTGATGGAGCACGCCGGATTCGAGGTCGTCTTTACGTCCGGCTACAGCCTGGCCGCCTCGACGCTGGGAGTGCCGGACATCGGTCTGTTGACCGCTTCGGAAGTGCTGGGCCGGGTACGCAACATCGCAACCGCCGTATCCATTCCGGTCATCGCGGACATGGACACGGGCTACGGCAATCCCCTCAACGTCGTGCGGACGGTGCGGGAATGCGTCGCGGCCGGCGTTGCCGGCATCATCTTGGAAGACCAGGAGTGGCCGAAGAAGTGCGGCCATATGGCCGGCAAGCGGGTCATTCCCCGCGAGGAGCACGTCCAGAAGATACGCGCGGCCGTAGCTGCACGTGGCGACTCCGGGCTGGTGCTCATCGGCCGCACCGACGCCCGCGCCGTCGTCGGTTTGGACGACGCCATCGAGCGAGGGAAGGCGTATCGTGATGCCGGCGCCGATATTGTCTTTGTCGAGGCGCCGCAGTCGCTGGAGGAATTGCAGACCATCGCGCGGGCCATCCCCGATGCACCGCTTTTCGCTAACATGATCGAGGGCGGCGTCACTCCCGTACTGACGGCCACCGAGCTGGAAGAGCTAGGGTTCAAGATGGTGGTCTTCCCGCTCTCGCCGCTCTACGCCGCCGCCGCGGCCGTGCAGGAGGTGGCCAAGCGCCTCAAGACCACCGGCACTACCGCCGGCAGCACGCTACTCCCGTTCGGCGCCTTCAACGAGATCGTGGACGTGCCGGGTTGGCGCGAGCTAGAGCAGGAATACGTGGCCTAACCGTCCTCGGAGGGGCACAGGAGGCGGGTCAGACCTCACCCCCGGCCCTTTTCCTCTAGGGAAGGGGAGCGCCGGCAGTGCCGGTCCGCCGCTGCCGGCCGGGGAACATGCGCTGTATGGCGACCGTAGGGGGCCGCGGGTGAGGCGCCAGGTTATCTATCCGCTGGCCGGCCACGCAGTTGTGCCCGGAGCCGCTCCAACTCGGCCTCGGCGGCACGACGTTTGGCTCTTTCGGCTGCCGCACGGGTTTCGGACTCGGCCGCGCGGACTTCAGCGTCCCGGCGGGCGGCCCGCTCCGCCAGCCGGGCAGCCTGCTCGACAGCGACCTGGGCTTCAGCCGCATCCCGCTCCGACTCGGCTGCCAGCCGGGCAGCCCACACCTCGCGCTCGCTCTCTAGGTACGTCTGCGTCGCCGGGTCGTACAGCCGCGGCCGGCCTCCTGCCCAGCACAGACTCAACTTCAGCACGGCGCTATACCCTTTGAGGATGCCGTCCGGCTCCCTGGTCAACGCAATGGGCTGATAGGCGCCGTCCACCACCCGCTCCCCGGCCAGTGGTTGCTCGTAGTAGTCGTGTCCCGTCGGGTCAAAACGCCAGTATTCCGGTACCCCGATCCGCGCATACAGCTGCCGCTTGACCGTCACGTCCTGCCGGGCGGTGCTGGCTGACGCCACCTCCACGGCGAAGTCGGGGGGCTTACCCACCTCCCAAGGCAGGTACAGCTTGCGCGGCCGGATGGCCTCCGCGTCCACCCCAAAGGCCAGGTACACGTCCGGGGCCACCCGGACGTTGAGGTTGGTGGGGTCGTAGCAGAGGATGGTATTGCTGCTGAGGAAGACATCCGGGCGTGCGCCAAAGTCGGTGAAGCGACTGGCGAGCAGGCCGAGCAGGTCCTGGACGGCGAGTTCTTGCTCCATAGCGTCGGGGGGCAGCTCCCGTTCGTCGGGATCGAATTCCAGACGGGCGTAGTCAATCTCGCCCTGCCGATGGTAGGGCCGCATCGTGGCGGCAGTCGGTGGCGATGCAGTAGTAGCCATCACGAGTCTCGAGGCGAAGAGCCCGGATCAAGGCCGAAATCCCGGTGGAACGATGGTCGGAGCAATCCAACTGTACCACACCGGCCGCCGGTTAGCGGCCCAGGGATAGCCGGTCGAGCCAGTAGTGGTAGAGGTCGCGGAGCGTTTCGGCCAGGGTGTAGCGGCGCTGCCAACCGGTCAGGGCACGGAAGCGGGTGGCATCGCACACGATACGGGGTACGCTGGCGGGCTGCTGGCGGGCCGGGTCCGGGCATACCTCTACCTGGCCGGCCAGGCCGCTGACCGACAGCAGCATGTCCAGCAACGTCTCGATCTGCACACCCTGGCCGGAGCCGAGATTGTAGACCGCGCCACGCTCGCCGCGTGCGAGGGCGAGCACGTAGGCCCGCACCATATCGCGCACGTCGGTAAAGTCCACGACCGGCGTGAGGTTGCCGACCATGACGCGCGGCGGCCGTTGGCCAAGTTTGATCGCAGCCAACTGGCGGGCAAAGGCCGAGGCGACGAACGTGTCCGATTGGCCGGGGCCGGTGTGGTTGAACGGCCGCACGCGCACGACGTGGCACTGCCGGCTGACCGCGAAATGGTAGCCCAGCATGTCCTGGGCCACCTTTGTCACGCCATAGAGGTCCAGCGGCGCCAACTCGGCCGACTCGTCGGTGTGCTGCGCTCCCGGCAGGCCAGTACCATACTCCTTACACGAGCCGACGACCAGAACGCTGGCTCGATTGCCGGCAGCCACGACTCCTTCGAGTACGTGGAACTGGCCATGGACATTCGCCGCCAGGATACCGGGGGGATCGGCGTGAGCGGTGGCAGGATTGCTCCAGCCGGCGAGGTGATACACCGCATCGGGCTGCACTTCCCGCACCGCCGCGATGACCATCGCCCGCTCAGTGATGTCGGCGGTCAGGAGGCGCACCGGGGCCGGCAACGGCGGCCCGACGGGCGACGCGCGCGGGCGGTCCAGCCCCCAGACCTCGTTCCGTGCATCCTGGAGGCAATACGCAGCCAGATGCCGCCCGACAAAGCCGCGGACGCCGGTAATCAGGATTCGCATCGTTGCTGGCTGCTGGTCTCAGCCTCGGCCGCTTCCTGGAGTAGGTAGATGGGTGGGGACACGGGTGCGGGCTATTATCGCCGCAGCGCCAGGTGCTACGCAAGCTAGGCGGGGGCCGTGGGCAACCGGCACGACGATACCGGCACTGCACAATCCGCCGGACATACGTGGCCGGTCAGGGCCGGATCACCGTGCCGTCAAGGCGCCGGACGGGGGCCCACGAGCCGTTGAGCGGATCGTCCGGGAACGGGAAACGCTGCGCCAGCGCCTCGTCAACGTCCACGCCCAGCCCCGGCCGGTCGCTGGGCCACATACAGCCGTCGCGGATTTCGGGACAGCCGGGGAACACCTCCTGCGTGTTCGCGCCAAAGACGTGCTGCTCCTGGATACCGAAGTTCCAGACGGCCACGTCCAGCTGGAGATTGGCGGCGTGACCCACCGGCGATACGTCTCCCGGCCCGTGCCAGGCGGTACGCACGCTAAAGAACTCGCACATCGCCGCCAGCTTGCGGGCCACGGAGAGACCGCCAATCGTCGAGACGTGGACGCGAATGAAATCTATGAGCCGGTCGCGGATGAGGGGCACGTACTCGGCCTGATTGACAAACAGCTCGCCCATGGCAATCGGCGTGCTGCACTGGGCACGGATCATGCGGAAATACTCGTTGTCCTCGGGCGCCAGGGCGTCTTCGAGGAAGAAGAGCTTGTACGGCTCCAACTCCTTCGCCAAGCCGACCGCCTGGATGGGCGGGATACGCTCATGAACGTCGTGCAGCAGCTCCACCTCGTCGCCGACCTGCTCGCGGAGGTACGCAAACATCTTCGGCACCATTTGGCAGTAGGGCGTCGGCTCCCACGCCCCTGCTACGTTGCCGACGGCGCCGTAGGTGGAGAGGCCGGGGACGGCGGCCTGGCAGCGGACGTAGCGGTAGCCCTGCGCCATATACGCCCGCACCTGGTCCGCCAACTCCTGAAAGTCGCGGCCGGAGGCATGAGCGTAGAGCGGTACCCGGTCGCGGCACTTGCCGCCGAGGAGCTGGTACACCGGCATACCGGCCCGCTTCCCTTTGATGTCCCAGAGCGCCTGGTCTACCCCGGAGAGAGCATTGTTCAGGACGGGGCCGCTGCGCCAGTAGCTACTGAGGTAGCTCGTCTGATAGATGTCCTCGATATCAGCGGGATTGCGGCCCAGCAGAAACGGCCGGAGGTAGTCATCCACGGCCGCCACGACGGCGAGGGGCCGCTGGGTGAACGTCGCGCAGCCCAGGCCGTACAGCCCTGGCTCAGTCGTCTCGACCTTGACGACCACCAGCCGGATACCGTCCGGCGCCGTGCAGATCGCCTTGACATCGGTAATCCGTAGATCGGGCAGCCCACCTTGTATTCCGTGCTCGGCCATCGTCTTCACTCCTTTGCGGTGCGGCGGCGGTGTCAACGTTCAGCGCTCGACGGCGAAGCCGAACAGGCGGGCCGGGGTGTCCCAGAGAATCTGCCGGCGCTCCTCCTGCGTCAGGGGTAGCTCCTGCTCGACATAGCGGAGGGCCTGCGCCAGCGGGACGAGCCGGGCGGTGCGCGGGTACCCGGTGCCCCAGAGCATCCGCGCCGCGCCGAAACGGTCGGCCAGCAAGCGCACGAACGGCCACGTGTCCGCCCAGGGAAAAGCTTGTTGACTGGCAATCTGATAGTCCCCGATCTTGGCGTAGACGTGGGGGTAGTCGGCGAGGCGCAATACTGGGTCGAAACTCGGGTAGGGCGGCGCCTCGGTCGCGTCGGGCTTGCCGATGTGGTCCACGATCACCCGGACTTGGGAATGGCGCTCGATCATGCGGGCCAACGCCGGGGCGTGCTGTGGCAGCATGTGGAACTGGAGGATCGCGCCGGTGGTGGCGGCCGCTGCCCAGAGATCGTCGTGCTCCGGCGCGTCTACCCACCAGGCGCCGCGCGGCTCGCGGTCGTAGTAGAGCGGGTGGAAGCGGAAGCCGGCCAGCCCTTGAGCCATCCACCGCTCCAAGTCACGGGCGTTGGCGGGACTTTCCGGGTCCACGAGGCCGATAGCCCGAAACCGGCCGGGGTACCGTTCCAGGCACTCGACCATGTATGTATTGTCCCAGCCGAACGCGCTGCTCTGCACCAAGACACAATGGGCGATGTGATACTCCGCCATGTCCTGGAGCAGCCACTCCACCGGCGCCGCGGCATCGGGCGGGGCCAGCTTGGCATCGGCTGGCGGCCGGTGGCCCGGCGCGTCGTCCAACGGCCACACGTGGACGTGGGTATCTATGGCGTTGCGCTCTGCATGGTCTTGCACCATAGCTTGCTCCATCGTACTTGCGCGGCAACGGCGGCGAGAGGCTACGCTAGTCGTAGTAATGAACTGGACGGTCGGATGGTATACCGGGATTGCGAGTTCGTCACCCGGCGGACCGGCTAGGCCAGCACCTCGTTGACCAGCGACAGGCCCACTTCCAGTCGGCGCGGCCAGTCGGGCGCGAGATGGCGAATGGGATTGGTGCATACTCGGAAGATGCAGACGGCCTCGCGCAGGTTCAGTGCTCGCTCTTCCCAGCCGAAACGCTCCAGCGCGGCGGCGCGCAGGCGGCGATGATGGGCGCCACTGGCCTGCGCTTCGGATTCGCGCCCGAAATGAGCCGACCAGCGCAGATGCGCCAGGAAGTTGCCCACGTCGAGCAGGGGATCGCCCAGTCCGGCCTCCTCGAAGTCCACCAGCGCCAACCGGCCATCAGGGAGGCGGATCAACTGGTCGTCGTAGAAGTCGTTGTGGGCAACGCCAGAGGGCTGCCAGGACTTGACGAACGGGTCCAGCGCAGTGATCGCTCGCTTGAGCGTGCGGCGTGGCCCGTCCCGGTCCTGGAGCACTTGGCGGAAGACACGCCTGGCCCGGCGGTAGGCCCCGCGGAGACTGAAGGGGCGGTGCTCGTTTGGCTGGTAGGGGATGTCCCAGAGCCTTGCCAAGCCATCCAGGATGGGCGCCGGGTCCAACTCATCACCCTTGCGGATGAGTCTGCGTACATTTGTCCCCGGTATTTCGGATAACCAGACGACGCCGCCCTCGGTCCAGCAGCCCGCCAGGCGGGGCAGCGCAAATCCCGACTGCGCCACCAGCTCCGCCGCTGCCATGAGGCGGGATACCCGTTCGGGCCGCATGACGCGCACGTAGAAGCGCACGCGGCCAAGCCGATGGCGTAGAACGGCGTACCCGCCGGGCCTGTAGCGCACAACGCGCACGCGCACGCGCTGCACCGGGGACGCGAAGACGTACCGGTTGAGCAACTCGGAGGCCGCCACTGCGGAGGCGGCGTGAGTCAGCCCCGGGAGGCAGGGATCCTCCGGGTAGCGGAACAGCCGCGCCGGCTGGTCAGGCGCAAGCTCGATAGCGAACTGGTCCTGCGTGACAAACTCATCCGACAGCCACTCGGCAACGCAGGTAGCGATGGCGCGCCGGCCGGGGTTGTAACTGAGCTGGCGCAAGCGCAGGCGCTGAGGCCTCGTCTCCGGCTGGCCAAGCCGGGAGCAGTAGGCACGCCAGACCCACTCACCATCGAAGAGGCGGGAGAACTCCGGCAAGCCCTGATCTTCCGGCAAGGCCACTTGTGGGAACAGAGGCGGTGCAGTGAGCAGGTCCGGCACTTTACTCCCGTTTCACGCTGTCACGGCCACCGGCCAATCCGCTGTTAGTCGCTATCGTCGGTGTCGTCAGTGTCATCGGTGTCCGGAGTGTCGTCGGTTGCGTCAGTAGCAGTGTCAGTTGCCGAGGCGCCGTCGTCGGTCGCGGTGGCGGTTGCCGTGGCCGTGTCACCGTCGGTTGCCGTGGCCGTCGCCGTCGCAGTGGCCGTGTTGGTATCGGTGGCGTCATCGGTGTCGTCGGTCTCAGTATTGGTCACCGACGTCCCGTCGTCGGTTGCCGTGGCGGTGGCCGTCGCCGTCTGGTCGCCGGTTGCGGTGGCCGTAGCCGTATCGGTGTCGGTATCAGTGTCGTCGTCATCGCCATTACCGTTGTCGTCGTTGTCTCTACCGACAAGGCCGGGTGAGCGAGAAAACAGAGCCGCCTGGCTCTCCGGGAGCGACGGCGGCACACTCACGGGGAGTGTGGAACGCTGAAGATCGGCGGCCGAGAACCCAGAGCGGCTTTCCCACACCGGCCGCTCCAGCACCAAAGCGCCGTAGTTGCTGGCATTGATCCCGAACAGTTCGACATCACGGATAGACTGAATGTGGAGCAACTGCGGCGCGGCCCATTCGGTCTCCCACTTGGCCAAATAGATCGGATCGCCGTCCTTCAACAAACCGGTAGATAGCCAGGGATCACCGCGCTGCAGAGCACCTAGCTGCTCCACACTCACTTCTACGCGGGTATTCCAGTTGACCTGGCGCCCGGCCAGGGCGCGCGTGTCCCCGCCCCAATGCAAGATGCCTTCAGCATCGGCGAACCAGAGATGCGGGGTGCCCTGGAGCGCGACCACCGTACCGTGAGTGAACGCTTCCCGCGCCTGGACCGCAGCCACCGGAACAAACATGCTGCCGATGAACGCAACGACAATCACGGCACTGAGCCACGACCGTACACTTTTCATGGAGAGCCTCCCTCGCAGCGGCGGCATTAGTACCATCTGTCGCAGCATACTACAATAGTAGATGCTCTTGCAAATCAGCTACTTATGGAGGAATATAGCCACTAATGCATACACTTTGCATCAAGAGCGGGTGAAATCAAGCTATTTGTATGGGTGAATACGGAGACTTTACCTACACAATGATGAGATGATGATTACACCTAATCTGGTGGTCAAACCACTGCTAATTCTGCGCGGCAGGCACACGCCTTTCGGCCGCGCAGCGGTTAGCGCCGGAGGGCGCCGATCTGCGTCTCGTAGTCGAACGGGAAGGCTCGCTCCTGGGCCAGCCGGAGGGCCTCGTCACGCGCGGCCAATGCCCGTTCGACAACCTCAGCGGAGTAGCCCAGCTCGATCCGGTGCTGCTCGAACTCGTCTTCATCGAGCACTTCCGGCGCACCCTCCCGGTAGCAACGAATATCAATGTCGAGGTCAACCCAACGGAGCGTCTGCCCGTCGAAGGTGGCCGGCATTGCCACGTTGCAGTACCACAGTTCCTTCGTGTCGTCACGGACGTGCCAGACGTTGTACCAGCGATCCTCGAAATACAACTCTACGGCGCAGGTGGTCTGCCCGCTCTGGACCCAGCGGCTGCGGTCCAGCACGTACACCGGCCTCCCCCCAGGCACGACGGATCGCAGCAGGGACCCGGCGTGATCGAGCAGTTCGCTCTCCCAGGCAGCCTGGATGGTCCCGTCGTACTTGGCTTTTTCGACACGGATGGTTCGTGGCACCGGCTACGCCCTTTCGCATCGTCATCTGCGTACTCTAGCTGCTACAACGGAAACACCCATCGTACCCGATGGTCGCCGGGAGCGCCGCCACGCGCTGACTGGGGACGGCCCCCCTATGGTCCCCCGCTATGCAGGGGGACGTGGATTCCCGCGTGCGCGGGGATGACAGAGCCGGCACGGCGGGTTGGGGACATCAGGCGGGTAGCAGCAAGCCCAAGAGCCGATTTTCAATGAAGAGGCAGCGGAGGCGTTCTGCCGCAACTACGCCCTGCCGGATAGCGTCCCGCTGGTCGTCGGGCGGGAGGCCAAAATCAACTCTGGGAACCTTTAGCCGAATGCTCGCTGATTCTCCGGCCTCCGCAATGGTCATATCGGAATCCAGGACACTAGCAACCGCGTCTTCAAGTGTTGCGACCTTCGTATTGGGAAACTGGAGGTCAACATTTCCGTGACCTGGCTTGTAGACAATCACTGCCCTACCCTGGGTTTGAGTGGAAGATACGCCAACGGCACTGTTGAAGTATATGAAGCCGGCTCGCGCGGGCTTGCTGATAGGCTCCTCCATACGCAGCCGGGGAGCTTCGGAGTTTACGCAGTCCCAGATAGCACACCATACCCGGGTCGTCGCCTCACTAGGTTGCGGTGTATAACCCTGTTTGTGGGATTCAATCCCATTCTTCAAGGTTTGGACAAGGAATTGGGGTCTGGGATCGCCTGAACCGGATAGCGCCGCAATGACGTCTTCGTAGCTGATTTGGCGGTCAAAGAGATCGCTGCCTTCGTTCTCGGAGTATTCCCCGGGGGCAAGCAGAACAGTCTGGACTTCAGACTGGGAGGACAAAGAGGCCTGCCAGCGTTGGGCCCGAGCACCGTATCTCCCAGGCTGGTCCGGTTGAAACGGGGCGTCTATCTTGTCTTCAATGAGCAGAATCAAGACATTGTCGCCAGCTTTGAAGGACACTACAATGTCTGTCTCCCCGTCAACGTCTTGCCAAGATACCCATGCGCCGTCAAACTCGGCGACACTACTATTCCAGCCTCCCAGGAACAGATCCCAGAGCGGGCCTGGCGAGTGAAGTTCGCTGCATATCAGCAGGTCAACATCCCGCTCACGCAGCCATTGCATGGGTGGGCGGCTCTTCAGGTGGGCCAGGGGTGTCGAATTGGTCATTGCTGCCTCCGGATACGCTGGATGGAGCTACAACTGCGGGAAGCCAGTATGATTATGTCAGCCAGGTCAATGCCGGAGCCGCGGGAGATGGAAGTATGCCAGTCATGACGGCGGACGAGCTGGAGCACAAGGCCCTCCGTATCCAGGCGGTGGTCGAGGAGCATACGCTCCAAGAGCACGGCATGGTGCCGATGTTCGTCCGCCCGACGGACTACCAACTGCCCACCGCGGCGGACTACCGTGGCATGGCTCCGCATCGCGCCCTGAAGGGGAAGACCGAAGCAGAGCTCGGCCTGCCGCCGATGCACGTCTGGCGCGCCTGGGAGAACACGTCTGCCAATACCGGTTACTACCTCGGGGCGATGTCGTACCGCTACCGCTGTACCCGCGACCCCGACGTGCTGGCGATCTGCCGCCGCACGTTGGCTGCCCTGAAACACATCTACGATATGGGCGCCGAGTTCGACGAGCCGGGGTTCCTGACCAAGCCGTATGGTGGTGTCGCCACCACGCAGTCCTCCGGCGATCAGCTCCAGTGCGTGACCGTGGGCTTGGCTGCCTACCGCCATATCGCGGGGCCGGAGGACACCCGCACAATTGACGAGATGTTTACCGGCTTCGCCGACTATGAGATTCGGCAAGGGTATTGGCCGAAGCCGGGCGGGTACTTCGCGCACACGTTCGATCCGGGCGGCTGGGATTGGACCAAGGGCGACTGGGAGCACGGGGTGATCTACGCACCCGTGCTGTATCACGCCTGGCTCGCCACCGGTGAGCCGCGATACCTCGACGAGATTCAGCGCTGGTATCGGGCCTGCGCGAATGACACGAGGTGGCTGGGTGGGGTCAGTGGAGGGTCGGGGGTCGCTCCCGCGCGCATGTTGTATCTGCCGAGCCTGTTGATGGAACTCGACCCGTGGCACCGCGACCGGTGGCGCCGCTTCATGGCCAACGCTTTCGCGGTAACAAAAGATGCTGTGCTCCTCGACGGCACCGCCTACTCGGCGGCCACACGCGACCCCCGGACGGGGAAGCTCATCCCGGTGGATCGCGGCTGGGGTGATGGGCCGACGCGCACCGGACGCAGCGCCGCCTTTGGCTGGGGGTGTGTCAACGCGCAGCGCTGGTTACCGGGTGAAGACTTAGTCGGGGTGGCACGGACCATCCTGGAACAGCTCGACCTCGACACATTCCGCTTCATCATGCCCCTAGACCCGGCGCAAGAACTCCCCTCGGACTGGAAGATCGAGGGCGAGCTGCTCGACCATGACTCGCTGGTAAGCTGGCTGTGGATGTACTGGGAAGGGCGCTTTCGCGGCTACTGGTAGGTCGGCGGGCAGGCGGATATGCAGACGCTGAAGATCGGGTCGGGCGAGGGCTGGTGCTTCGTCGGGGGCCGCTGGCGGGACGGGCCGGCGGAGTATGCGGTGCCGCCGGACGTGTTCTCGCTGCGAATGGCCATCTACACCAGTGCGGCCTACGGCGACGTCGCGGTCGAGTGTGACTTCCAGGCCGGCTACGCCGCCACCGGCGCCGGTGACGCGGGCATCATCCTCCGCGCTCAGGATGCACGTCACCACTATTGGGTGCATATACCGTGGGTCGGCCAGACCACGCGGGCAAAGCACTTCTGGCTGGCGATTTCCAAGATGGATGCCTCCGGCTGGGCGCGGAACCTCGCGTTGCAAGTAGTGCCCGGCGTGCCGGCGGAGACACATCGTTGGTATCGCTTGCGCGTCGAGGCGCAGGGGCCGCACATCCGCACCTGGGTTGACGGCGTGCCCGGGCCTGCCGTGACCGACGACACCTACGGCGCCGGTGACACGCCGGGTTGTGTCGGGATGGCCGGCTATGGCGAGTTTCGCTGTAGAGGGCTACGGGTGGCGGCGGACCGGGCGGCGTTGCCCTTGGATTGGTCACCGGACCCGCCGCAGATCGCCTGGTTTGCGCTGCTCCCGGACTTCCGTGGCGTCACGGACCGACAGAAACCACATAACCTGCGGCGGCTGCCCGACGAGACGCTGGTGCTGACGTTCGACGACCGCGAGCTGAACTACTCCACGCGGTCGCACGACGGTGGTGCGACTTGGGATGAGCCACTGGTACTGCCAGCGGACCGCGTCGGCGCCCTGCACGTGACGCGCGAGGGCCGGCTGTGGGCGTGCAATTTCGTCGAGGGCGCGTTTCGCCGGAGCGAAACGACGGACGCCGGTCGGACGTGGGGGCCGGTGGAGGAATACCCGTTGACGGAGCCGTGGCCGGACGATCCGCGGCTCGGACCGAACTTCTACGGGCAGGGTATCTACGAGGCGCCCGACGGCACGCTGGTCGTGTTCCTGCACGGGGCCTTGGCCGAGAGTCACGAGCACGATCTCTTTACGTGGGGGTCCTACAAGGCGCAGGTCTACTCGATCCGCTCCACCGATGAGGGCAAAACCTGGTCGGCGCCGATGAACGTGGACGGGGTCCGCAAACATGGCGGCGAGCGCGGCGTGCTGCCGGGCTGCCTGGACCTGATCGAGCCGGTCGCGTCGTTCACGGCGGACGGGCGGCTGCTGGCGTATTGCCGGCCGATCTACAGCCCGACGATGTGGCAGGCGACCTCATACGACGACGCGCAGACGTGGGACGCCGTCGCCATCGGTCCGTTTCCCGGCTACTCGGCCGGGATGATCTGCACGTCGAGTGGGGCGCTGCTGGTCGCGCACCGCTTCCCGAACACCACCATCCATACGAGCCTGGACGGCGGGCGGTCGTGGGACGCCGGCACCGGTGTGGATTGGCCAGCGTGGGCGAGCGGCAAGTTTGTCGAGGTGGCCCCGGACGTGGTGCTGTTCGTCTACCGGGACGATCATATTCGGTTCATGCGCGGCCAGTTCATCCGCATCACGGAGGACGGTCTGGAGCCGCTGCCGCGCGACTGGCAACAGCGGGAGGGCTGATCCTCACCCCCCGGCCCCCTCTCCACCAAGTGGAGAGGGGGTGTGGAGTAGCGTGGCGGCCCTCACCCCAGCCCTCTCCCACGGGGAGAGAGGATGGATTTCCGCGGGCGGGGGAATGACGGGGGTGAGGCGAGAGGCAGTAGATTATGTGTGGTCGGTACATCATCGCAACCGACGCCGAACAGCTGGCCTTCCGCTTCGGTGCGGAGGCGCCCACTGCCGGGGTGGCGGCACGGTACAACGCCGCGCCGACTCAGCAACTGCCCGTGATCGTCAATGCGGAGCCGGCCAGAATCCAATTGCTCACCTGGGGCTTGGTCCCGGCGTGGGCGCGGGACAAGACGGGCGGGACAGGCCTCATCAATGCCCGCCTGGAAACCGCAGCGCAGCGGCCGAGCTTTCGTGACGCTTGGCGGCGACGCCGCTGTCTCGTGCTCGCGGACGGCTTCTACGAATGGCAGCGCACCGCACGCGGCAAGATGCCGATGCGGATTGCGCTCAAGAGCGATGAGCCGTTTGCCTTTGCCGGGCTGTGGGAGGAATGGCGCGGCGACGGTGACGACTCCAGGTCTGCACAATCTGCCGAAAATAGGTGGCGCAGACCTGGCGCGTCAGGTGAAGCGGTCTTGCGTACCTTTACGATTCTCACCACCACGCCCAACGAACTCATGGCACCGATCCACAAGCGGATGCCGGTGATCTTGCGCCCGGAGCAGGAGGCGGCGTGGCTCGATACAGAGTCGGACCGGGATTGGCAGCGCGTCCTGGGACCGTACCCGTCCGATGCGATGACTGCCTACCCGGTGTCCTCGCGGGTCAACTCACCGCGCTACGACGATCCCTCCTTGATCGGGCCGCTGGCCGCTACCGAACGGCCACTGCCGCTGGGGCTGTAGCGACCCGGCCTAAACCGACGGTCCGCTCGGGTCATGGCTGGCCCCGGGCAAGTGGTAGCATAGGGAGGACTAGGCTTACGTGTTCCCGTTATTACTGATGGAAATAGCACCCATCGGTCATTCCGGCTTGCGCGGGAATCCACGCCGCCCGGGGCACACGGCACACGCTAGATTCCCGCTTTCGCGGGAATGACGGGCAGGGGCGGCAGTGGCCTTGACAAGGCCATGGTGCTGGGGGCACAGCCTGCTGCTTCCCGGCATGGTGTCGCTGTGCCGGCTTGACACTGCTTGCTCAGGTGATAGTCAAGGTGTCCTATCTTGCCCTGGACGTGGGAGACCGGCGTATCGGCGTGGCCGGCGCGGACCCGGAAGGGATCGTCGTCACGCCGCTGACGACTTTCACCCGGCGGTCGGACCGGCAGGTCGTGGCGGCCATCACCGCGCTGGCTGCCGACCGGGGAGCG
>JAJDZR010000269.1 GCA_022824545.1 Chloroflexota bacterium
ATGCGGGGACCGCGGGGCCAGGACTACGAGGCCGTCTGCGAGGACGGCATCATCACCGCGAGCAACCAAGACGTTGACTTCCTGGTGCGGCGCCGGGAGCGCCGGGGACCGCCGCCCGCTGGTGCATCGTTCCTGGAGCAGCGCCTGCACACCTTCGGCGCCGTACTGGAAGCGGCGCCGCCGCTCGCGTACACGCCGGACAGCAATACCCGGCGGCTGATCGGCGACCTCGTGCAAGCGCTGGACACCGGTGGGCCAACACGGGGCGGCGTGCAGGTAGCGCGGGCGAACACGGAGATCATTTTCGGCTTTATCGAATCGCATCGGCGCGGCGGAGCACGGGTCTCGCTGCCCCTGGAGGATTGCCGGCTGCGCCTGTGCCGCGACCGCGCACCGCGCGCGCCGCGGTACATCGCCAATGGGGACTGATGGTCCGCGGCCCCAAGCACGAGTTGGAAGGGTACGTGCTCAGGCCGCGTCGTGGTAGTCCTCCTCGGTGAGTAGCCCCCCTATGGTCCCCCCGCAGGGCGGGGGGATTGTAGCTGGTCCCCCTATGCTGCGCGTGCTTCCCGGTCACGATTCCGGGCCAGGGTCAGGCGGTAATCGGCTTCGAGGTGGGTCCAGAACCGGGCATCAATCCCGAGTACCTGCTCCAGTCCAATGGCGGTCTCCGGGGTGATGGCCTTCTTCGCCTTGATGATCTCGTTTATGGCCTCGGCCGGCCGGCCGAGCCGTGTCGCAAGCTCCTTCTGGGTCATTCCGCGAGCATCGAGTTCCTCCGCCAAGACCTCGCCCGGCGGGATCGGCAGGTCCGACCACACACGCGGAGCCTTAGTCATCATAGTGGTTGCTTACCTCCTGGATGATGACACTCTCCTCCGTGTCACCCGGCGTCATGGGGTTACGTCACTAGGCGCCGGAACGGCTCGGAAACGATTGGCGCCTCCAGCCGCTCGGCTACACGGTTGCTTTCCAGGGCCACGCGGATGACGACAAATGCCTCCTGCGCTGCTGCCACCGTGCGCGCCACGTCCGCTTCCGTGTGGGCCGCGTTCAGGTAGAAGGCGTGGGGGGCGATAATGCCGCGCTTGGCCATCTCTTGGATGTAGAGCGTGAGGACTTGCTGGCGCAGCGTGGGGTCAGCGACCCGGAAGTGCAGTGACGGGTGCCAGTCGGCCCCGGCGCATTCGCCCTCAAGCCCCGCCTCCTCGAGCGCACCGTTGATCCCCGCTTTGAGCAGCCGGCCGACGTGGTGGATGTGGACAATCGCCTGGCGCTGCCGTAGCTCGCGGATGGTCGTCAGCGCCGCGGTGATACCGAGCGTATCGCTCCAGTAGGTGCTGGAGATGAACATGCGGCTGGCCGGCTCCATCACCCAACGTTGGCCGACGACCGCCCCCATCGCGTAGCCGTTGGACATCGCCTTGGCCAGCACCGTCATATCGGGGGTGACAACGACGTACTCCTGCACACCGCCGAGCGCGGGGCGAAAGCCCGACGTCACCTCGTCGAAGATCAGCACCACCCCCTCGCGCGTAGCCAGCTCGCGCACATGCTCCAGATACCCGGCGGGCGGGCGCTCCGAGCGCAGCGGCTCCATGATGATCGCAGCGACCTCGCCCGCGTGCTGCTGCAAGAGCCGCTCCAGCGCGGGCAGGTCGCCGTAGGGGAAGGGGTAGCTCGTACCGGCCAGCCCTTGGGGTACCCCGATTGGCTCGATCCCCGGAAAGAGGTGGTCGTCGAGCCGGTCGTCCGGGGCTAGGTTGGCGGCCAGATACCAGTCGTGCCAGCCGTGATACCCGCAAAACAGCACCTTGTCCCGGCCCGTCGTGCCACGGGCGATGCGTACCGCGATGGTACAGGCCTCGCCACCACCCTTGGCATAGCGCACCATCTCGGCACTCGGGATCGTGCGGACCAGCTCCTCGGCCAGCTCGATCTCCCGCTCGTGGTTGAGGGTATAGATGGGGCTGGCGTCAATCTGCTCTTTGACGGCCGCATCCACCACTTCATCGGCATAGCCCAGGACGATGGCGCCGACGGAGCTCATCCAATCGAGATACTCGTTGCCGTCCACGTCCCAGACCCGCGCGCCCTTGGCCCGGGCCGCGTAGACGGGGCTGACACCGTAGGCAAAGCGCGATGGCCGCCGGCTGATGAGCTGCGTGGCGCCGGGAATGAGGTGGAGCGCCTGCTGGTAGAGGTCGAGCGAACGCTGCACACCGCGCGGGGTTGTCTGGCTGGTCATGCCTGGTGCTCCCTTCCGGCCATCGCCTTGAGTCGGCAGTGTGTTGCTTCCGCGGGAATCTCGCGGGTGGCCCCCCTATGGTCCCCCCGCTGCGGCGGGGGGACGTGGGAATGACGGGCCGGGAGGCGTGACACCCAACTCACCGGCCTACCGGCCGGAGGCCGGCCCTGGCTAGAGCAAGCCGATACCGTGCAAGAAGGTCCGCAGGGCCGCCATCTCGTCATCGGTAGCGTTCGGTGCCGGCGACCGTCGCCAGCGCGGCGCCACACCGTAGATTTCCAGTAGGGCATGGGCCATCAGCCCGTCAAAGCCGTACCGCACCCGGCGTGCCTCCTGCCAGAGCGGCTGCTCGTAGCGCCTGATTGTAGCCCACGCGGCGGCGCTGTCATGGCACTGGATCGCCTGCCAATACGTCAGGCATGGCTCGGCGTGGCAGCGGATGAAGACATCCAGCCAGGCGGAGCAGCCGTGCGGCCACAGGAGATGATGGCGCTTCATCGCGCCGCCGCCGACCATCGTCCAGCGGTCGCCCCAGCGCAGCAGCACCTCGTGCGCGTAGTCCAACCCGAAGTCCTCTTTGAAGGCCAGCACGTTCGGCTCGTCCTCGATCAGCTCGCAGGTCCGCAGGGGCACGTCGCCCACCAGCATCACGCGCATCTCGGCGGCGACGGCCCGATAATAGTCTGCCAGCGTTTCGGGTGTGCCGAGTGCCCCCGGCCACGCGGCGGGCCGGACCATATACAGATCAAAGCCCAGTTCGCGGACGTAGCGGCCGAACGCCAGGGCCTTGTTCAGTCCCCACATGTTGTCGCAGGCAATGGTCACTGCCCGGTCGCCGACGTGCTCGCTCACCGTCCGGTGAACGGCCGCGACCTCGTCGTCGGTCAGGAGCGAGATGAGGCTATCGCCCCAGGTCAGCATGATGACGTTGCCGCCGTTGGCGATGGTGTAGTCAATCGCTGACCGGATGCCATGGTGATCCAGCTCGCCGTCGCGCGTGAAGATCGTCGGCAAGGAGTTGACCGGCCCCCGCAGCCGCGCGCGGATTTCGTCGGGTGCTGGCATGGTCTTGTCACACTCCTCGGCACCGGTCGGGTGATGGTACCATGCTGCTCTCTTGATCCGGCAGATGCCCAGCCGGGGCGCCGCGTAACCGTATAGCGGAAATATAAACACTGCGGCCTTGACAGAAATATACGCACAGCGGATACTCAGGCCAGCAGTAGCCGGGTGTCATGCCCGCCTGCGGTCTCTGTCGAGGGTGGGCCGCTTGTGGTGGGCTGCCCACCCCGCTGCTGCAAGGGGAAGACCCGTGAGGAATCCAAGTTTCGGCTCATTGGGCGTGTTGCCGGCACCATCTAATGATGTGTATTTATCGGGGGGGGGCATGGTAGCAGACAATCGCACGTTCATCCGCCTTGACCGGCTGGCACAGGATGTGATCAAATCATCGGGAAAAGATGCTTCTGCACCTCAAGATTCATGGATGGAAGGACACATATCGGCCGTCGGTAGTGATAGGCCTAATTGGTTGTTTCTGGTCGGAGAGACAGTGCAACTGTATTTCGATGCTCTGGCTGCGCTAGAACGCGATCCGGTATTCAAGGGCCACACCCGTGAAGACTTGGATGAGTATCTAGCGGTTCTGGGTCATGATCTCTTTGTCAACCGGGAGCAAATGAGCAACAGTCGTGTACGCCACGAGCGAATACAGCGCTTCTTCACCGAACTCGCCCAACCGCTGGTACCATACGAGGTCGTGTTCGATGTGGAAGGGATCAGGTTCGGGTCCGGCTCCCTGACCGTCGGTGATGTCGTGTTTCGAGAGTTCGGTCCGGAGCTTGCAAAGGGGTGGGATTACACGAAGGCGGAGGGGTCGCTCTCGTTCCGGGATATCCTCAGGAAGACACTTGCCGAGTTCGCCAGTAAGCCGGTGGGTATTGTCACGGTCCAGGCCGGCTCTGCCAGAAGAGCCGTAGGTCGTGCTCAGGGATATTTTGATCACGCCCTGAATACCCTGAGACTCTGTATCGGTGCTTTCCCGTGGGCGGTGGTCTACGACCAGGAGTTGCTCCAGCGTCGTGGCCGGTTTTTCGTCGTCAGACAACTTGAGCCTGAAGTGCGACCGGTTCAGATTGATGGCAGTGACAGGTTCCAACGTATGGACTGTGATCTCGCCGGGCCGTTGGAGGAGTCAACTGAGGAGTTTATAGAACGTCTCGCGCCGCTCTACGACGGAACTATTCAGGGGTGGCTTCGTGATGCCCTATTACGTAGCGTAGAGTGGGTTGGGACAAGTATCACTCGTGAGCATTACGATCATAAGATCGTTGATATTTTCACCGCGCTAGAGACCGTGCTTACGACTAGCGACGACAGCCGAAAAGATGAAGCCATTGCGCTCAGGTCAATGCTCCTGTCAATGGCCTTGGGAGATGGATCTCCACCTCCCAGAGATCTCCTGCATCTCTATAGACTTCGGGCGGATGTGGTTCATGGCATTTCCTCCGGAGTATGTGCGAAGAGTGATTTCCGCGAACTTTTTTGGCGTACTAAGAATGTCATTCTGAACACCATCGAATTGAACAACACACGGGGTCCGCTTACCCGACCAAGCCACCTCATCGAGCTGCTAGAGTCCCGCGAGCGGCTGGAGCAGGCGGTGGGCTGGCTTGAACGCTGGCAGGATGAAGACACAAGAGCCGTGGCCGAGTATGCCAAGTCGAGGCTCCAGGAACAGGAAAGGGAGCCTGTGTGATGCGCTCGAAGCTAAAAGTCACTGCCCATGTGCTGTTGTTTCTGCTCGCGTTTGTGGTGTTCTACATCGGGCTGTTTGTCGGCTTGCAGGTCAATGCGAACGGCGGCACGCTTCTCTGGCTGGCGGCAGCGGCGATAGCCGGACTGAACATCCTGTGGATGATCCGGTCGGGAAGGAAGTAGGCCCCCCGCACACGCGGGGAGTGACCATACCGCGGTCCGCCACGAGGCACAGCTGGCTGTGCTATCCCAGCAAATTGTTGCTACAATATAAGCATGGCAATGGAGCCGAAATACGAGTGGGACCCACCCAAAAGGCGGACTAATCAGGCCAAGCACCGCGTGGATTTCACGGCGATGGAGGCGTTCGAATAGGAAACCGCCGTCATCGAACCGGACGACTATCCTGCGGAAGCACGCTGGAACGCCATCGGCTTCATCGGTCTCGTTTTGCACTTCGTGGTCTACACCGAGCGTGGGGAGCGCATTCGCATCATCAGTCTGCGGAAGGCAGACCGCAAGGAGGTGAGGAAATATGCCGCAGCTTAAACCGGGCACCATGTGGCCAGCGCCCGCGACGGTTGATTTGACAGAGGCGCAACTCAAGGCGCTGGCGGCAACCGATCTGACGTTCGACCAGGTTGAGGCAACGTACGGCGAGGATATCGCCATTCGAGTTGGTATCGCCAGAGACCCAGACACGCGGGAACTCACTGCGGAAGACTTCGCGCGGATGCGCCCCGCAACTGAGGTCGCGCCGCACCTCGTCGCGGCCTACCGGCGTGGTCGTGGAAAGCAGAAGGCGCCGACGAAGCAACACATCGGCATTCGGCTCGACGCCGATATTGTCGCCCATTTCCGTGCTGGAGGGCGCGGCTGGCAGACCCGGCTCAATGACACCCTGCGGCAGGCGGTCTTTGGTCCCTCCGCGGCCGGGGAGCGGAAGTGAGCAGCATCATGTGGCCCCCCTCGCACGAGGGACTCAACTTTGGGCTACGCTAACCTGGGGAAGGGGAGCGGGAGACGGGATTCGAACCCGCGACAACCTGCTTGGAAGGCAGGAGCTCTACCGAACTGAGCTACCCCCGCGTGCTACACCGGTCATTATACAGCATCCGTCGTCCGAGGGCGCACGATGTGCTCGCGCCGCACGCCAATCGGGCCGTCCTCACCACCAGCGCCAGAGGCGCCGGAGCCGACGCCACCAATGGCCCGGTTGTGGCTGCACGCCAGGTATTTGCCCGCTGGTGGTGACGTGGGCATCGCCAGGCTCAATCGGCAACTGACAGCGCGAGCAGTAGTCGGTGCGCCCCCGCAGTTGCCGATAGCAGTACGGGCAGAGCAGTTGCTGCGCGGAGGGACGCTCGCTCATTGGGACTGAGTTCCATCAATCCGAAAAGCCGCCGCGGCGGCTGATTCTTCCGGCCGGCGGCCGGGCAAAGAAAGCGAGGCAGATACCATCAACCGATGATACCTGCCTCGTATTGGTCACCTAGCCGGACGAGGCGTCCCGCACGCCTCAGCGAGGCCGGACGTTCCGGGTACCCAGGCGGCACCCTTGCGGAGCCGTCAAGTGGGGGGCCTGTCCGGGGTCGCAAGCCCCTGTACACCCTGGTACAGGGGCACTAACAATCTACTTGCCATCTCCCGAGGACCGACAACGGATACTTACGAAGCAAAACAATCACGGTCTCGCCTCCTTCCGCTGTGGATTTGGGAGCCATTGCTCCTCTATATCTATAATAGGAGCGGCCGGCCTCCTTGTCAAGAGGGTGTGGGCCGGCAGTCAGGGAACGGATTCCGGCGGCAGTGAAAGGACCGGAACGATGCCTACCACCGGGGGCAAAGAGCTGCAACGCCACCGCTACCGCCTCCTTGCTCGCCTCGCCATCCGCATGGGCCTGGTCGTCGTAATCTACTTCATCGTCACCTTCCTGCCCCGGCCGGCCGGGCTCAGTCTGTGGATGGGGCCGGCCGCGGCCGCGGTCTTGGTGGTTGCTGTGCTGATCCTGGTTGGCTCGGTGCTCTACGATACGCTCTTCTTCGACCGCTATTGGCGCGTCGTTGACAGCAAGTGAGCGGCGGGCGGTAGCCCTCAGCCCCCTATGGTCCCCCCGCTGCGGCGGGGGGACGGGGAGGTTCCCTCTCGCAGGGGTAGGTATTTACATGGATGGACAGGATAGACAGGATGGGGGGTATGAGTGGGATGGATTCCCTAGACTCACAAACGAAGGGCAA
>JAJDZR010000083.1 GCA_022824545.1 Chloroflexota bacterium
CTCTTGGGCGATTAACAGCTCTCGCGGCACGCGGATAAGCGCCCGCAGCACGGCCTCGTCGCGGATACCCTGGCGCCGTAGATGCGCTGCCAAGATTTGCGCTGGCGCTTCGTCACCCATACGTGGTATCCCCCGCCGGCCGTCGCTGCGTGGCCGTGACTGTGGCGTTAGCATACCGATTCGACCGTTAAAAGCTATGCGCGTGCGCGTGCGGACGTATGCTCGGCTCCTGCTCCAAGTCATAGGTCCCGACTGTATAGCGAATGTCCGTTGGTACGATGCGGTGGATGACCAGCTCCCCGGCAGCGCCAGGTAAGCGGCTGACCCGCCGCCGCTCCTACGCCATTGCTGGCGGGCTGCTCCTTGCTGGCCTATTGCCGGCCTGTGCAGCGACCACGCCGACTCCCGCGCCCCAGACTCCGGCCGGCGGCGAGAGGCCGCGGCTGGAGTGGTGGACTGCCCGCCATACGCCGGCCCAGCAGGGCGCGGCGGCCGCGTGGAACGACAGCCACGGCGCCCCGCTGCTGGAAGTGAGCGGGCGGGCGGCACACGACCTTGCGGCGGCTATTGCGGCAGGACAGCCACCGGCGCTGCTCGCGCTGGCGGCCGACGACCTCACCTCGCTCGCGCTGGCCAGTGTGGTGCAGCCGCTCGATAGCTTGGTCCGGGCGAGCCGCTACGACCTCAAAGCCTTTATGCCGCCGGCCTTGCAGCCTTGCTACGGATTGGATGACCGGCTTTACGGGCTGCCGGAGGGACTGGCTATTACGCTGCTCTTTTTCAATCGCCGGTTCTTGGATGAAGCCGGCATAGACTATCGCCACGCCGGGCTGGACTTTACGCAGCCGCGCAGCACGTGGGAGAGTTTCCGCGAGCTGGCCGGGAGCCTGGCGCGGGCGTCGGCTCCCCCGGCCGGAAGCGGCCGCTGGGGCTTCGATCCCAGTGATCGTTTCTCGAAACCACTGGTCTGGTGCTGGCAGAACGGTGGGCGCATTGTGAGCGACGATGGGCGCACGGCCAGCCTGACGCATCCGGCGAACGTTGACGCGCTCGAATGGCTGACCTCCTGGATACGGGATCAGGGAGGGACGACGGAGCTGGTGAGGCAGCAGCAGCCCTGGGGTTTCAACGACGAATCGCCTCTGCTCACCGGCCAGCTCTTCGCCGGCCATGTCAACAATCGCTTCCTGGACCGCATCTCGCGCTATGGGCCGCACCTGCCGTTGAGTTTTGTGCAACTGCCGGTGCGCCGCGACGGCGAGACGCCAATCACCCAAGCTGCGGTGCAGGCGCTCGCGTTGGCGTCGGGTGAGCAGGTCGAGGTCGCCTGGGAGGTGGCCCGATTTCTGGTGGCGCACTCGACATCCAGCCCTCGTGATCGGGCGGCGGCGGCCGAGGCCGCGCGTCACGGCTGGCAGTGGGTGCCGGCGTACAGCGGGCAGCTGCCGCTCGACCGCTACCGCCTGGCCGAGCGGCCTTCCGGCCACGCGACGCTCGACGAGTTCAACCTCCATGCCCTGGAGCAGGCCCGGTATGCCCACTCGCCGGAGCGGAATCCGGTGCCGCGGATTGTCGCGGGCAGTCTACGCACGGCCTTCCGGCGGGCCGGGACCGGCGAGGTGACGGAGCTGCGCGCGTTGCGGGACGCGCAGAACCGCGTGCAACGGGAGCTTGATATTGCCTGGGCGGCGCTCGATGAACGGGCGTGAGACTCCTGGAGGAGCGTGGGGGAATCCCCAGCTAACTTCCGGGTGGTGCGGCCGCTTACCGGGTCGCCGGTGCTAGGATGTGGTAGAACAGGCTGGACTATGCTACGGTAATCCGCGCCTCGCTGCCGGGGGGTGCTCGTGGCTTCCAGGAGCGCTCAACCCCGTGTAGCGGTGTGGAGAGTGTCTGGTGTGGAGATGGAGATATCCGTTCGGTGGCTGCCCCCTACTCTACAGATGACGCGCGGATATACTATATTGATCCATGCGGAGCGGTTTCACGGCTTCGGCAGCAACGCTGAGTGCTTGTTGAGCGGGCTGCCCGGAGCGGGAGCTGCAACTCATTGGCGAGGAGGTTCGCTATGACCTATGTGATCGCGCAGCCGTGTATTGGCACCAAGGATGCCTCGTGCGTGGACGTGTGCCCGGTTGATTGTATTCACACGACGGACGATGAAGAGATGTACTACATTGATCCCGATGAGTGCATTGACTGTGGCGCCTGCGAGCCGGTCTGCCCGGTGAGCGCCATCTACCCCGAGGACGCGGTACCCGAAGAGTGGGTGCATTTCATTGACATCAACGCCGACTTTTTCTTCCAGTAGCGCACCCGGCGTCGCGGCAATGACTTGGGCGATTAGGCTCATCCCGTTGGCCGGGCGAGGTCGCGCCGTCGGCAGTGTCCGGCTTGTCGAGTTGGCCTAGCGGCTTGTGATCCGGGCCGGGTGTTGTGCTGTCGCTTGGTGCTGCGTCTGCGCCGCGGTAGCGGCCGGTGTTCGCGCCCCGGTGATGATCGGGCATCATGGACACAGCTCGCAAGTCCCCGGCCAGGAGCCAGCCTCGCCGTTCTGACGATGCCCGGCGGGCTGCTATCCCGGCCGCTGCCGCCAAGACTGCCCTGCTCAATGCCGAAATCCAGTATCTGCGTCGGGTGCAGGCGCAGCTGCGGGCCTCGCAGCGCGTCGTGCGCGCGCAGTTGCGGGCACTGCTGGAGATCGGTCAAGCCAGCACCGCCAACCTCACGCTGGCGGAGCTGCTCCGCAAGATCATGGCCAGCGCGACCAACCTGCTGGGCGCTTCGGCGGCGGCGGTATGGCGCATTGACGAGCAGGGCACGCTCCAGCGGCTCTCGTCCGAGGGCCTCTCGCGCGAATACGTGGAGTCGGTGGCCAACCTTGAAGTCGGCGAAGGCGTCACCGGCCTGGTAGCCCTTTCCGCCCATCCGCTCGCGGTCGCCGACGTGGCCAGCGATTCGCGGCTCCCGCGCCCGCTCTGGGAGCAGGAAGGCATCCGCTCCTTCTTGGCGGCACCGCTGCTCCGCCGGGGCCAGCCGGTGGGAGTCTTGAGCATCTATCGTCGTGACGTTCACGAGTTCACGCCGGCCGAAATAGCGCTGCTGGTCAGCTTCTCGGCCCACGCCGCCACAGCCATTGAGAATGCCCTGCTGTACGCGCGGACCGGGCGAGCGGAGGCGGCGGCGAGTCGCCAGCGGGAACTGCTGCAGAACGTCATCTTCCACGCCGAGGATGGCATTCTAGCGCTGGATAGCGAGTGGCGGGTCTTGTTGTTCAGCCCCGGCTGCGAGCGCCTCACGGGCTGGCAGGAGGCCGAGGTCGTGGGCCGCGTATGTTTCGAGGTTCTGCGGGCCAAGCTCTCGAACGGTAGCCCTTTCAATGCCGATACCCTTGCCGGTGCCCTCGACAGCCCTGACGAACAGGCTGCGCTACGGGCGGACGAGCGGCCGGAGGGCCCGGCGGACGCCGGTACTGACGTCCCCTATCTGGAGCTGCGTATTCGGGCGCGTGGTGGGGGCGAACGGTGGGTGGGAGCCAGTCTGGCCGAGGTGGCGAGCCGGCGGCGCGGCACGCCGCGGACTGTCCTGGTGCTCCGCGACATTACCGTGGCGAAAGAGATGGACGAGCTGAAGTCGTCGCTGATCGCCACCGTATCCCACGAGCTGCGTACCCCGCTCACGTCGCTGCGGGCGTTGAGCGAGCTGCTACTGGAGCACGTGCTCGCACCGGATCAATCGCGGGAGCTGGCCGGGCATATCAACGCGGAAGCGGTGCGCTTGAGCCGGTTGGTGGACAATATCCTCGACGTGACGCGGATCGAGGCCGGGGGGGTGACGTCCGAGCCGCAGCGGCTCGACCTGGCAGCATTGCTGCAGGAGGCGGTCGCTGTCGTGCAAGGCCAGGTGCTTGATGGTGGCCCGGACTTTGTGCTGGAGCGGCTGCCGCAGTTGCCGGCGATCTGGGCTGATCGTGACCTCCTCGGCCGCGTACTCGACAACCTGCTCGGCAACGCGCTGCGCTACGTCCCGGCCGGCGCCGGTGTCCGCGTGCAGGCGGCCCTGGTGGAGACCGATGGCCT
Source organism: Chloroflexota bacterium (assembly GCA_022824545.1). Taxonomy (GTDB): domain Bacteria; phylum Chloroflexota; class UBA11872; order UBA12225; family JAJDUF01; genus JAJDUF01. The sequence goes on from JAJDZR010000083.1 coordinate 4,080, forward strand.
GTCGGAGCCGATGGAGGACATGGATTCTCACGCCGGCGCCAATGGCAGCTCCGCTGTGCAGGACGGTGCGGCGCGGCCGTCGTCGGGCGAGTCGTTCGTTGAGATCAGCGTGGCTGACGGAGGACCCGGGATCGCAACCGAGCACCTGCCCCACATTTTCGACAAGTTCTATCAGGTCGAGGGCCAGCAGCGACATCGTCGGACCGGGACCGGCCTCGGCCTCTACATTGCCCGCAACCTGGTGGATTTGATGGGCGGGACGCTCCGCGTCGAGAGCGAGCCGGGTCGGGGCGCGACGTTCCGGTTCACCGTGCCCGTTGCTCCCGACCATGTTCAGCGTCAGGATAACCCCGCTTTGGCCGCCCATGGACCGCCAGCATGACTACCCCGGGGCGGCGGAATAACGGCCGGCGTGGTGCGAATGCGGTGCCACGTATTCTCATCGTCGAGGATGAGCCGGCAGTGCGTTTCAGTCTGCGCGTGGCCAGCGAGCGCGAGGGCTGGCAGACGGTCGAGGCGACGACCGGTGAGCAAGCCTTGGCGACCTTCAGCCGGCAGCGTCCCGACCTCGTCTTGCTGGACATCATGCTTCCGGACATGAGCGGCCTCGACGTGTGCCGGCAGATCAGGTTGGAAGATCGCCTGGTGCCGATCATTATGGTCAGCGCCCGCGGTGACGAGGTGGACAAGATCGTCGGGTTGGAGCTAGGTGCCGACGACTACGTGACCAAGCCGTTCAGCGTGCGTGAGCTGGTGGCGCGTGTGCGCGCGGGGCTGCGCCGGGCCGCCGCCGAGTCCGAGCACAGAACGGCGCCGGGCGCCGGGCGCGGCAACGCAACCGACGCCGACACGGACGAGTCGGTGGACCGCTTGGTATTCGGTGCCCTGGAGGTACTGCCGGCCGAGCGCCAAGTGCTGGTCGGCGGGCAGGAAGTCGCGCTGACGCGCACCGAGTTCGATCTGCTGTTGGCGCTGGCCCAGGCGCAAGGCCGCGTGCTGACGCGCGACGAACTGGTGGCAACGGTGTGGGGCTACGATTCGGAGGGCGGCACTCGCCTGCTCGACAGTCACATCCTGCACCTGCGGGGCAAGATCGAACCCGACCCGCGCCGTCCGCGTTTTGTCCTCACCGTGCGCGACGTCGGCTACCGCCTCAATCGCCGTCCGTAGTGAGGCCTCACCCCCCGGCCCCCTCTCCACCATGTGGGGGAGGGGGAGTAGTGCCCGGATCGGGGGCTACGAATGGCTCTGGATTCCCTAGACTCACAAACGAAGTGCAACACCAGAGTAAGGTGTTGCCATGGGACAAGCATACACGCAGCTTGGTATTGAAGACCGGTGTGAATTGGCCCGTCTACACGCCCAGGGCTGCTCGCTCCGGCAAATCGC
>JAJDZR010000174.1 GCA_022824545.1 Chloroflexota bacterium
GGGACCTTCTCCGACGCGGCGGTACTCCAGCCAACTTGGACCGCACCGGCCAAGACGAATGCCGACCGACCAATCCGCCTGACGCTGACCGTATCGGACAGATTGACGAGCCACACTGCGTCGGTAGTCATCACGGTCAAGGCCAACGTAGCGCCGGAGGCCGCGATTCAGACCGCCGAGCAAGAAATAGACGGGGGCGGTGAACTCACGCTCCAAGCAACGGCCGATGATGATGACACTAACGATACGCTGACGTATGCGTGGACGGCCGATGACGGTGATGCCGGCACCACCGATGATGGGACCTTCTCCGACGCGGCGGTACTCCAGCCAACTTGGACCGCACCGGCCAAGACGAATGCCGACCGACCAATCCGCCTGACGCTGACCGTATCGGACGGTCTCACGACCCATACTGTTTCGGTGGTCATCACGGTCCGGGCGAACGTCGCGCCGCAGGCGACCATCCTCACACAGGCCCACGAAGTGGAAGGGGGTGATGAGGTCTCCCTCCAGGCGACGGCGACGGACGACGATGACGAAGACACCACTTTGACGTATGCGTGGACGGCCGATCCTGACGTGGGAGACTTCTCCGATAACGGGACGGTGCTCGAACCGACATGGACTGCTCCTGACAACTCAAACGCTGCTCAGACGATCACGCTGAAGCTCACCGTCACCGATCCGGGTGGGTTGACCGGCACGGATAGGGTCACCATCACCGTCGACTCCAACGAATCACCGACGGTGAGGATTGATACCGGCTTCCAACTGGTAAGCGGTGGGGAAGAGGTTCAGCTCGATGCCACGGCCAGCGACCCGGATCAGGATGACACGCTGACCTATGAGTGGACGGCAACGGGGGGTACGTTCGACGACGCGGCCATTGAGGATCCGACGTGGACGGCGCCAGCCACGAAGAACACGGCGCAGTCGGTCAGGCTCACGCTGAAGGTGAGCGATCCTGACGGCTTGTCGGCGATAGCTACGGTCAACTTCACGGTGCGGGCCAACAGGGCGCCGGGGGTGACGATTGATACCGCGTCGCAGACGGTGGCGGGTGACGCGACGGTCAACTTGGCGGCGACCGTTGACGATCAAGACACCGGCGACACACACACGTATCAGTGGCACGCTGATGGGGGCTCGTTTGACGACGCGGCTACCGAGGATCCGACGTGGACCGCACCGGCGGCGCAAAACGTGCCGCGGTCCTACACGTTGACGCTGGTGGTCACGGACAGCGGTAACCTGACCGGTAGCGATGCGATCACGATCACCGTCACCGACGACTCAACGGAGCCAGACGCCAACACTGCGCCGACCGTATCAATTGATACTGTGGCGGACACCGTAGCCGGGGGCGCGGAGGTCAGCCTGACGGCGACCGCGAGTGATTCGGAAGATGCAGACAGCGCGCTCACATTTGCGTGGACGGGGCAGGGGACCTTCGCCGACACCGCGGCCAAGGATACGACGTGGACGGCACCGACACGGTTGACCTCCGTGCAGTCAATCCTGCTGACGCTGACGGTGACGGACACCGGTGGTCTGAAGGCCGTTGACACGGTCGTCATGACGGTGAGTGCCAATTCGTTACCGGAGGTGGAGATCACCAGCGACTTCCAGGATCCCGTGGACGGTAACGCGGAGGTGGAAATCTTCGCTAACGCCTCGGATCCGGATAACGATGACCTGACGTATCAGTGGAGTGTCGCACCTGATAAGGGTTCATTCGACGATGACACTACGCGCGATACCACGTGGACGGCGCCGGACGCGGCGAGTACCGACCAGGCGTACACGCTGTCGCTGACCGTGGAGGACACCGGTGGACTACAGGTTGGCGATGCCATCACGGTGATTGTCAGTGCCAACCAGCAACCGACCGTCGAGATCAGCACCGTTGCGGCGACGGTAGACGGGGAGGCAGTGGTTGATCTGGCAGCAACGGCGAGCGACCCGGACGACGCGGACGACGATCTGAATTATCGGTGGACAGCCGACCCCAACTACGGAGACTTCGCTGATGCCAATGCACTCACTACGACATGGACCGCGCCGGCAACGCCGAACATATCGTTGCCAATCAATCTCACGCTGACGGTGACCGATCCCGACGGCCTGGAGGCCACGGACAACGTCACTATTACGGTCCGCGGGTCCACGACAGCACCACCGCCCCCGCCGCCTCGACCGCCAGACCGTGCGATGGCGACCGCCGGTGGCGGTGACGGCGGTGATGGTGATGGTGGTGATGGTGGTAGCGACGGTGGTGGCGGTGGTGGTGGTGGTGGCGGCGGTGGGGGTGACGGATCGGGCGGGTCGGAGTACCCGAAGCTGATCGGCGAAAACGGCTCCGCGAAGGCCTGGGAGCTGGCCAACAATAGCGTGCTGCTCGAGATCCACAACCCCGATGATCCGGACAACCCACGGGAGGTGACGTTCGGGATCGGCTCGATCAACATTGAGGGCACGGAGATCGTGCCGGTGGGGTACGTGCGCGATGACAGCTTGGGGCAAACGTATGCCGTGCTGCGGCGGGAGTCGGACGGCGCGATCGTGCGACGCTGGATTGCGCCCGACAGCGCCATGGCGCTGATCGTGCCGTGGGACGACGTGAACACCAATTTCACCTTCCCGGTGTTGGTGATCGTGACGATTCCGCTGGACGAAAAGCGTCCGCATCCGAACCAGCTGGTGCGGCGGTTCGATGGCGGGGATGACCGCATCTTGTCCTACGATGCGGACCTCTTGCAGTGGCGGCACGTGCCTGATGCGGCGACGTTCCAGGCGCTGGAGCTCTACTGGTGCGACGTGACGGCGGCGGATGCGGGCTTCTTCGACCGGATCACCATCGGGACGGCGCACCCACCGACGACGGTGCCGGCGCAGGAGAACTACCCCAGTTGCCGGCCGTAGGGCGGTGGCCGGGAGGCATTGACCCTCACGCCAGGCCTCTTCCAGGGGGCGAGGGAGCGGCAACCTACGCGGCTGTGCGCCGGACGCGCGCCATGGTCTTCTCGTACTGCTGGGCCATCTTCGGGCCTTGGAGCTGCATGTACTCTTGCTCTTGGGCCCGTGCAGCCGTTTGTGAGGGCGGGGTCGGTATCTCGACGACGGCGGTGGTGATCCGGTCTACGCCCCACTTGTAGGCGGCGACCTCGCCCTTGCTAATGAGCAGGTTCATGCCGACGTTCGCTTCGACAATGGGTAGGCCGTTTTCGCGGGCGCGGGCCAAGACGGTCTCATTCTGGGATTTCCGGCGCGATCCATACGAGACGATGAGGAGCAGCTGGGCGCCGTCCAGCGCGAGCGTGCGGGCGATCATCGGGTTCCAGCGGTCATTGCAGATGAGCATACCGGCGCGCCCAAGCGGGGTGTCGAAGGCCCTGATCTGCCGGCCAATGCGATTGAACTGCCAGGAGTCGTGGGTACCTTCCGCCAGCTGCGTCTTGTGATACCGCCCGCGAACGATGCCCTCCTGGTCAATGAAGATGGCGGTGTTATACACCTCATCGTCAATACGCTCGGCAAAGCCAAAGCAGAGGCAAGTGCGTAGCTCCTGGGCCAACGCCTGGAAACGGCGGACATACGGCCCGTCGAGCGGCTCGGCGATGTCGAGCATGGCCGGGACCTTCTCCGGATGCTCGATCACGTCCATGACTACGTAGCCTTCGAGGACACCCTCGGTGGCGACGATCAGGTCGGGCTGCTCCTGCGCCGCCGCGCGGAAGAGCGCCTCCAGTTTGTCGGCGTTGTAGGCCTTATCCCACTTCTTGGGCTTGAGCGAGATTGCCGTGGCCTTGATGGGCGTAAACACCGCAGTCTCCTTTCCGATGCTGCTCTGTCAAGCTGGGTTGATTATACGTGCCTCACCCCCCGGCCCCCTCTCCATCGCGGAGCGATAGAGAGGGGGAGAAGGACGGACCTACCCCCTGGTCCCCTCCCTGAAGGGAAGGGGAGCGATGGCCCCACGCTGCGGCGGGGGGCTATGCATGGGCCTGGATTGCGGCTTGCGCCGCAATGACGGGGGCCGGGGGAGGGGCAAGGCGGTAGCGGCTACAATCAGAGCCGGTGCGTGCGGATGATGGGGTGAGAGGGAGGCGGTATGGCGGACGGGGATACGGAAGTGACGGCGGCGGACCTGAGAGAGATGGTGCGGATGCTGGACTTGATACCGATACCGGAGCGGGTGCTGCCGCAAGTGCTGGATGCGGTGCGTGAGCAGCGGGGGGCCGTCCGGCGCTTTGCCGAGTCGGGGGTGGAGGTGGACGAGACGTTGACGGCACAGCCGTACCGGTTGGAGGAGGAGACACCGTGAGTGCCAACGGCAACGACCTGGCGTGGCTGACTATCGCCGAAGCGCGGTCGCTCATCAGGCGTCGGCAGGTGTCGCCGGTGGAGCTGATGCAGGCCGTGCTGGGGCAGATCGAACGGCTAGAGCCGACGCTGAACTGCTTTATCACGCGGTGCGACGAGCAGGCGCTGGCTGCGGCACGGCAAGCGGAAGCGACGCTCGCCAGCGGGGGTGTCGTGGGGCCGCTGCACGGCATTCCTATCGCCGTGAAGGACAATATCGAGACGGCGGGGATACGCTCGACGGCCGGCTCCAAAATCCTGGCCGACTACGTGCCGCGCGAGGACGCGCCCGCCTGGGCACGATTGCAGGCGGCCGGCGCGATCATGGTGGGCAAGACCAACCTGCATGAGTTCGGGTTCGGCACCACGACGATCAATCCGCACTACGGACCGACGCGCAATCCGTGGAACGCGGAGCACGTGCCGGGGGGGTCGTCGGGCGGCTCGGCCGCGGCGGTCGCGGCCGGCATGGCACTGGGCGCGCTCGGCACGGACGCCGGCGGATCGGTGCGGATTCCGGGTGCCCTGTGCGGCATCGTGGGGTTGAAGCAGACGCACGGCCGGGTGCCGACGCGGGGGGCGCTGCGCGGGGGCAATCCGACGCGGGATCATATCGGGCCGCTCGCGCGCACGGTCGAGGACGCGGCGCTGCTGCTGGCGGTGATGTCGGGCCACGACCCGCGCGACCCCACCACGCACGACGTGGCGGCGCCGCCGGAGACGCTGGATAGCGGGACAGACCTGCGCGGGCTGCGGGTGGGCGTGCCGCGCGACTACTACTTTGCGCTGGTGGATGGGCCGGTCGAGGCGGCGGTGCGGGTGGCCATCGGGCAGCTGGAAACGCTGGGCGCGACGGTGCGGGAGGTGCGGCTGCCGGACCACGACGCGCTGATGGACGGCGTAGACGCTATCCGCGCCGAGGCGCTGGTGGACCATGAGCATTGGCTGCGGACGCGGCCGGGGGATTACGGCGAGGAGACGCTGCTGCGCCTGCTGCCGCTGCAATTCATCCTGGCGAACGATCACGCCAAGGCGCTGCGGGCGCGGCGCCTGCTGCTGGAGCGGTATACGGCGGTGTGGCGGGAGGTGGACATGCTGGCAGGGCCGACGGTGCCGGTGGCGGCGCCGAGCATTGCGGCAGCCGAGGACAAGTCCATCATGGTCAACGGGAAGCCGCACGGCGCCGGGATGCTGTCGCAGATCACGCGGCCGTGCAACTACACGGGCCTGCCGGCCATCTCGGTGCCGTGCGGCTTTGTGGATGGGCTGCCGGTGGGCCTGATGCTGGTGGGGCGGCCGTTCGATGAGCGGACCTTGCTGCACGCTGCTCACGCTTACGAGCAGAGCACGCCCTGGCACGAACGGCGGCCGCCGGTGTAGGGGTGCGCGGGCCTCACCCCCTGGCCCCCTCTCCAAATGTTGGAGAGGGGGTGGATGGGATTGTCAGCATCAGGATTGACGGGATTAGAGGATAAGCAGGATAAGTGGATTGCGGCTTGCGCCGCAATGACGAGGCGATGGTGAGAAGTGGCCCCCTATAGTCCCCCCGCATCGCGGGGGGACAGACGTAACCTGTTGCGACCCTATGGCTCTGGATTCCGGCGTAGGCCGGAATGAAGGCGGGTGAGGCACAGGACTCGTAGCCTTGACTCCCTTTGAAGTGTGCCCAGCCAGGTGTTATACTTGGGCGTGGTGAGAGAACAATGAAAAGCCTGCAAGGCATAGCGAAGAAAGCACGCTCTTGCAAAAGATGCTACGGTGAAAAACCTATTCATGTACCCCTTTTTGACCCAAGGAATTCTGATGGTAAATCAGATATCGTCTTCGTAAATGAGCGTCCTGGCAGAAGAGGAACTGGGCAATCCGGCTATGTCTCATTTGACAACAACGATCCCTCAGCCAATTTCTTCCGCGAATGTTTCGAGCTTGCGGGGCTGCATCGCAAGCGAGTATTTATTACCAATGCGTGTCTCTGCCATCCAGATTTCCTGGACTACAGGGATACAGCACCTACTGTCAGAGAAATGGAGAATTGTCATTACTGGCTGAATCAGCAACTAGAAATCGCACATCCTAAGTTAATAGTCACAGTTGGTGGGAAAGCGATGCAGTCAGTTCTCCGTTATCTCGGCCATTGGCGTCGTGCCGGACGTCCGAAGTTGCGGGACGTTGTAGGGAAGCCAATAATGGAGACTAATCCCTGGGTGTTCCCAGTGGCCCACACATCTGATAGGGGACGTGCGAATAGGAAAGCTGAACTGCAAAAATCAGATTGGCTGAAGATTCCAGGCATTCTTGAGCAAGCGCAGAAGCAATATAACAACTGAACCTATGCGCCCCAGTGATGAATTGAGGAAGAATCTGGGAGGCATCGGCTTACCGGGCAGCGGTTAGCAGGCGGTCCTTGAGCGAGACGATGTGACCATCATCGTCGTCAATGCAAACAACCTTATAGGAGCGTGCGGGAATCTCTCCCTCCAGCGCAGTTGCCAGGTTGCGCTTGCGGTCCCAGGGGCGGGAGAAACCGATAGTTATTTTCCAGTCATTCGAGCGGTCGTCGAACTCGACCTCTTCGAGGCCGACATTCATGATCTCCTCACCGGCGTATAGGTTGGCAACGTATTCTTTTGCCGTCCGCGCCGCTTCTTTCACATCCATGCCGGTCTCCGTTCTCTGTTCCGGGAGTACCATTGTAGCAGTAACTATCGTATGCTCAGGGCAGACCAGTCATGGCGCAGGGGAGGGAGTAATGGGGCGGCCGAGGGTTGTGGTGGTGTTTGGGCCGCGGTCGTTGGAGCGGCATTGGAGCAGCGCGGCTGGGGAGGTGCTGGACTCGTTTGCCGAGCGCGTTGCCGTGCAGCTCGGGGCCGACTTGACGGCGGACGAGCGGGTAGCGCGGGTGGATGCGGCGCTGGCCGATGCCGACGGGCTGGTGCTGTGCGGGTGGGGCAATCAGGGCATTGGCTACCTGTCCGCCGAGCGGCTGGCCAAGGCGCCACGGCTGCGGTACATCGGGTCCACCTGCCACTATCGGCAGGCCGAGCTGTGCGACGTGCGCGCGGCGCTGGCGCGGGGTATTGCGCTCAGCGAAACGGCGCCGGTGATGTCGCCGTGGGTGGCGGAGTACGAGCTGGCGCTGGGGCTGGCGGCGCTCCGCAACCTTCCGCAGGAGCACGAGATTGTCGGCGCGAACGGCTGGGTGCATTGGGAGGACTTCCCGGAGCGGCCGGAGACACCGGACCGGCTGCAAGGCCGGCGCGTGGGGCTGGCCGGATTCGGTGAAATCCATCGGCACTTGGCGCGGATGCTGGCGCCGTTCGACACGGACTGGGAGGCGTTCGATCCGTATGTGCCGGCCGAGCGGATGGTGGCGGCGGGGGGGCGGAAGGCGACCGAACTGGTCGCCATGGCGGCGCGGAGCGAGGTCTTCTTCATCGCTATCCCGCCGACGCCGGAGACAATCGAGATCATCAACCGCGACGTGATCTATGCGCTGCCGCACGAGGCGGTGTTCGTGCTGGTATCGCGGATGGCGGTGGTGGAGCAAGCGCCGCTGCTGGAGCGGCTGCGGGCCGGCGAGCTGCGGGCCGCGATTGACGTGTATCACCCGGAGCCACCGCCCGCGGACAGCCCGCTCCGCACGTTGCCGAACGTGGTGCATACGCCGCACCGGGGCGGGCATACGTATGGCGCGCACCGGGGCGTCTTCCTGGGGCAGTGTGAAGACGCGCGCCGGCACTTCGCGGGGGAACCGCTGCGCTATCCTTTGCGGCCGGAGCTGGTGGCTATCTTTGAGGGGTGAGGGGGCCTCACCCCCCGGCCCCCTCTCCATCGCGGAGCGATAGAGAGGGGGAGTGGGCGCGATTCATCGCGCCCCTACAGAATGATCTACGCTTGTCAGAAGGTAGCCCCTCTCCTAGCCGCTGCGCGGTGGTGTGCTACTATTGAACGGATGTTCCCCATGTTGACGCTGGGTGCGTGACGAGAGGGCTGCGCTGATGCCGCGCCAGACGGAGCCGAGTGCGAATAATGCCTTGGGCGGCCTGTTGCGGTCCATGCTGCCGGGGAGCGAGGTGCGCTCGGAGCATATCCGCGTCATCGAGGGCAACCCCGGGTTGCAGCCCGACTTGCTCATCACCGATCCCGGACGCGCGCCGGTCGTTATCGAGGCCGAGTACCTGCCCGCCGCCAACGTCGAGGCGGAGGCCCGCGCGCGGCTCGGCCTGCCCGTGACCGTGCATCCACGGCCCATCGAGGCGGCCATTGCGCTGCGCTATCCCGCTGAAGTGGGTGACGCCGCCGACCTCCGGGCCGCGCTGACGGCCGCCCGCCTCGAATACTGCGTCTTCACTGAAGATGACGACGGCGGGCAGCGGTTCCCGGGCAGCGGGTGGCTGGAAGGGGCAGTTGAGGACCTGGCGGACTTGGTGCGGCTGGTCTCCGTGCCGCAGCGGGCGGTTGATGCGGCTACCGACGCGCTGCAAGCCGGCATTGACGCCGCGGCCACGCTGCTCGACGCCGTAGACGACACCCGGCCGGCCATCACGCGGAAGATGGCGCGCTTGCTCGGCATGGCGAACGTGCCCCAGACGCGCCGGATGGCCTGCGCCATCTTCGCCAACGCGCTGGTCTTCCACGAGCGCATCGCCGGTATGCACGCCAAGGTCGAGCCGCTGGAGTTGGTGTGCGGCGACGCTATCGCCAACCCGCAAAGCAAGGTGCTGACCGCCTGGGACGACATCCTGGAGATCAACTACTGGCCCATTTTCGCCATTGCTCATGACCTGCTCTCTCAACTCCAAGCCGGTGACGCGGCCGACATCCTGCGCCGCCTGCGGGAGACGGCCCAGGAGATCAGCGCTACGGGCGTGGATCAGGCCCACGACCTGACCGGCCGCATCTTCCAGCGCTTGATTGCCGACCGCAAGTACCTGGCCACTTTCTACACGCTGCCGGCCTCCGCGGCGCTGCTGGCGCGGCTGGCCGTCGCCAAGCTGGACGGCGTGGATTGGGCCGATGCCGACGCCATCGGCGAACTGCGCGTCGCCGACCTCGCCTGCGGCACCGGCGCCCTGCTATCGGCAGTGTACGAGCGGCTGGCCGCGCGGCACGAACGCGCCGGCGGCAACCCGGCGGACCTACATCCGGTGATGATGGAGGAGGTGCTATACGGCTGCGACGTGATGCCCTCGGCGGTGCATATCACCGGCGCGACGCTCTCCGGCGTGCAACCGGCCGTGGCGTTCGGCAACACGCGCCTCTACACCATGCCCTACGGCCGGCAGGATGAAGAGAGCGGGTATAAAGTGCAGATCGGATCGCTGGAGCGCCTGGGCGACTCGGCA
>JAJDZR010000078.1 GCA_022824545.1 Chloroflexota bacterium
CACGTCGGCAACCTGCCTCGGCCTCTACGAGGGCCACCTGCTCGGCATTGTCCAGCAAGATCGCGCCCCGCAGTCCCCCGTGCGGGAGCGGCTTGTGCAGCTGCGAGCCGCAGAGGTCGTCGTTGCCACCGGGGCCTACGAGACGCCACTCGTCTTCGAGAATAACGACCTCCCCGGCGTCATGTTGAGCAGCGCCGTGCTGCGCCTCGTCAACATGCACGGCATCCAGCCGGGCGAGCAGGCGGTGGTCGTCGGTGACGGAGCGCGCGCTGCCCCGGTTGTGGCCTGCTTGCAGGCAGCGGGAACCCGCATTGCGGCCGTCGTACCCACCGCCGCAGTCATCGCAGCGCGCGGCACCAAGAGCGTTACCGGTATCAATACCACAGCCCAAGACATTCCGTGCGATCTCATCGTCGTCTGCGGCGACCGCGTGCCGGATGCCGGGCTGGTGATGCAAGCCGGCGGCACCGTCGTCTGGGACGAGCAGCGCGCGGCCTATGTCGTAGGTTCGTTGCCCGCCCACGTCACTGCCGTTGGCGATGTCACTGGCAGCACGGTTGACGCACCTGCCGCAGCGTTGGCCGGCCACGCTGCGGCGCGGCAGAAGCGGTCGTTCGTCTGCCTCTGCGAAGACGTGACCACCAAGGACATAGATGCTGCCATCGCCGAGGGCTTTGATCAGATCGAGACCCTGAAGCGATACACCACGGTCACGATGGGGCCGTGCCAGGGCAAGATGTGCCAGCTCGCCTCCATCGCCGTCTGCGCCCAACGCACCGGCAAAACCATCGGCCAGACCGGCAGAACGACCTCCCGGCCCCCGACGGCCCCGGTCTCGCTGGGAGCGCTCGCCGGTGTCCGCCATCACCCCGTCAAGCGGACGCCGATGCATCAAAAGCACGACGAGCTAGGCTGCGTCTGGATGGACATGAGCGACTGGCAGCGGCCCCTCTACTACGGCGCAGCCGACGCCAAGCAGCAGGCCGTTGAAGCGGAGTATTGGGCGGTTCGCAAGCGCGTCGGCGTCATTGATCTGAGCACGCTCGGCAAGTTGGAGGTGTACGGCGCGGACGCGCCCAAGCTCCTCGACAAGGTCTACACCAATCGGCTCTCCGACCTGCGCGTCGGCGCGTCGCGCTACTCCGTGATCTGCGACGACGCGGGCATCATCTTGGACGACGGCACGATTTCCCGCCTCGCCACCGACCGTTTCTTCATCACCACGACCACCGGCAATATCGAGTTTGTGCAGCAGTGGCTCGAATGGTGGCTCGTCGCCACCGACTGGCGCGTCCATATCACCAACGTCACCGGCGGCTTGGCCGCCGTGAACGTCGCCGGACCGCGCGCGCGGGACACCTTGTCCAAGCTGGCGGAGCGCAGCCTGGGCCGGCGCGCTTTCCGCTATATGCGCTGTCGCCAGGCCGAGGTGGCCGGCGTGCCGAGTATCATGCTGCGAATCGGCTTCGTCGGCGAGACCGGCTGGGAGCTGCACTTCCCCGCCGAATATGGCGAGCATATGTGGGATGCCATCCTCGACGCCGGGCAGGAGTTCGACATCCGCCCGTTCGGCGTCGAGGCCCAGCGGCTGCTGCGCCTGGAGAAGCGGCACCTGATCGTCGGCGTGGACACCGACGCCACCAGCAATGTCCTCGAAGCCGATATGGCCTGGGTCGCCAAGCTGGACAAAGACGACTTCATCGGCAAAGCGGCCACGCTCCAAGCGCAGCAGCGCGCGCCCCGCGAGCAGTTGGTCGGCTTCGAGATGCGCGATGCCGTCGTGCCCGAGGATGGCGCCGCGCTGGTCCTCGACGGTCGCCCGGTTGGCCGCGTCACCAGCGCCCGCTACTCCCCCGTGAACGGAAAAGCCGTGGGCCTGGCCTGGGTCTCCCAGGGCCTTGCCACCGCCGGTCAGATACTGACGATGCCCGTGCGTGGCCGGTTGGCGCGCGCGCAGATTGTAGCCGATCCCTTCTACGACCCGGCCGGCAAGAAGCTGAGGGCCTAATGACCGTCACCATGCAGCCGGTCAAGCGCACGCCCCTCTACCGCACCGCCCTGGCGTTGGGCGCGACGATGACCGACCACGCCGGTTGGCAGGTCGCGGCCCGGTTCCGCTCCCCGGACGCGGAAGCGCAGCAGGTGCAAGCCGGCGTGGGGCTGGCCGATGCCAGTTGGCTGGGGAAGCTGGAGGTGCGGAGCCGGGACCTTGACCCGGCGGGCTGGCAGATCGCCGGCACCACCGTCTGGCCCTTGACCGCCAGCGGCATGCTCGTGACGTGCGAGCCGCCCGACATGCCGGCAGTGCTGCAAGCACTCCAGGACCGGGCGGCGTCTGCCATGGAGGCAACGAATTCACCATCCCTCTACGTGACCGACGCCACCTCCGTCTATGCAGCCCTCGTGCTCGCGGGGCCGCACAGCCGCGCCGTCTTGCAGCGACTCACGGCGCTCGACCTGTCCGACAACGCTCTCCCCGACGTGGCGTGCGCCCGCACTGGTCTGGCCCACGTCCACGCCACCATCCTCCGGCAAGACCTCGGCCCCGTGCCGGCGTACTGGCTGCTGGTCGGCTGGGAATACGGTGCCTACGTCTGGGACGCCGTAATACACGCCGGCGAGTCCGCCAGCATCGTCCCCATCGGCCTGGAAGCTCTGCAGCGGCTACGAGGTGCGGCCAGATGACCGAAAGCCAGTCACCGGGGCGAGACGATCCGACTGCTACAATCGCCGGAACCGACGGCCTTTACCCCCCGGCGTAGAGAGGGATATATGGCGGTCATCATCCTACCGGTGTCTTTCGGCGCCCTCCTTTTGTGTTTTGCCGGGACGGGCAGGTATGGTCTGCGGCAAAGTCTCGTGTACGCTGCTACCATCTATACGCTGTGTCTTGTTTTTGCCACGGAGCTATTTTCGATATGGAATGTATTGGTTTTTGAAGTGCTACTTGCATTTTGGACAGGATTGACGGCCCTTCTTGTTCTTTATCTGCGGTTCTATGGAAATAAAGCGGCAGTATTGAAAACATTCAATGAAGCCTGGACACGATCCGGGCTTCAAGGGTGCTCTGGGCAGCGGCTCTAATATGGTCGTTTATCTTGGCAATCGCGTTAGTTTATCCACCCAATACCTGGGATGCTATGGTGTATTATATGCCACGGGTTCTGTCGTGGATACAGCAGGGCAGCATTGGCTTGTTTCCGACAGCAGAGCTCAGACAGCTTCATCAACCGCCCTTGGCCGGATGGAACATTCTACATTTCCAAATCCTCTCCGACGGAGACCGCTTTGCCACTACCGTGCAATGGTTTGCGCTGGTCGGCTGTGGCATTGCGGCGAGCCTGATCGCGAGAGAGTTGCGGCAACCCTTTCGCATACAAGTCTTGACATTGGTCATTGCTACCACGCTGCCTATGGGCTTGCTCCAGGGAGCCAGCAGCCAAAACGATCTGGTCGTTTCGTTTTGGCTGCTGGCCTTTGCGCTGTTTGCCTTGCAATACCTCCGGAAGCCGACCGTGGGGCGTCTGTTGTTCTGCGGAGTGGCCCTCGGCTTTGCGCTGCTGACCAAGGGCACGGCCCATATATTCGCTCCGCCTCTTGCCCTAGTGCTGTTGATCTACGGCGTAACCTATGCCAAAGGGTTGCAACCTCGCATCCGGTTGGTGGCCGCGGCGGCCGTGGTGGTCGGTCTCGCACTCCTGTTGAACAGTGGTCATTGGGCGCGCAATTGGGGACTATTCGGATACCCCCAGCCTCCCACTGACCCCGAGGATTTTTATCCGGCGGTCAGTGTACCCATCGTGTGGGCGAACCTCATCCGCCATGCCGCATTGCACCTAGGCGTTCCCAGTACCGGGTCAATGCCATGACACTTGATGTTATCCGTGATATCCTGGGAGACTTGAACGATGGCCCGGGAGCAGCTTATCGGAATCAAAAACTGAGCATTATCTTCTCGAAGCTCGAGCTTAATGTCGGTAATTTCTACACTTCTGGGTTCTCTTGATCTCCCTGCTAGGAGTAGTACTGTTAGGAAGGCGCTTCCAATTTAGTGCGCTTACTGTCTACTTGGCGCTCGCTATCGTTCTAGGAATGATCCTCTATAGTAGTATATTGAGATGAGATCCGTGGGCCAGCCGTCGGCATACACCGTTGTTCATGCTTGGTGCCCCCATTGCTACCGTCTTTGTGTCCAGTCTGGGCCCAAGGGTGCCGGAGCATTTCACAAAACTGTTCTTGATAATGAGTGTGCCTTGGATTTTCTTCAATGAGACACGACCAATTTATTCGGATGACGGACGTTCTATTTTCTCTGTGGATAGAACGGCGGAGCGTTTTTACAATCTCGATAATATCTATGATCTCTCTCATTTCTACATTGGTGCAGTGGACTATCTTAAGGAATACAGGCCGAGGGAAATTGGAATTCAACTATATCAATCTGAATACCCCTTCAGATTTTTGATGAATGAGCATTCAGAAGATACCCCCCGATTCGAACATGTTGGTGTTGCAAATGTTTCGCGAACGCTTCAAGACAGCAGCTATGCGCCGCAGTACATTATATCTACGAGCAAAGCAGTACCTACCATCGGAGGAGTATCGTTCGGATAACCTTGACTTTCGTTTCGAAGACCATGGCTGGCGGAGTGGCGACAAATGCCTGGCGGCTCGACGGCTGCCGACGTATGCCATCAGCCACATCAAGACCGGCCAGTACGATCCCGGCGCAGGTCACATTTGGGAAGGTAGT
>JAJDZR010000340.1 GCA_022824545.1 Chloroflexota bacterium
AATTCACACCGGTCTTCAATACCAAGCTGCGTGTATGCTTGTCCCATGGCAACACCTTACTCTGGTGTTGCACTTCGTTTGTGAGTCTAGGGAATCCAGTTCCCCTCCCAAACCGTCATTGCGACGCAAGCCGCAATCCAGAGCCGTAGGGGCGTCCCTTGTGGGTGCCCTGGCGCTGCGGGCTGGTGCGGGCAGGCCCCTAAAGTGGGCGCACGCACTCCCCCTCTCTATCGCTCCGCGATGGAGAGGGGGCCGGGGGGTGAGGCGCGCGTTCCCCCACTGTGCCGAAAGCAAGGTGGTACACTATATGTTTCAGCGCTGGTTCAACCAGTACCGCGAGAGGAGATCAGTCCGATGTCAGCTGCGACCGGAGCCGCCCCTGCCACCGCCACACCCCGGTGGCGGCGTACCGATACGTGCGGGAGTCTCCGTGACACTGACGCCAATCGCACTGTGGTGCTCAACGGCTGGGTGCATCGCCGGCGCGATCACGGCGGGCTGATTTTCATTGACCTGCGCGACCGTTACGGCCTCACCCAAGTCGTGTGCAACCCGGAGACGTCGCCGCAGGCGCACCAGATCGTCGCGGACGCCCGGCCGGAATACGTGCTGGCCGTCGAGGGCACCGTCGCCTTGCGCCCGGCAGGTACCGAAAACCCCAATCTCGCCACCGGCGCCATTGAAGTGCTGGCCAGCGCCGTCGAGGTGCTCAGTGCAGCGCAAACGCCACCGTTTTATCTGCACGAAGAAGGGAGCGTGGACGAGTCGTTGCGGCTGCGCTACCGCTACCTCGATCTCCGTCGCCCACGGATGCGCGATAACCTCGTGCTGCGCCATCGCATCGTCAAGCATATGCGCGACTTCCTCGACGCCCGCAACTTCCTCGACATCGAGACGCCCATCGTCACCGCCGCGACGCCGGAAGGCGCGCGGGACTACATCGTGCCGAGCCGCCTCTACCCAGGCCAGTTCTATGCGCTCCCGCAATCGCCGCAGCAGTTCAAGCAGTTGCTGATGGTGTCCGGCTTGGATCGCTATTACCAGATTGCCCGCTGCTTCCGGGACGAGGACCAGCGGGCCGACCGGCAGCCGGAGTTCACGCAGCTTGACCTGGAGATGTCCTTTGTGCAGCGCGAGGACGTGATGGGGCTTATCGAGGCGCTCTATATCGAGTTGTGCGAGCGGCATTCCGAGATGCGCTTACTATCCAACCCCTTCCGCCGGTTGACCTATGCCGAGGCGCTGGGGCGTTATGGCAGCGACCGGCCGGACCTACGCTTCGAGTTGCCCTTGACGGACATCTCGGAGCTTGCCGGCGCGACCGAGGTGCGGGTGTTCCGCACGGTTCTGGCCAACGGCGGCGTGGTCAAGGCGCTGCGTGTGCCCGGTTGTGGCGACTACACCCGCCGCCGGCTCGACGAGCTGGTTGACCTCGCCAAGCAGTTCGGCGCCAAAGGGCTGGTGTGGCTCGTCGTCGGCGAGCAGGACGTGCGCGCTTCCATTCGCCGCTACCTGCGCGACGGCGAGGTCGCCGCGCTACTCGAGGCCACCGAAGCGGTGCCCGGCGACCTCATCCTCGCCGTGGCGGACCAGCCGAGCGTGGCGAACGAGGTGCTCGCCCGGCTGCGGGACGAGTTCGGTGCGCGGCTGGGCCTTGCGGACCCGAATGTGCTCGCGTTTAGCTGGATCGTGGATTTCCCGCTCCTGGAGTGGGAGGCAGATGCGGGCCACTGGACGTTCTCGCACAACCCGTTCTGCTCGCCGCGCCCCGGCGAGGCGCAGTGGCTGGACACTGACCCCGGGCGCGCCATCTCTAACCAGTACGACCTCGTGCTGAACGGCCACGAGATCGGCGGGGGGAGCATCCGCATCCACCAACGCGCGCTCCAAGAGCGGGTCTTCGAGCTGATGGGCTATAGCGCGGAACAGATCGAGCGCCAGTTTGGGCACGTGCTCACGGCGTTCGAGTACGGCGTGCCGCCGCACGGCGGTATCGCGATGGGTATAGACCGGTTTATCGCCGTGCTCGCCGGCGAGAATTCTATCCGCGAGGTGATTGCGTTCCCCAAGAACCAGGCCGCCGCCGACCTGCTCATGCAGGCGCCCGGCCCGGTGTCCCAGGGGCAGCTCGACGAGGTCCACATTGTCGTCCGTGTACCGGCGGACGAACAGCAGCCGTGATCCGGTAGCCTCCGAGTGTCAGTCTTCCGTATTGCCAACGGAGACGACGGAGACATCGGTTAGCATCGTGTGGTTTCGCGCTCCGCCTTGGCTGGTGAATCTTTTGCTGCCTGCTACGCTTATAGCTACACGTCGTCGCCTCGTGAAGGAGTACTCGCATGTCGTCATTAGCCGCTCGCCTTACTGCGCTGGTGGTTGCACTCGGTCTGGCTGCCGCCGCCCTCGTTGGCGGCACTGGTCGGTCGGCGGCCGCGGCGGACTGCCGGTTCGTGCTGGGTTTCCAGGCACTGCATGCCATGATCCCCGACACGGTGGGCGTCTGCTTGGAGAATGAGCAGCATCATCCCGGCCAGGGCGTCACCCACCAGCGGACGACGAATGGCCTACTCGTCTGGCAGAAAGCCAGCAACCACACGGCTTTCACCGATGGCCACCGCACGTGGATCAGCGGCCCGCTCGGTCTGCAGCAGCGCCTGAATAGCGAGCGGTTCGACTGGGAGCGCGACCTCGCGGCCGCGTCCGTCGGCCCCGATGAGCCTGCGGCGTTCACCCAGGCTTACGTGGCGGCGGCCATCGCCATGTACGATGAGCAGGGGCGCGAGGCGACCTTCGCATACTACAGCAGCCCGGAAAGCGCAGTGGGCCGCTGGTACCTCTTCATCGTCGACCTGGCGGTAGACGAGCTTATCCTGCATCCGAACTCGTCACTCCTGGGGGTGAAGTCGGCGACACGGCGCGATTCGCGCGGCTACGCCTACGGCGCGGAGATGCTGAAGGCGACGGAGGCCGGCCTCTGGGTGAGCTATTACTACCGCACCTACGATGGCGAGACGGCCGTGGAGGCGGGCCAGAAGCACACCTGGTTGGTGCGCCACGACGGGCTGCTCTTCGCTTCGGGCTGGTATGAGAACGTAGTCCCGCTGCCCAACAAGCAGGACGATCCGGCGGGCTACACGCAGTGGTTTGTGCAGGACGCCGTGGATGTCTACGACGTGGGCGGACTTGATGCGCTGCTGAAACGGTACAACGACCCCGAGAGTGTGGATGGCGACTGGTACATCTACGTGCTTGACCTGGCGGGCACGATCATCGCGCACTCGACTTTGCCGGAGTTGCTGGGGCAGAGCGTGCTCGGACCGGTCGGCGTTGATATCACGGGCGCGCGCTTCGGCCCGGATCTCCTGCAGGTCACCGAGGAAGGCAGTTGGATTACGTACTACTTCCGCAACCCCAACGGCGCCAGTTGTGAGCTGAAGCACTCCTGGGCCGTCCGCCGCCGCGAGGTCATCATCGCCTCCGGTTGGTACGAGGACGCTGTTCCGCAGCCGCCGCTGCCCTCGAAGTGCGAGCTGGCCGCCTACACGGTGGCAACGGTGGAGCAGGCCGTGGCCCGCTACCGCTCGGAGGGCCGCGCGGCGTCCATCGCCTACCACAGCTCAATGGAGAGCGTGGACGGGCGCTGGTACGTCTTCATTCTCGAGGCGGCGACCGGCACCGTACTCGCACACCCGGCCAACGTCTACGTCGGCCAGGACCTGACGGTCGGCTCCGAGGCCTATGGCGACGCCGGCTACTACTATGCTGGCGACCTCATCAAAGCGACGCCGGAGGGTATATTCGTCCGCGATGTACTGGGCGTGCCCACGAGAGATGAGCAGAACCCCTTCCACACGATTGAGGAAGTGAAGCACTACTACGCCGTGCTGGAGGATGGCCTCATCTTCGCCAGCGGCTGGTATACGCCGGCCCCGACAAAGGAGGACCCGGCGGAGTACGCGCGGCTGCTGGTGGGGCGCGCCCTCACGCGCTACGACGACACGGGGCGCGAGGCCACGCTCTCCCACTACAACGACCCCGCCAGCGCCGACGGCCCGTGGTACGTCTTCGTCATCGAAGAGCGGGACGATGGCCGGCTCTACACGGTCGCGAACTCCAACCGCCCCGATCTGGTGGGCACGACGCGCGAGCGCATAGACGCCAACGGCTTCAACTATGGCGAGGCCTTCGCCGCCGTCACGGAAACGGGTGGGGGAGAGTGGGTGAGCTACCTCTTCACGCACCCCGAAACGCGCGAGGATGCGCTCAAGCACAGTTGGGTCGTGCGGCGCGGCAATCTGCTCTTCGGCGTCGGCTGGTACGAAGGGATCGAGTAGCACCTCGCGACCGTGGCACTCGCCGCCGCCATCACGACGACGGTGTCGTGGACGACGTGTGTGCGGCGTCTCGGAGCGCGCCCTTCTCCGGCACTTTGATCGCGTAGCCCTCTTTCGAGGCAAAGACCGACGGGAGCTTCTCGGTGGTCGTCGTGCTGCACGTTGGGCAAGTGGCCGGGGCCGCCGACTGGCTCATCGGCCGCATCAGCTCGAACTCTTGCTTGCAGTTACCGCACCAATACTCGTAGATCGCCATAAAGCCTCCTCGCCCGGTAGCTCCATTAGAGCTATCGGGCAGCATTCTACCGTTGATCGGCCCTGAGCTGGTAGCGCCGGCACGTCCCACAACTCGCTGGCTGATAGCTAACGGCTGATAGCTAGTAGCTCCCCCGCTACCGATACTCTTCGCGTGGGGGACTGAAGATGTCCATGCAGCACAGCGGCCCGGCTAGCTGGCGCACGCTGTGCGGCACGCCACCGGGGATCATGTAGTAGTCCCCCGTTCGTAGCACCTGCGTTTCGCCTCCCACCGTGAACTCGGCCTCACCCGACACGACGAACCCGGCCTGCTCATGGGGATGGCTGTGCTCCGGCACCATGCCCTCGGGCGCAAAATCAACGCGCGAGAACATGATCTTCTCCCCTGATACGATGGTCAGCGTCACGCCTGGAAAGACCTCTTTCGCCGGCGCCGCGTCCCAATCTATGAATCCTTGCTGGTCAACGCTGGTCATGCCTCCGCCCCTTCACCTTTCGGTTGGCTCGTCTGCTGCGACAGACAGCCTACCACAGGAGTAGGGAGTACCGGCGTGATCGGATAGTGCCTCCGCGGTGTCAAGAGATAGGTTCGTAACACTGGCACGACTAACGTAGCCCCCCGGCCATCCCACTCCGGGGTGGTGTGCTGCCAGTTTTCGGTGTCTGGACGATATTCTTGATAGCTTGTTCTCCGCGGAACATGGGTGGTGGAGATGATGGGTGCAGAATCAAGTCCTGATACTGGCATTGACTTGCGGCCCTGTCAGAGTGAGCACCTCCCCATGTTCCAATGCTGGTTTCAGGATAAGGAGCTCAGTCGGCGGGTCGAAGGACTGAACCAGCGTTACCTCGACTATGTTGCTACTACTCCGCGGCAGTATGCGTGTGTCGCATACGAGCGTGATGTTGCCGTCGGCTTCATCGTGTTCGGCCTTGAGGACGCGGAGCCAGCGAGTTTTATGTTCTTCGTGAGGCCTGATCTCCGGCACCAAGGCTATGGCAAGCGCATCTTGGCGCAGGCGCTTGCTGATCCGAAGGTTGCCGATATTGACGTGTGGGAAGCGGGGATTGAGCCTGACAACACTGCCAGCCGACGGTGCGTGGAAGCGATCGGCTTTACCGAGCAAGGCCGCGATCCGGACTGGCCAGATTTTCTGAGATACGTCTACGACCGACGCACTCGCGCGAAAGAGTAGAGGAGCGTGTTCCCCGGCCCTCAGTACACGACCACCTGCCGATAGACGGCCTCGGTCTTGTAGTGAGCAAGGCACTCATCCTCGGAGACGAAGTACCTGCTACCCGGCCTCGCCGAAGACGGCACGGCGCAGCGCGTCGTTCAACCGCGTCTGCCAGCCCGGCCCGCTGGCCCGGAAATGCGCTGCAAGGTCCGCGTCGAGGCGGATAGAGATGTGCTCCTTAGTCGGCGCCTTCTGCTTGCCCCGCGTGCGCCGCCAGCGCTCCACGAATTCAGGATGCACTTCGCTTGCGGGACGCATCTGCGCGAAGTCCTCCTCGGTAAGCTCCCATGTGTCGGGATCGGCAGCGATGCCGGCGTTGATTGCTGCCTCTTCACCGTACTTCGCGGCGATCTCGTCAAACGTCATCGTAGTGAGATCATCTTTGCGCGCGGAGTTGGACATAGTCTCTCGTCTCCCTCGGGTTGGCTTTGCGTAGACTGATGATCCGCATGCGGTCGCCGCGCTCGGTGTAGACGACGATGTGGAGGCGACTACCGATATAGCCGGTAGCAACGAATCGTGGTTCTCCGTGACGGTTGTCCGGCTTGGTCGAAGCAGTAGCCCAATCGAAGGCTTCGATAGCCGTAAAGTCAAGGCGATGCTTGGTCCGATTGGCGCGCCGCTTGGTCTCGTCCCACTCGTACATCGTCACCTGATTGTATACACAATATAGAATTGTGGTCGCGGTGTCCAGCGGTTTCCGGCCGGTGGCCTAAATCCGTCCCGACTGCCCTCCACCATAATCTCCCGCTCTATCGCTCGACGATGGAGCGGGGGCCGGGTAATGGGCCAAAGCCGCACCACACCTGGCACTATCCGTGCGGCTTTGGCCCGTTAGAGGATGAGGCGCAGTAGGGATCGAGCGCTGCGAGAAAGTTCAGGTAGACCTGCTGCTGCTCCCACACGATCCGCTCCGCCCCCAGCGCCCACCACTCGCGGGGCGTGAAGTAGGCCGATACCTCGGCCTCCGGTCCCCAGTGTCCGTACCATTGCAGCCAGTGCAGGTTGTCCGACTGGAGCAGCCAGAGCGCCAGGTCAACGAGCCGCTCGTTCTCCGTCAGCCGCGCCTTGTTATACGCGGCCAGCATCAGTTGGAAGAGTGCCTGTTGCGCCTTGTTACCCAGAAAGAACTCCCAGTTGCCATCGCCGGCCCAGGTGGTTGCGAAGTGGGGCAGCGGCAGGTGATACGACCGGTCCCGAAACCGGGCAATGACCTCCGAAGGCGGTAGACACTGGACGCGGTGTGCGTCGAGCGCCTGTGGGAGCGTCGCCAGGAACTCGAAGATGCCGCTATCGCGCGTATGGTGCGCGCCAAACGTCTCGAAGTCCCACGATACGCACACAAAGTCCCCGCCGGCTTGGGCCACCCAAGCCGCCCATGTCGGCGCCCGCAGCGGGAACTGGTCCCAGGCGTGGTTGGAAAAGCGATAGCCAACGTCGTCGCTCAAGTCGCGGTGGCGGGTCAGCAGGTGCGGCCCGGCGGCACCTCCGCCGTGATACAGATGCGTGGGCTGCCGCCATCCGAGTACCCATTCTCGCCCGTCGAGGAATGCCGCCTCGTAGCCGGCAGCGCCCAGCGTCGTGTAAATGGCATCCGACATCAGCATCTCGGTGGTGTCGGCAACCCGCGGACGTGCGCCCAACAAAGACTCCACGTAGGAATCACCCCAACTCATGCGCTGTTGGAAGTGCGGCAGATCAATCAGGGGCAGGAAGCTGTGATACGGCTCGACCGCCACTAGCTCGCACTGCGGATGAGCGGCCAGTTGTCGTAGCCGGTCGAGCAAGGGCTCGTCCCAGGCTTCGGCCTGTTTCAGGAACGACACCGAGACGCCGAGACCGAGCGCCAGCCCGGCGTCGAGCAGTCGGCGCCACAGCTGCATCGCCGGGTGATAGCAGTAGGTTGCTACCTCCTGGAAGTAGAAACGGTTGGCTGTTTCGTCGAACAGCGCCGCCTCGATGGCCGCCGGCGAAGCGTCTGGCCCCATGCCCTCGGCCGGCAGTTTAATCCGCCGCGGTTGGTGGCAAAGCGCGTAGATGGTCAGGTATTGCGCCACCGCTACGCTCCGTAACCTCCGCGACCACCGAAGACCGCTTGCTGCGCCGCGGCCAGGTAGTTGAGCCTACTGACCAGATTGCCGATGACGTGATCCCACGTGAACAGCGCCGCCGTCTTCCGGGCCTCGGTCCGTATCTTCGTGAGCAGGTCCGGCTGCATTTGCAATGTAGTCACGTACCCGACGATCTCCTCCGGGTCGTCGGTCTCGGCAACTAGGCAGTTCTCGAACGGAATGGCGTAGTCCTCGCCGGTGCCGCCCAGCACGACAATACCCCCGGCGCCCATGACCTCCAGTCCGACAATCCCGAACGGCTCGTGGCTGCTATTGGCCAGTACCACGTCGGCGGCGCGGTAGCAAACGCGCTTGAAGTCGTCGCTGATGAACGAGCGCAGGTTGATGATGTCGGCGTCCGCCGCGGCAGCAATCGCCTCGCACAGCGTCTCGAACTCCTGGTCCGGCGCCACCACGTCATGCACGGCCAGCCCTTGGCTGTAGGCGTGATGGATGACCTCGCCACCGTGTGGCTCCATCCCCCCACGCATGAGCAGCTTGACGCGCTGTCCCCGCTGCTTCAGGCGCACTACCGCGTCTACGGCCATCAGCCAGCGCTTGCTGGGGTCGAAGCGCCCGATCTTGAAGAGGCAGGGGCTGCCCCCCACGGCGTCCCGGAGCGCCGCGACCTGCTTAGAGTCGGGTGGCGCGAGGAAGCTGTTCGGAATGCCGTTGGGGATCACGAGCGGATTGATCCCTATCTTCCACAGGACGTGCTTCATGTAGCGGCTCACGGTAGTCAGCGTGGCCACGTAGCCCAGGCGTCCCCAGTTGATGTGGCCGAATGAGAAGTCGTTGTTCGCGTTCCACAGGAGCAAGGCGTGGTCGCGGAGATCGAAATAGGCGAGCAGGTCACTGAGATGGCACAGCGCGTCCGCCGTTTGCCAGTCCTCGGCGAGCACGACCAGCAAGCGGTTGGCCGCCGCGGCGGACCGGGCAAGCTCGTCGAGCACAAAGTAGGGCACTGAGCCGCTGTAGTCGGCAACCTTGGCCGCCTCGCCGTCGTAGACTCCGCCAGGATGATGCTGACTCAGCCACTGTCCCCAGCGTCGCAGCGTCAGGCGGTCGTGAACGCGCTGCTCGACCGACGGCAGCGCCGGATCACCGATGAAGACGAGGGTGGTGCGAAAGCCGGCCTCGGCCAGCGCCTGCGATAGCTCGGTCACGCGCACGCCGAGGCCGCCCGCCTGCGAGTACGGTTGGTCAGGACCCTCGAACGAAAGGATGACAAACTCGGCCGTCGCGGGGGTGATCCCGCGCCGGCCGACATGCGTTGGCGGTGACGCTGACATACTCACGGCGCTCTATCAACCGGGTGTGCGATGTACTCAGTGTAGCACCGGTCGTCCCTACCCCGGCGCGGCGCGCCGTTTGCACGGTAGAATGCAGCCGTGTCGCGTCGCCTCGCCGCTCATCCCGCTGGCACCGAGGACCCCGGCGCCCCAGTTGAGGCCGCTGGCGTCTCTTTCTTACGGCCGGCGGTCATCCTCACGGGCGCCTTCATCGCCAGCCGCTTGGTCGGGCTGGCGCGTGACATCGCCATTGGTGCCCAGTTCGGCACCTCGCTCGACAACGACCTCTACGTGGCGGCCTTTCGGCTGCCCGATACGATCTTCAGCCTCCTGGCCGGTGGCGCGCTCGGCTCTGCCCTGATCCCGGTCTTCGCGCGCACGTTGGCGCAGGAGCAGCGCGCCGCCCTCTGGCGGTTGGCCTCCGCTGTTGGCTCGCTCATTGTGCTGGCGTGCGGCCTGGCGGCGCTGGCGCTGGTGGTGTTGGCGCCCTGGCTGGTGGTCGTCGTTTTCCCCGGTTTCACCGGCGCGGCGGCCGAACGGCTGGTCGTCCTCGTGCGTATCCTGGCGCTCTCGCCGGTCCTGTTTGCCTTGGGTGAGGTCACGCGGCGCGCGCTGAACACGCTCGACCACTTTCTCGCCCCGGCGCTCGGCTTGGTGTTGTACAACGCGGCCATCCTCACCGCGGCGTTGACTGTCGCGCGCGGCGAGGCCGGAGTGACCGGCCTGGCGGTCGGCGCCGTTTGCGGAGCCGGGCTGTACGTGCTCATCCAGGTACCCACGCTCATCAGGCGTGGTGTGTGCTACACGCCGCGATTAGGGCTGCGCGATACCGCCGTGCGCGACATCGTGCGGCTGATGGCGCCGCGCCTGGTCGGGCAAGGGGTCGTACACCTCAACGTGCTGCTGACTGCCAGCATCGCTTCCGTGCTGCCGGAGGGGCGACTCGCTGCGTTGAACTATGCGTGGCTCGTGATGATGTTGCCCCTCGGCATCTTTGGGATGAGTATTGGCGACGCGATCTTCCCAACCTTTGCCAACCTGGCGGCGCAAGGCCGTGCTCAGGCGCTGGCGTGGACCAGTAGCCGGATGCTCGGCCTCGTGCTCTTTCTGACCGTGCCGTCCGCTGTCCTGCTCGTCATTGCCGGCCGCCCGCTCGTCGCCGCGCTGCTCGAACGCAATGCCTTTACCGCCGAGTCCACCGCCATCACCGTTGCGGCCCTCTCTTGGTACGCGCTGGGGCTACCGGCCCACGCGGCGCTCGAAATCCTGACGCGCAGCTTCTTTGCGCTCTACGACACCCGCACTCCGGTGGTGGCCGGGGCGCTCGCGATGGTGAGCTACGTGGCACTAGCCCTGCTCCTCGTGGGCCGGCTGGAGCACGTGGCGTTGGCAATGGCGCTCTCCGCCGTCACAACGGTCGAGGCCGTGGTGTTGTTCTTCCTGCTCCGGCGCCGCTTGCCCAGCCTCGCTCGAACCGATCTACCGGCCTCGCTCCTCCGCACGGCGCTCGCCGCCGTCGTGCTGGTGCTGGTGCTCGTGCTCGTGGGCGTCCTCGGCTGGCTCGATCCGCCGCATGTCACAACGCCCTTGGCGACGCTCACGCGCCGCGTGGGGCACGCCCTGGCACTCGGCGGGCTGGGGGTGCTCGTCTATGGCTTGGTCGCGTGGCTGCTGGGTGCGCCGGAGCTGGCGCAGCTCCGAGCACGGCTACCGGGCGGACGTGACAGCGTGGCACAATCCGATTAGAGTAGGTGGCACATTTCTGGCAGCGTCCGATGAACATTCTCGTCACCGGTGGCGCCGGCTACGTCGGCAGCGTAATCGTCGAAGAGCTGACAAAGGCCGGTCACCGGGTCATCG